>NZ_JBVJFF010000002.1:673180-699778 GCF_055587985.1 Streptomyces sp. NPDC046335 | reverse complement strand
TTTCCCTTTCCGGCGGTTCCGACTCTATCAGATCCTTTCGGGCCTGATTCCCAGTCAGTGGGGCTTGTCTTCCCGGCTGTTGGGCCGTTCCGACGTCTCAAACTCTAGCGGGTTTTCCCGGCGGCTCATAATCGAGCCTTGGAATTGAATTCGGGCATGCCGAATGCGATCCGTTGGGAGGTCGTGCAGAGTTTTTGTGCCGCTACCCGCGGCGGGGATTCGCTGTCGCAGAACCGTTACGGCTCCGTGGCAACCCGAAGAACTTTACGGATCGGGCAGGTGGCTGTCAACCTCCGTCGGGCGACCGCCGGTCAGGCCGTCAGGTGCGCGCTCAGTCCAGGTCGTTGAGGCGGCCGCCGGCGTCCGGCTGGGCGTCCTCCACACGGCGCAGGAGCCGGGTGAGCACCTCGCCCAGGGCGCCACGCTCCTCCTGGGAGAGGTCCTGGAGGAGGTCCTCCTCGAAGACGGTGGCGAGGCGCATCGCCTCCAGCCACTTCTCGCGGCCCTCCGCGGTGAGCTCCACGATGACGCGCACGCGGTTGCTCTCGTCGCGGTCCCTGGTGACCAGGCCCTCCCCCACCATGCGGTCGATGCGGTGGGTCATGGCGGCGGGCGTGAGGCCGAGCCGCTTGGCCAGCTCGCCGGGGCCCATTTGGTACGGGGCGCCGGAGAGGACCAGCGCCTTGAGGACCTCCCACTCGGCGTTGCTTATCCCGAGGGTCGCGGTCTGGCGGCCGTAGGCGACGTTCATGCGGCGGTTCAGTCGGCCGAGGGCCGAGACGATCTCCTCCACCTGGGGGTCGAGGTCCTGGAACTCCCGCTGGTACGCGGCGATCTGTTCTTCAAGTGTCGGCTCACTCGGGCCGGGGGTGTCACCCATGGGCCGAGTATGGCACGGCCTCGCTTGGCATCGAAGTCCTTCGGTGTGTACAGTTTAGCTCTGTACTTTAGCTTCGAAGTCTTCACTTCTAAGGCTTCACCCCTCACTCCTAAGGCAGGTGAAAGTGACCAGGGCGATGGGCGCAGCGATGCGTCGAATCCAGGCAGGCAGCGCGCTGAGCGCGTTCGGCATCGGTTTCACGGTCCCGTTCCTCTACGTCTACGTGGCGCAGGTGCGAGATCTTGGGGCCAGTACGGCGGGCATCGTGCTCGCCGCTTTCGCCATGGCCGCTCTGATCGTCCTGCCCGTCACAGGCCGCGTCATCGATCGTCGCGGCCCCCTTCCGGTGCTCGTGGGCGCGGCGGCCGTGGCCTCCGTGGGCGCGGTCGCGCTGGGCCTCGCGAACAGTGAGCCGACGGCCATCCTCGCCGCGGCGCTGCTCGGCGCGGGCACGGCGGTCATGCAGCCGGCGCTGGCGACGATGATCGTCTGGTCGTCGACGCCCGCCACGCGTACGCGCTCCTTCGCGACGCAGTTCTTCCTCCAGAACCTGGGCCTCGGCATCGGTGGTCTCATCGGCGGCCAGATCGTCGACGAGAGCCGTCCGGGCAGCTTCATGCTGCTGTTCTCCATCGAGTCCGTGATGTTCCTGGTGCTGGCGGCGATCGCGCTGACCGTGCGCCTTCCGCACGCGCCGTCCTTCGAGGACGCCATGCCCAAGGACGCGTCCGCACCGCGGGGCGGCATGCGCGCGCTCCTGAAGCACAAGGCCATGGTGCAGCTCTGTGTGCTCGGTTTCGTGATCTTCTTCGCCTGCTACGGGCAGTTCGAGTCGGGCCTCTCGGCGTACGGCGTGGAGGCCGCGGGCATCTCGGCCTCGACGCTGGGCATCGCGCTCGCCGCCAACACGGCGGTGATCGTCGTCGCGCAGTTCGCCGTCCTGAAGTTCGTCGAGCGGCGCAAGCGGTCCCGGGTGATCGCCGCCGTGGGTCTGATCTGGGCCTTCGCCTGGCTCCTCGCGGGGTACGCGGGGGTCGGCCACGGCAGCCAGGCGATGGCCACCGCCGCGTTCATCTCGACGTACGCGCTGTTCGGGCTCGGTGAGGCGATGCTGTCGCCGACCGTCGCGCCGCTGGTCGCCGATCTGGCGCCGGGCGGCATGGTCGGGCAGTACAACTCGGCGTTCGCCCTGGTGAAGCAGCTCGCCCTCGCGGTCGGCCCGGCCGTGGGCGGCCCGATGGGTGCCGCGCTGCACGTCCCGTACATCGTGACGTTCGTGCTGTTCTCGCTGGGCATCACGGTGCTCGCGGTGCGCCTGGGGCGGCAGCTCACCGCGGTGCAGAACCAGCCCTCGCTCGCCAAGAGCGCGGTGGTGGCGCAGGGCGGTCCTGCGGCCACCGAGCCGGCGGCGACGGCCAACGCTTAGCCGCGCGCTACTTCGGCAGCGCGAACTCGCACCAGACGGCCTTGCCGCCGTCCGGTGTGCGGCGCGAGCCCCAGTTCGACGCGATCGTGGCGACGATGGCGATGCCGCGTCCCGCCTCGTCGGCGGGTTCGGCCCGGCGGCGGCGCGGCAGGTGCTCGTCGCCGTCGGTCACCTCGATGATCAGTCGGCGGTCGGTGCGGCGCAGCCGCAGGCGCATCGGCGGCGTGCCGTGCTGGAGGGAGTTGGCCACCAGTTCGCTGGCGGCGAGGACTCCCAGGTCGTGCAGGTCCGGGGCGAAGCGCCAGCTCGCGAGGACACCCGTGGCGAAGGCACGCGCGCGTGGTGCCGCTTCGATCCCGCCGAGGAGCTCCAGGGTGGCGTTGCGGAAGAGCTCGGCGTCGGAGCCGGTGCGGGCGGGGTGCTGAAGGACGAGGACGGCCACGTCGTCGTCGTGGTCCGCGGTCACCCCGAGGGCGCGGATCAGCCGGTCGCACACCACCTGGGGCGTGCCGGTGGCGCCGGCCAGGGCGCGCTCCAGGGACGCCACGCCTTCGTCGATGTCCTCGCTGCGCCGCTCCACCAGGCCGTCGGTGTAGAGGACAGCGGTCGAGCCCGGGCCGAGCGGCACGGATGCCGATGTGTGCTGCCAGCCGCCGGTGCCGAGCGGGGGCCCTGTGGGCTCCTCGGCGCGGTGGATCAGGCCGTTCTCGTCGCGTACGAGGATGGGGAGGTGCCCGGCGGACGCGTAGGAGAGGCTTCCTTCGTTCGGATCGTGCACGGCGTAGACGCACGTGGCGATCTGCATGGCGTCGATCTCGGAGGCGAGTCCGTCCAGGAGCTGGAGGACCTCGTGCGGGGGCAGGTCGAGGCGGGCGTAGGCGCGCACGGCGGTGCGGAGCTGGCCCATGACGGCCGCCGCGCGCACCCCGCGGCCCATGACGTCGCCGATGACCAGGGCGGTGCGTCCGCCGCCGAGGGTGATCACGTCGTACCAGTCGCCGCCGACCGCGGCCTCGGTGCCGCCCGGCTGGTACGTGGCGGCGATGCGCAGGTCGTCGGGCTGCTCAAGCTCCTGGGGCAGGAGTGACTTCTGGAGGGTGACGGCCGTCTCGCGCTGGGCGCGCTCGCTGGCGCGCAGGCGCTCGGCGGCCTCGGCGTGGTCGGTGACGTCGGCGGCGAAGACCAGAACGCCGCCGCCCTCCCGCGGCCCCTCGGCGGAGCCGCCGAGGGGCAGTGCCACCGGGGTGCACGTGAACGTGTACGAACGGCCGCTCGCCGCCTTGCGGGACTTGACGGTCCGTGGCTTCGCGCTGCGCAGGACCTGGTCGAGCAGGGGGAAGAGCCCCAGCTCGGCCAGTTCGGGCAGTGCCTCGCGCGCGGGCTCGCCGAGGGGGCGGGGCCCGAAGGCGGCCGTGTAGGCGTCGTTGACGTACGCGACGCGGTGCTCGGCGCCGTGCACGAGGGCGACGAGGGCCGGGACGCGGTCGAGCACGTCGCGGACCGGCAGGGCGTCGACGCCGTCGGCCGGGGTGGTGGTGCGGGCTCCGTCGGAGAGCCGCTCGGCGCGGGCGGCGGGGACGGAGCCGTCCCCGCGCGGTGCCGCGGGGACGGTCTGCTTGGTCCGCGCCGCCGCGCGGCGCTGCGTTCCGGGGAGCCGGGCGCTCCAGCGCGTGAAGTTCACTGCGGTAGGCCTCGTGGTGTCGCTTCTGGATCGGCTTCGGGATCGAAAACACAGCGTGTCGAGGGCGGGTGTCCCAGGGCCGGCCTCGCGGCCGGACCATGGTCACACGGACAGTGTGACCGCCCGGTCCGACATCCGCCGGGCGCGGCCGGTATCCGTCAGACGCCGGGCCGCTGCGGGGAGTTCCTGACTCCGGTCAGGAGGACTCCTTCGGGGGCTTGCGACCGGCCGCGAGTTCGAACTCGGCGCGAGGGTGTTCGAGCGACCCGAGGGAGACGATCTCGCGCTTGAACAGCCCGGAGAGGGTCCATTCGGCGAGCACACGGGCCTTGCGGTTGATGGTCGGCACTCTGCTCAGGTGGTAGACGCGGTGCATGAACCAGGCAGGGTAGCCCTTCAGCTTGCGTCCGTAGACGTGCGCGACGCCTTTGTGCAGTCCCAGGGAGGCCACCGAGCCGACGTACGCGTGCGTGTACCGCTGGATCGGCTGCTTCCGCAGGGACGCGACGATGTTGTCGCCGAGGACCTTGGCCTGGCGTACCGCGTGCTGGGCGTTGGGCGCGCACTCCTTGCCGGTCTCCTCGGCGGTGACGTCGGGGACGGCGGCCGCGTCTCCCGCGCCCCACGCGTGCGTGGTGCCGTCGACGGTCAGCTCCGGGGTGCACTTCAGCCGGCCGCGTTCGTTGAGCGGCAGGTCGGAGGCGGCGAGCACGGGATGCGGCTTGACGCCGGCGGTCCACACGACGGTGCGGGCGGTGAAGCTGGAGCCGTCGCTCAGGACGGCGACACGGTCCGCGCACGAGTCAAGACGTGTCTCCAGGCGTACGTCGATATTGCGCCGACGCAGCTCGCCGACGGTGTACTTGCCCATCTCCTCGCCGACCTCGGGCAGGATGCGCCCCATGGCCTCGACGAGGATCCACTTCATGTCCGAGGGCTTGATGTTGTGGTAGTACCGCGAGGCGTAGCGCGCCATGTCCTCCAGCTCGCCGAGCGCTTCGACACCGGCGTAGCCGCCGCCCACGAACACGAAGGTCAGGGCCGCGTCGCGGATGGCGGGGTCGCGGGTGGAGGAGGCGATGTCCATCTGCTCGATGACGTGGTTGCGCAGTCCGATGGCCTCTTCGACGGTCTTGAAGCCGATGGCGTACTCGGCGAGCCCGGGGATCGGCAGGGTCCGCGCGATGGAGCCCGGCGCCATGACCAGTTCGTCGTACGTGATGTCGACGGGGCCCGTGCCTTCCTCCTCGGTGGCGAGCGTGGTGAAGGTCGCGGTGCGCTTGCCGTGGTTCACGGACTCGACCTCGCCGATGACGATGCGGCACTTGTCGAGGACACGGCGCAGCGGTACGACGACGTGTCTGGGCGAGATGGAGCCGGCCGCCGCCTCGGGCAGGAACGGCTGATAGGTCATGTACGGATCAGGCGTGATCACCACGATCTCGACCTCACCCCGCTTGAGCTCCGCCTTCAGCTTCCGCTGGAGTCGGAGTGCGGTGTACATGCCGACGTACCCACCGCCGACGACGAGAACGCGCACACAGTCCGGAGTGCCGGGGGTCGTCCCCCGGGAGATCTCAGCCTTCACCATCCCATGACGCACCCGGCTCCGGTGTTTGTCCACAGGCCCGACGAATTGTGTGACCGGAGGCGGCGCGCGACGGGTGTTCGGGGGCCTGCCGAAGCGGGCGGAAGACACGCAGGTCATCCGGGGTGGAGGGGGAAGGGACGTGGGGTGCAATAAGGCCTGAAACGGTGCGTACTCCGATCGGGGGGCGGTCCGTGCGGAACCCACCCCTTCTGAATTGACCCTGGCTCAACTATGTTCGTGTGACGTCGGGGTGTCGGGGGATGCGCTCGTCGGGCCGAGTTCCGGGCCCGCGGAAGGGTTCACTCCTCACACGCCGGTCATCAATGGCGGGGAGTGTCTCCGGGGGGAGACGTCATTACCGGGGGAACGTGTATGCACATTCAGGAGACTCACTGGACTTCCGCTGCCGCGTCGGCTTCAGCCGTCGGCCCGGGCGGAATCGGACGCGACATGGGGGAAGGAGCGCGCACGACACCGCTGCGTGTCGACGCACAGCGCAATCTCGAACATGTACTTCGTGCGGCACGCGAGGTCTTCGGCGAGCTGGGTTACGGCGCGCCGATGGAAGACGTGGCACGCCGCGCGCGGGTCGGTGTCGGCACCGTCTACCGCCGCTTCCCGAGCAAGGACGTGCTGGTCAGGCGCATAGCCGAGGAGGAGACCTCCCGGCTGACCGACCAGGCGCGTGCGGCGCTCGGGCAGGAGGACGAACCGTGGTCGGCGCTCTCGCGCTTCCTGCGGACCTCCGTGGCGTCGGGGGCGGGGCGGCTGCTGCCGCCCCAGGTGCTGCGGGTGAGCGTCGAGGACGGCGCTCCCGAGGACGGGGCACGGGTGCCGCAGCAGCGGCAGGCGTCCCCGGGCTCGCCCGAGCTGCGTCTCGTGGAACAGCGCCAGCCGCCCGCGGAGGAGTCCACCTCCCTGGGCGTGGGCGACGACTCCGGGGCGGCGACGCTCCTCGACGTCGTCGGCCGTCTCGTCGAGCGGGCCCGTGAGGCGGGTGAGCTGCGTCCGGACGTCACCGTCTCGGACGTCCTGCTGGTGATAGCGACCGCGGCGCCCTCGCTGCCGGACGCCGCCCAGCAGGCCGCCGCCTCGTCGCGGCTGCTCGACATCCTGCTCGAAGGGCTCCGGTCGCGGCCTGCGTGACGGCCGGCCGCGGCGCACTCGGTTCGGTGGAGGGCTCAGCTGCGAGAGAGACATCAAGCGTTGAGCCTTCCCCGAATGAGTGAACGGTAGTGCTCGACTGCGGTAATTCACCCCGGACGAGTGGTTGCCTGTTGACGCCACTGATGTGAGCGCGGCCGTGTGCCACCCTTTCCCGATGGCCGGGACTGAGTGTGCGGGCGGGGGCGTTCCGCGATGAGTGACGACGGTCGGGACGAGCCGTCCGCCGGCTCCGCCGAGGAGACATCCCCGGCGAGCGGTGGTGCGGATTCCGACGGCCCGCCGCCACGGCAGGTGCCGTCCCAGGGCGGGCCCGGCGGCCAAGCCGCCTCCGCCGGACCACCCGGACGACCGGTGGGAAAACCACCCGGCTCCGGCGTGCCCATACAGCGTTCGGGCGGCGCGGACACCCGCTCGTCCGCCACCGGGGAGGCTTCCCCGGCCGACGCCGACCTGATCGCGCGGATGCGGGCGGGCGACGACTCCGCGTACGAGGAGCTGTACCGCAGGCACGCCGAGGCGGTCCGGCGCTATGCGCACACCTGCTGTCGTGACGCGCACACCGCCGACGACCTCACCGCGGAGGTCTTCGCCCGCATGCTCCAGGCGGTGCGCGGCGGCAGCGGGCCCGAGCACGCCGTGCGCGCCTATCTGCTGACCACCGTCAGGCGGGTCGCCTCGGGGTGGACGAAGTCGGCCGGGCGGGAGCAGCTCGTCGAGGACTTCGCGGTCTTCGCGGCGCAGGCCGCGCGGAGCCAGGAGATCTCCGACGACAACACCCTGGACCTTGGCGCCGACGTCCGCGCGATGCACGAGGCCGAGCGGTCCATGGCGATGCGGGCCTTCCTGAGCCTGCCCGAGCGCTGGCAGGCCGTGCTCTGGCACACGGAGGTCGAGGACGAGTCGCCGAGCGACGTCGCCACGCTCTTCGGCCTGGACGCGAACGGCACGCGCGTGCTCGCGAGCCGCGCCCGCGAGGGACTGAAACAGGCCTATTTACAGGCGCACGTCAGCGCCACGCTCACCAGGACCGAGGAGTGCGCCCGCCACGCCGACCGGCTCGGCGCCTACGCCCGCGGTGGCCTGCGCGTCCGCGCCGAGCGGGGCCTTCGCAAGCATCTGGAGGAGTGCGTCGAGTGCCGCCTGGCCGCGGGCCAGATCAAGGAGATCGCCGGTGGCATCCCCGGGGTCGTGCCGATCGCGGTCATCGGCTGGTTCGGCGCCGCCGGGTACGCGAAGGTGGCCGCGCTCGTCGGCGGCGGTGCCACGGCCGGTGCGGGGGCCGGTGCGGCGAGCGCCGCCGTGGGCGGCTCCTCCGGCGGATCGGCCGCGGGCGGGGCCGCCGCCGCCGAGGGGCTCGGCGTCCCGGCGAAGGCCGGCATCGCGGCGGGCATCGTGGTGGCGGCCGGGGTGGTCGCGGCGATCGCCCTCACCGGTGGCGGCGACAGGCCGAAGGACGACCCGCCGCCCAAGGCCGAAGGTCCCGCGCTCTCCGAGTCGATCGTGCCGCAGAAGCCACCGTCCCGGGAACCGGAGCCCGCCCCGCCGTCGGCCGCTCCGAAGCCGTCCCGCCCGCCCTCGCCGCCTGCTCCGGCGCCCGAGCCGAAGCCGCCGGTGAAGGAGACGCCCGAGCCGAAGCCGCCCCCGCCCGCCGAGAAACCCGAACCTACGCCCGTACCCCCCAAGCCGAAGCCGACTCCGAAGCCGACGCCGCCGCCCCCGTCCGCTCCGGTGGTCTACCAGTGGAGCGAGCTGCGGTACGGCATCGCCGGCGACGGCACCGAGCCCGAGATGCGGCTCGCCGAGAGCAGTTGGGTATGGCAGCGCCAGGGCCTCTCGGTGGCCGGCAGGCGGTACGCGCACGGCGTGACCGTGCACGGCGAGTCCTCCGTGACGATCGACCTGAACCGCACGTGCTCGACGTACGACGCGGTGGTCGGTGTCGACGACATGACGCTCGGGATCGGCCGACTCCGCTTCTCCGTGTACGCGGACGGGGCGCGCCTGTGGCGGTCGCCGCTGATGAAGGGCGGTGACCCGGCGGCGCCCGCGCACGTGGACATCACCGGACGCAGGACGATCCGGCTCGTCGTCGAACCCCACACGTCCTTCGACACGGTGGCCCTCGCCGACTGGGCGCAGTCACGGCTGAGCTGCACCTGACCGGACGGCTCAGTCCGCGGCCGGGCGCGCCGCCTCCCACAGCTCCTCGTACACGTCGTCGGTCGTGAGGGTGCTGCCCGCGGCGCTCGCCGCCTCGTACTCCTCGGTGCCGAGTGCGGCCGTGGCGGCGGACACGACGCTCTGGGCCGCGGTCGAGTCGGGGCGCGGTCGCGGGCGTCCGCCCCTCAGGCGAGTGCCGACCGCGAGCAGCCGGGCCGCGCGCGCGTGGTCGCCCAGTTCACCCGTGAGGGCGGCGCCCCAGTCCACCAGCGAGGCGACGATCATCTCGGAGCACTGGCCCTCCACGGCCTCACGCAGCGCCTCCGCCAGTTGGGGCAGGCCGGCCGCGGGACCCGATTCGAGGGCCAGGGCCCGTGACTCCACACCGCCCAGGGCCGCCTTGAACTGCGCCGGCGGTCCCCCGTACCGCATCTCCTCGCGGACCTCCCCGCACAGCGCGCGAGCCGTGGCCGCGTCGCCGTCGTCCACCGCCATCAGCGCGCGCAGCAGTCGTACGAACGCCCGTGCCTCCGTCACGCCGTGCCGCTCGGCCTCGCTCGTCGCCTCGTCGAGGGTCTTGAGAGCCCCGGCCCTGTCGCCCTCGCGGTAGGCGATCTCGCCGAGCCGGGCCAGGAGGAAGGACGTCTCCGCATACGCCCCGACCTCGTGGGCCAGGCGCAGTGCGTCCTCGTACGCCGCACGGGCCGACGCGTGGTCGCTGCGGGCCATCGAGGCCTCGCCGACGGCGCTGCTCACCTGAGCGTGCATCCACCGGTCGCCCACCCGGGCGCTGAGCGTCGCCAGCTCGGCCAGGTCCTCGTCGACGCCCGAGAAGTTGCCGCTCATGTCGATGGCCATGTGCACGCGGAACATCAGGATGACGCAGAGCTCCCAGTCCCCTCCGTACCGGCGGCAGTTCTCGACCGTCGCGTCGACGGCTGGGCGCGTGTCCTCCAGCGTGCCGCCGGTGAAGTGGGCCGTGAACGCCCAGACCAGACCGGGGAACGTGGCGGCCTCGGGGCCCGACTGCTTGAAGGCGTCCCGCACCCCCTCGACGTACGTGATCCAGGCGTGGTCCTCCAGGGCCGCGTCCGCTGTCCTGGACTCGGCGAAGAGGAAGAGGTGGAGCAGCCGGAGCTTCATCCACGGCCAGTAGAGCGGGTCGTCCTCGTCCGGCAGGGCCGCGGCGCCGGCCGACGGCGGGTGCGGGGCCAGGGACAGGACGCGCTCCATCCATGCGAGGCCCTCCCTGCGGAAGTTGCGCAGCCACCAGAACCAGCCCGTGTTCAGGACGAGCGCGATGGCCGTCGGGAGGTCGCGGGCCTGGACGGAGTGGTGGATGGCCGCGCGGATGTTGTCGAGGTCGGTCTCCAGGCGGTCGATCCACGGCAGTTGCTCGGCGGAGCGGAGCAGAGGCTCGGCCCGCTCGACGAGCGCGCGGAAGTACGCGCTGTGGCGCCGTGCCGCTGCCGCGAGCAGGTCGGGGGTCTCGGCGGCGCGCTCACCGGCGTACTCATGGATGGTCTCCAGGAGGCGGTAGCGCATGCCGCCGTCCTTCTCGTCACCGCAGGGGACGGTCACGATCAGGGACTTGTCGACGAGCGCGCCGATCAGGTCGGTGGCCGGTCCTGTGCAGACCGCCTCGGCGGCGGGCAGGTCCCAGCTCCCCGCGAAGACGGACACCTCGCGCAGCACGGTCCGCTCGGCCTCGCCGAGCAGTTCCCAGGACCAGTCGACGACCGCCCGCAGGGTCTGCTGGCGGGGCAGGACCGTGCGGGCACCGCTGGTCAGGAGGCGGAAGCGGTCGTCGAGGCGGTCGGCGATCTGCTGCGGGGTGAGCAACCGCAGGCGGGCCGCCGCCAGCTCGATGGCGAGGGGCAGTCCGTCGAGCCGGCGGCAGATCTCCGCGACGGCCGCGGCCGACTCCTGCGCGTCGAAGCCGGGCCGCACCGCCGTGGCCCGCTCGGCGAAGAGGCGGTGCGCGGGGTCGGGCGGGAGCGGCTCGACCGGGCGCACGGACTCGCCGGGCACGCCCAGCGGCTCCCGGCTGGTGGCCAGGACGGTGAGGCCGGGGCAGTGCGTGAGGAGGGTCTCGGCCAGCTCGGCGGCGGCGCCGATCACGTGTTCGCAGTTGTCAAGGATCAGGAGCAGTGCGCGCGATGCGCAGTACTCGACGAGCAGGGCGACGGGGTCGTCCTGCGGGGCGGTCAGCTCGCTGGTCATCAGCACGGTCTCGCGCAGACCGAGCGCGCTGACGACAGCGCCTGGCACCGCCTCGGGCCGGTCGAGCGGGGCGAGCTCGGCCAGCCATGCCTGCGGATGCCCGGCGGCGGCTTCCTCGGCGAGGCGGGTCTTGCCGGAGCCGCCGGGGCCGGTGAGGGTGACGAGGCGGGCTCTGTGTATGTCCGAACGGATGGCCCGGAGCTCGGGTTCCCGCCCGACGAAAGAGGTCAAACGGTTACGGATGTTCCCCTTCCGCCCAGGCCGAGCGAACCGGTCGGGCCTCGCGGAACCGGTGGGCCCACCGGGGTCGGCAGGGCGCTCGGCAGGCATCGCGGGTCCGGCGGGGGCAGCGGCCTCAGGGTGCCGCGCTGGTCTGGCGGGGGCAGCCGGGGCGGGAGGGCTGGCCGGGTAAGGGGCTCCAGCCGGGTCAGGGGCTCCAGCCGGGTCGCGGGGCCGTGCGGGGTCAGTAGGCCCAGCGGGTCCAGTGGGGCTGGATGGTCCGGTCGGACCAGCGGGTCCGGTGGGTCCAGCTGGTCCGGTGGGTCTAGCTGGTCCGGTGAGCCCCCCGGCCTCGGCAGACAGCGCCCGTCCGGCAGGCCCGGCCGGCGCAGTGGTCGAAACCGGCCCAGTGGTCCCGCCAGTCCCAGCAGTCGCAGCCGGCCCACCGGTCCCAGCACGCCCAGCACGCCCAGCACGCCCGGCCGGCGCATCCGACCCCGGAAAGTGCGTCCGCGTGGTTCCGCCGGGCCGTCGAGGCCGTTCGTCGTCCTCTTGGAGCAGCTCCTCGTGCAGTGCTCGTAGCTCCGGTCCCGGATCTGCTCCGAGGCCTTCGGCCAGTGCGCGGCGGGTGTTCTCGTAGGTGGCGAGGGCGTCGGCGCCGCGGCCCGCGGCGCGCAGGGCGCGGATCAGCAGGGCGTGCAGCTGCTCGTCGTAGGGCCGGTCAGCGGTGAGTTGCCGGAGCTCCGGTATGACGTCGGAGGCCCTGCCGAGCAGGAGTTCCGCCTCGATGCGCGCGCGGACGGTTTCGGTGCGCCGCGCGTCGGGGCGCGCCGCGGCGCTGCGGTCGGGCAGGTCGGCGAGGGCCGGGCCGCGCCAGAGGGCGAGCGCGTCGCTCAGGATGCGGGCGGCCGACTCCGGGTCGGCGCGGTCCAGGGCGGCCCTGCCCTCGCGCGCGAGCCGCTCGAAGCGGTGCAGGTCGACCTCGTCGGGGGCGACCGCGAGGCGGTAGCCACCCGGGCCCGAGACGATGGCGTCCCTGCCGATGGCGCGGCGCAGGCGGCCGACGAGGGCCTGAAGTGCCGCGGGGGCGTCGGCCGGCGGATCGTCCGCCCAGACCTCGTCGACGAGGGCGCTCACGGTGACCGCGCGGCCGGCGTGCAGCGCGAGGGCGGCGAGCAGGGCGCGCAGCCGCCGGCCCCCCACGGCCAGGGGGGCGCCTCGGTCGTCGTACGCCTCGGTGGCGCCCAGGATTCGGTACCGCACCGGGTCATTCTCCCCGCACGGCCGCGACTCGGCGCGGGGGTTTCCCGGCGCGGCGGCGCACGACCGGGGCGCCGGGTCACCCCAGAGGCACCCAGAGGCCCCCGGCGGCTACCGCCCGGCCCCCAGCGCACCTCGCTGCGGAACGACACTCCCCGTGGGAACGGCCCGCTGCCGTGCCGGAGTTCCCGTCCAGCACGTCCCTCTTCGCGACAGGAGCCTGCGCAGCCAGAGTTCGGTGGAGACCAGCTCGGCCAGGCCGTCCAGCGGCAGCGGTGCCCCCTCGGCGGCCTCGCGCAGGGCCTTGCGGACGACACGGGCCTCGACCAGGCCCGCCTGGGCGAGCAGCGGGGTGTCGAAGAGGGCGATCAGGTCGTCCACGGCGGTGCGCAGGCCGGTACGGGCGGCCGCCGCGTTCGGGGCGTGGGACGGGGCTCCCCAGCCCGGCGGCAGCTCGGCGACGCCCGCGCCCTCCAGGACCGTGCGCAGGATCGCCGCCCGCGCCCCCGGCTGGACGCGCAGCGCCTCGGGAAGCGCCCGGCACGCGCGTACCACCTGGTTGTCCAGGAAGGGGGCGTGCAGCCGCTGGAAGCGGACCTCGGCGGCCTGTTCGAGGATGCGGAACTCCGCGGCGTGCCGGGCGAGGGCGGCCCGCGCGCGGAACTCGCCGGGGCGCTGGCCCGGCCCGCCCGCGCGCAGGGTCGTGTCGTTCAGACGAACCGATACTTCAGCGAGGGCCTCGCCGGTCAGCCAGCGCGCGGCCGGGCCGGGTCTGGCCCACGCGAGTGCGGCGAGCGAGGCGCCCACGGCTCCGCCCGGTTCGTCGAAGCGCCGGTGCAGGAGCCGCTCGGCCAGCGAGACGACGCCCGCGCGGTGCGGCGTACGGGCCAGCTTGCGGGCCGCGCCGTACACGCGCGCGGGGACCATCACCGAGCCCTCGGCCTTCGCCAGGGCGGCCACCGGGCGGACCAGGTGGCGGCGCTTGCGGTCCATCAGGAGGTCGGCGAGGCGGGCCGGGTGGGCGTCGAGGACCTGCCGCGCGCCGTAACCCGTGAAGTGGTCGGCGCTGCCCGACGCGAGCCGCGCGCGGTGCCGCTGGGCGGTCACCAGGGTGGCGCCCGGCTCGTCCGTCAGGGGCCCTTCCAGATCGGCGTAGGGCAGCGTCTCCTCACCGGCGGCGACGACCACATGGTGCAGCCGCGGGTTGGCCGCGATGGCGCCGGCCCGCTCAAGCTCGGCCTCCCTGCCGTTGACGGCGAGGTCGTTGAACGTGACGGCCAGGAGCCGCTCACCGGCGCCTGTGCCGTGTCCGAGGACGGTGCCGGGCATGCCGGGCAGACCGGCGGCCAGGAGGGCGAGGGTGCCCGAAGCGGGGCCTCCGGAGAGGTCCGCTCCGATGCCGGGCACCGGCATGCCGCGGGCGGCGCGCCGCTCGGCGGGGCCCATGCCGGGCACCGGGCCGGGGTCGATGTCCGTGCCCGGTACGTGGCGCGGCGCGGTGAGGCGGGCGCGCACCGCCTCGACCAGGGCGTCGCGCACCCCCTCGACGGCACGGTCCGCGTCGGCCGCGGGGGCGGCGACGGCGAGCGAGGCCACCGGGTCGTACCCGGCGATCTCCCGTGCGCCCGCGCGCAGGATGAGCGCATGCCCCGGGGGCACGCGCCGCACGCCCTGGTAGGGGGTCGAGTCGTGCAGCGCCTCCGGGACGTCGGGGGCGGCGAGCAGTGCCGCGAGGTGGCCGATGTCCAGGTGGGCCTCGACGAGGTCGGCCAGGGGGAGCGCGGCGGTGGCGTACGCGGTGCCGCCGGCCCAGGGGGTGTGGAAGACGGGGCGCGCGCCCGCGAGGTCTCCGGCGACCATGAGGCGGCGGCCGACCTGGACGACCGCCGTGTAACTGCCGGACCAGGCGGTCAGATGGCGCAGGGCGCCCCCGCGCGCGGAGAGCAGTCCGGCCCGCAGCTCGTCGTCGGAGGCCCCGCACGTGCCGAGCACGGCGATGCGGGTCTGCTCGTCGGCCGTCACCGTCCGTACTTCGTCGGCCCGCCAGTCGCCGACCGCCCAGAGCGGATCCGGGTCGCCCCACAGGAGTTGGGAGCCCACGGGGCGCACGGCCTCGCCGTCGTCGCCGGTGGCTCCGGCCGATCCCACGACCGAGGGCCTCGCGGCGGTACTGCTCCACCCCACCAACCACCGCATCGCTGCCTCCACAGGCTGTGGACGGGGCCGTCGGCGACGCGCCGACAGGCACGGCCGACCAGTGCACCGAAGAACTGGAGTCCCATGCTGCCACGAAGGGGGCGCACGAGAGGGCCCGCGTGGCCGCTTGTGCGGCGGTTAATGCACTCCAGGAAGGCGGTAGTTGAACCGCTGAACTTCGCTCCTCTTCTTGTGGGCACCCGGCGCACCGGCTTGCGGGTAGCGTCGGCGCATGACGCGCGCGGCTACGCTCGGGCGAAATGCCCGTTCCGTCCTGGGAGTGTTTTTCGGCCAAATCGGCCAGGGATGAGCCCAGCGGGGAACCGCCCGCGGACAACACACAGCCCGGGAGGCGGTGTTCGCCTCCCGGACCGGTCCGCCGCCCGCGGGGATGGAGGCGGCGGTGTCCCCCAGCCCGCTGACTCCAGCGCAGCGGGCCGACCCACGCATCGCCAATCGAAGCGCTCCCGCCATGGCCGGAGAAGAGCGCACGCACAGGCGCACGGCCACACACCAGGAGCACGGCCACAGCGGCCGCGCACCCCCGCACGGACAACAATCCCGCCATCCGGAACTGGGCCTCTTAACGCTTGGGATGCGGCGAACTACGCTGTGTGTGCTGATGTTTTCGCGGAGGCATATACCTGGAGGATCGGCCAAACGCTCTTGCGGCCGTCGATCCGGCCACGACGCCCGGAGCTCAGGCCACGGTGCCTGATGTCCGACACACGGCGGTCGCGGCCACGGGTGCCGTGCCCCCGGGGAACGCAGCACGAATGCCGTGCGGTCCAGCCATCGCCCGGCAGCCGTCTGTGTCGAGGGGTGGCCATGTCCAGGGAGCAACGCGGGCCGAACGAAAAGCTCGGCACCGTTCTCGCCCTCGCGGGAATCAGCAATGCGGGACTCGCCCGCCGGGTCAACGACTTGGGGGCTCAACGCGGGTTGACGCTCCGTTACGACAAGACATCGGTGGCACGCTGGGTGTCCAAGGGCATGGTGCCGCAGGGCGCCGCCCCGCACCTGATCGCGGCGGCCATCGGACAGAAGCTCGGCCGCCCCGTGCCGCTGCACGAGATCGGCCTCGCGGACGCCGACCCCGCGCCGGAGGTGGGCCTCGCCTTCCCCCGCGACGTGGGCGCGGCGGTCAAGTCGGCGACCGAGCTGTACCGCCTGGACCTGGCGGGACGACGCGCGGGCACCGGCGGCATCTGGCAGTCCCTGGCCGGCTCCTTCGCCGTGAGCGCGTACGCGACGCCCGCCTCGCGCTGGCTGATAACCCCGGCCGACAGCTCCGTCGCCCGCGACGCCTCGGATGACGTGCCGCGCGACACGGCACAGGCCGACGACAGCGGCGCGCCGATGAAGGTCGGCCACAGCGATGTCCTGAAGCTCCGGGAGGCCGCGGAGGACGCCCGGCGCTGGGACTCCAAGTACGGCGGCGGCGACTGGCGCTCCTCCATGGTGCCGGAGTGCCTGCGCGTCGAGGCCGCGCCCCTGCTCCTCGGCTCCTACTCCGACGAGGTCGGGCGCGCCCTCTTCGGAGCCTCGGCCGAGCTGACCCGCCTCGCCGGGTGGATGGCCTTCGACACGGGCCAGCAGGAGGCCGCCCAGCGCTACTACATCCAGGCGCTGCGGCTCGCCCGAGCCGCGGCCGACGTCCCCCTCGGGGGGTACGTACTGGCCTCCATGTCCCTCCAGGCGACCTACCGCGGCTTCGGCGACGAGGGAGTCGACCTCGCGCAGGCCGCCCTGGAGCGCAACCGCGGGCTCGCCACGGCCCGCACCATGAGCTTCTTCCGCCTCGTCGAGGCGCGAGCACACGCGCGTGCCCATGACGCGCAGGCCGCGGGGGCGGCGCTGCGGGCCGCCGAGGGCTGGCTCGAGCGGGCCCGCGACGGTGACAACGACCCGTCCTGGCTCGGTTTCTACTCCTACGACCGTTTCGCCGCGGACGCCGCCGAGTGCTACCGCGACCTGAAGGCACCCCGGCAGGTCCGCCGCTTCACCGAGCAGGCGCTGTCCCGTCCCACGGAGGAGTTCGTGCGCTCCCACGGCCTGCGCCTCGTCGTCTCGGCCGTCGCCGAACTGGAGTCCGGCAACCTCGACGCGGCGTGCGAGCAGGGGACGCGCGCCTTGGAGGTGGCCGGACGCATCTCCTCCGCGCGGACGACGGAGTACGTGAAGGACCTCCTGCACCGCCTTGAGCCGTACGGGGACGAGCCACGGGTGGTCGAACTCCGCGAACGGGCCCGCCCCCTGCTGGTGGCCCCGGCGTAGCCTGGCGGGGCGCCTTGAGCGGGGGTACGCACTCTCCCACCCACCTGTTCTCAAGGCACCGGCACCGTCGCGCGGCGACGGCACAGCGGCCCGCCCCGCCCCAGGGTGAACACTGGCCCCGCCCAGGGTTAAGCGGAGTCGAGCTGTGGTGGAGGATTACGGCCCCGCAGGTTTGGGGGCGATGTCAGTGGCGCAGGGCAGTATCTGTGGTGGGAGGTGAGACGCGGTGAAGAAGCTCGCGTACGACTGCGACGTACTGGTGATCGGCGGCGGAATCGTCGGCCTGGCGACGGCGTATGCCCTCACGCGCTCCGCCCCCGGCACAAGCGTCACGGTCCTGGAGAAGGAGCAGGGCCCGGCCCGCCACCAGACGGGCCGCAACAGCGGCGTCATCCACAGCGGCATCTACTACCGCCCCGGCTCGCTCAAGGCGAGATACGCCGTCCACGGCGCCGCCGAGATGATCAAGTTCTGCGCGGAGTACGGCATTCCGCACGACGTCACCGGCAAGCTGATCGTCGCCACGGAGCGCTCCGAGCTGCCCCGCCTGCACGCCCTGGTCCAGCGCGGCAGGGAGAACGGCATCCCGGTGCGTGAGCTCGGCCCCGCCCAGATCACGGAGTATGAGCCGGAGGTCCGCGGACTCGCAGCCATCCACGTGGGCACGACCGGCGTCTGCGACTACGGCGCGGTGGCGGAGCACCTGGCGAAGACCTCGGGCGCCGAGATTCGCTACGGGGCGGGCGGGGACGTCGTGCACGTGGACCGCCGCCCCGACCTCGGCGTCGCCGTGCGCACGGCGGACGGCGCCGTGGTGCGCGGCAAGGTCCTGGTGAACTGCGCGGGGCTGCACTGCGACGAGGTCGCGCGGCTCGCGGGCGACGACCCGGACATGCGGATCGTCCCCTTCCGCGGGGAGTACTTCGAACTGGCCCGTCCCGAGCTGGTGCGCGGCCTCGTCTATCCCGTGCCCGACCCGGCCTTCCCCTTCCTCGGCGTCCACCTCACCCGTGGCATCGACGGCGGCGTCCACGTCGGACCGAACGCGGTGCCCGCGCTGGCCCGCGAGGGGTATGACTGGTCGGTCGTCAGCCCCCGGGAGCTCGCGGGCACCCTCGGCTGGCCGGGCTCCTGGCGGATAGCCCGCCGCCACTGGCGGTACGGAGCGGGTGAGCTGCGCCGCTCCGCCTCCAAGGCGGCCTTCACCGAAGCGGTCCGCAGGCTGCTGCCCGCCGTCAGGACCGATGACCTGGTGCCCGCCCCGGCCGGGGTCCGCGCCCAGGCGGTCCTGCGTGACGGCACGCTGGTCGACGACTTCCTCATACGTGAGGCCGCCCGCACGGTCCACGTCCTGAACGCCCCCTCCCCCGCGGCCACGGCGTCCCTCCCGATCGGCCGCGAGGTCGCCCACAGGGCGCTGGCCGCGCTGCGGGACGCGAACGTCTGAGGGGTACGGGGTGCCCTGCCGGGCTTCGCGCACCGACCGCCGGGCGCCTGCCGCTCGGCTTCGACTGCTCGGCTTCGACCGCCGCAGTGCGAGGTCGGCGCGCGGTACGGTCCCGCGACCGCTGAGCGCGGGTCGCGCCCGGTCGGCCGGGGTTGGGGGCGGCACGATCCGCTTCGGCTTCCGGGCCGCGTCGGCCTCGGGGAGCTGACCGCACCGCCGGGTCCGGCATCCCCGTAAAATTGGCGCACTGTGTCTGAGTCACCCCACACCCCCGAAGCCCCCGGCACCCGCGAAGCCCGCGAGGCGACCGAGCCGACCGAAGCCGCAGGCGCCGCCAAGGCCGCCGACGCCCCCGAGCCCGCCGGAGCCACCGAGGTCTCCGCCGCGGCCGCCGCTCCGGGGTCGGCCCGAGGTCGTCCCCAGGTGAGCCCCCGTTTCCCCGGCGGGCCCTCCCCCGACCCCGCCGGTTCCCACCACGAGCGGCGTATCCGCAGCTTTCAGCCGCGGCGGAGCCGGGTGACCGCGGGACAGGGCGACGCCCTGCTGCGGCTCTGGCCCGTCTGGGGGCTGGACATCGACGGGCTGCGCACGCTGGACCTCGGTGAGCTGTTCGGGGACGGGGAGAAGCGGTCCGACAAGCCCGTCGTGCTGGAGATCGGGTTCGGCATGGGCGAAGCCACCGCGCAGATGGCCGCCGCCGACCCGGACACCGGCATCCTCGCCGTGGACGTGCACACCCCCGGCCAGGGCAACCTCCTCGGCCTCGCCGAGCGCAACGGCCTGACCAACGTCCGCGTGGCCAACGGCGACGCGATCATCCTGCTCCGCGAGATGCTGCCGCCCGAGTCCCTCGACGGACTCCGCGTCTACTTCCCCGACCCCTGGCCCAAGCCCCGCCACCACAAGCGGCGCCTGATCCAGCCGGAGTTCCTGACGCTGGCCGCGCCCGCCCTGAGGCCCGGCGCGATCCTGCACTGCGCGACCGACTGGGAGCCGTACGCGGAGCAGATGCTGGAGGTGCTCACCGCCCACCCCGACTTCGAGAACACGCAGCCCGACGGCGGCTACGCCCCCCGCCCCGACTTCCGCCCCCACACCCGCTTCGAGGGTCAGGGCCTGCGGAAGGGCCACGTCGTCAACGACCTGCTGTTCCGTCGGGTCGCCCGCCCCGGGGCCTGACCGCCCGCCACCGGATCCGACGCACCGTCGCGGCCACCCCCATCGCTCGTTAGGGTCGACGAGTGGCCATCAGTCCTGCGTATCCGATACCCGCCGAGGCGCCCGCCCCGGGGGAACTCCGCCGCGTCCGCTGGTGGCAGCGGCGGGCGATACGCGCGGCCGGACTCGTCGTCCTGCTCGCCCTCTCGGGCCTGGTGATCCTGGCCCTGGTCAGGGAGCAGACCGGCACCGAGGGCTTCCTGGTCGGGCTCGGCCTCGCGACCGTGCCCGTGCCGCTGCTCGTCGCCGCGTTCCGCTGGCTGGACCGGGTCGCCCCGGGCCCCTGGCGGAACCTGCTGTTCTCCTTCTCCTGGGGAGCGTGCGCCGCCGCGCTCATCGCGATCGTCGCGAACAGCTTCGCGATCCGCTGGATAGCCACCGCCACCGCCGACCCCACCAGCGCGGACACCCTCGGCGCGACCGTCATCGCCCCCGTCGTCGAGGAGTCGGCGAAGGCCGCCGCGGTGCTGCTGGTCTTCCTCTTCCGCAGACGTGACTTCACCGGCGTCGTCGACGGCGTGGTGATAGCCGGTGTGACCGCGACCGGCTTCGCGTTCACGGAGAACATCCTCTACCTGGGCAACGCCTTCGTCACCGACCAGCTCAGCCACGACAGCGGCCTGGCCTCCGTGACGGCGGCGACCTTCTTCGTACGCGTCGTGATGTCGCCCTTCGCGCACCCGATGTTCACGGTCCTGACCGGCATCGGCTTCGGCGTCGCCGCGTTCTCCGCACGGCGCCTGCGCGTGCGCCGCGTCCTGGTCCCGCTCACCGGGCTGCTGCTCGCGATGGGCGTGCACGCCCTGTGGAACGGCTCGGCGGTCTTCGGGCAGTACGGCTTCTTCATCGTGTACGCGCTGTTCATGCTGCCCTGCTTCGGCCTGCTGACCTGGCTGGCCATCTGGACCCGGCAGCGCGAGCTGCGCATGATCCGCGCCGAGCTGCCCGTCTACGCGGCGGCGGGCTGGCTCACCCCGCCCGAGCCGTACGCGCTGGGCTCGATGCGCGCCCGCGCGCTGGCCCGCGACTACGCCTCGTACACCTGGGGCAAGGCCGCGGGCCGCACGGTCGCGGAGTACGAGACGTACGCGACGTCCCTGGCGTTCCTGCGCCACCGGGGCCGCAAGGGCCGGGCGGGCGCCGACTTCGTCGCCCGCGAGCGTGAGCTCCTGCACCGGCTCTGGGAGCGCCGCGAACCGGCCCGCCCCGCCCTGGCCTACGCGGCCCGCGCGACGGCCCCGGTCCCGCTGCCCGGCCCGTACGCCCTGTACGGGCGCCCGCAGTACGGCTACCAGGCCCCGGCGGCGTACGGCCACCCGCCGTACGCACCCCTCCCGTACGGGCAGCCGCAGGCGTACCCGGCGGCGCAGGCGTACAACCCGTATCGCACCTAGGCACCTGGGCACCTTGGCTCCGGCGGCCCTCAGGCTCAGGCAGAGGCCGTGTTCAGCGTCGAGAGTTCGGCCGCCGTCAGTTCCAGGTCCGCCACCGCGAGCAGCGCGGGAAGCTGTTCGACCGTGCGCGCGGAGGCGATCGGCGCGGCGACGGTGGGCTGGGCGGCCAGCCAGGCGAGCGCCACGGTCGCCGGTTCGGCGCCCCGCGTCCGCGCGATCTCGTCGAGCGCGACGAGCACCCGGTCGCCCCGCTCGGTGCCCACGTACTCCTCGACCCGCGAGCTCCGGGCGCTCTCGACCGTGACGCCGGGGCGGTACTTGCCGGTCAGGAAGCCGGACGCGAGCGCGTAGTAGGGGACGGCCGCGAGGCCGGAGCGCGAGGCGACCTCCTGGAGCGGGCCCTCGTAGGTGCCGCGGGAGACCAGGTTGTAGTGCGGCTGGAGCGCGGTATAGCGCGCGAGGCCCTCGCGGTCGGAGAGGTCGAGGGACTCCTGGAGCCGCTCGGGGGTGATGTTGGAGGCGGCGATCGCGCGGACCTTGCCGGCCCTGACCAGCTCGTCGAGGGCGCCGATGAACTCCTCGACGGGGACCGAGGGGTCGTCGTAGTGGGTGTAGTACAGGTCGATGTAGTCGGTGCCCAGGCGGCGCAGCGACTCCTCGGCGGCGGCCTTGATGGTGTTCGCGGCGAGGCCCTTGTGGTCGGGGTGCGCGCCGACCTTGGTGGCGATGACGACGTCGGAGCGGTTGCCGCGGCTCGCCAGCCATTCGCCGATCAGGGTCTCCGACTCGCCGCCCCGGTTCCCCTCCACCCAGGCCGAGTAGGCGTCGGCGGTGTCGATGAAGTTGCCGCCCGCCGCGGTGTAGGCGTCGAGGACGGCGAAGGACGCCGTCCGGTCGGCGGTCCAGCCGAAGACGTTGCCGCCGAGGGCGAGCGGGAAGACCTCGAGGTCGGATGAGCCAAGCGTACGGAGAGAAGTCATGCGTTCCTCAACGACCGCGGCGGAAACGGAATTCCACGAACCATCGTGCGTCCGTGGCACTGCTCCGGACCGACGGCACTGCTCCTGACCGGCGGCACTGCTCCTGACCGGCGGCCCTGGCGCCGGGGGGTTGGCGCCAGGACCACCGGAGTCAGGGGTTGAGGCCCTTGCCCTGAAGCCAGGCGAGCGGGTCGATGTTGGCGCCGGCCGCGGTGTGGACCTCCATGTGGAGGTGCGGTCCCGTCACATTGCCGGTCGCGCCGACGCGGCCGATGACGTCGCCCGTGCTGACCTTCTGCCCGGCGCTGACGTTCATCGAGGACTGGTGGCAGTACCAGACCTCGGTGCCGTCATCGAGCTCCAGGACCGTGCGGTAGCCGTAGGCCCCGGCCCAGCCGGCCTCCTTGACGGTGCCGGTGTGCACGGCCTTGAGCGGCGTACCCGTCGGCGCGGCGAAGTCGAGGCCGGTGTGCTGCCCGGAGGACCACATGGAACCGGAGTCACCGAAGTGCGAGGTCAGGGTGTACGAGGAGGTGGGGATCGCGAAGCTCTTGGCGAGCTTGGCCAGGCGCTCGGCCTCGGCCTTCGCCTTGCGGGCCTCCTCCTCCTTCTTCTTCTTCGCGGCGGCCTTGGCCTCGATCTTCTGCTCGGCCGCCTTCTGCTGGGCGGCGGCCTCCTCGGCGGCCTTCTTGACGGCGGCGCCCTCGGCCGCGGTCCGTACCGCGTCGTCGGCCTGGCTCTGCTGGTTCTCGGCCTGCCGCATGATGCGGGCGCGCAGCGCCTCGCCCGCGTCGGTGGTGCCCTGCTCGGCGTCGGCGGAGCTGACACCGGCGGCGGTGAGCGGGGCCGCGGCGGTGGCGGCGTTCGCCGCGGAGCCGGAGCCGGAGTCGGCGGAGTCGTCGGAGATCAGCGAGCCGACGCCGGGAAGGGACTTGGCCTCCGGCAGCGAGTCGGTGACGGCGCCCAGGTCGGGCATCGATATGGAGACCGGCGGCTTGCCGTCCTGCGCGGTGGCGATGCCGCCCGCGCCGACGGCGGCGATGACGCCGACGCCCAGGACGGTGGAGCTGCGGGCGAGGCCGCCGCCGCCCTTCTTGTGCACACGGTGCCTGCCGCGGACGGGACGGACGGACTCCTCGGTGGGATTCCACTCCTCCCAGGTCTGCTCGTCGTACCCACCGAAATCGGGGTCATTCGGAACGTACGCGGCTTCTGGGGCAGGCCGGTTGGACGCCACTGGGGCGCACTCCTTTCCTTCCTTCTCGCCTACCGGGTTAGCTGACGGGTTCGGAGCAGGAAGGTCTCCTACGAACACCTGGCACGGATGCGCAGATGCCCGATTCACCCCAAGTTGGTGGTTCCCCGGCTCCCTTGCGGGATTAGGCGTGTGCGCACGGAGCCGCCTCTAGTGACGGCTGGGACGACCGCGCTGCGTTATCGAACGTTAATAGACAGCGGGCCCGTATTCCAAGCTGTTCCTGTTGATTGTTAACGCCCCCGGGGCATGATCCGACCGTACGTATGGGGACACGGGGGCCGCGAACGGGGCGAGTTGCCCGGCCGCGTGGCCGAACCGGAACCTGCCATCCGCTTGACAGTACGTCAGTTGTTATGCAGAGGGGTGCAGTTCAGTCACCCGGCGTGACATCGGGGTCGTCCGCGGCGGGCCGCCGCACCGCGAGCAGCGCCAGGTCGTCCGTCGCGCCGCCCCCGGTGTGCCACCGCACCTCCTGCGTGAGGGTGGCAAGGAGCGTCTGCGGGCCCCTGCGGCCCGGGAAGACCCGCCCGCCGAGCCGGGTCGCGGGGTCGTAGAACTCCCCGGCCTCGTTCCGCGCCTCCGAGAGGCCGTCCGTGTAGAAGAGCAGCATCGCGCCCGGCGGGAACTCCGTCTCGTCCGCCCGGTCCGGCCAGGACCCCAGCGAGCCCATGCCGAGCGGCAGCGCGGGCTCGGTCGGCGAGAGCACGCACAGCCGCCCGTCCCCGCGCAGCAGCAGCGGCTCCGGGTGCCCCCGGTTGATCAGGCGTACGTGGCCGTCGCCGTGCCCGATCTCCGCGAGGACGGCCGTGGTGAACCCCTCGAAGGCGTCGAGCCCGTCCCGCCGGGTGCCCTCCCGCGCGAGCGCCCGCTCCAGGCGCTGCGCCACCGCCTCCAGGGTGACCTCCTGCTCGGCGGCCTCGCGGAACGCGCCGATGACGACGGCGACGGCCGCGACCGCCCCCATGCCCTTGCCGCGCACGTCTCCGACGATGAGCCGCACCCCGTGCGGGGTGTCCTGCACGGCGTACAGATCGCCGCCGATGAACGCGTCGGCCTGCGCCGCCTCGTAGCGCGCCGCGATGTCGAGGCCGCCGATGCGGGCGTCCGGCTCCGGCAGGACGGCGCGCTGGGCGGTCTCGGCGATGGAGCGTGCGGTGGCGAGCCGGTCGTTGCCTCGGCGCACGACGCGGTTGATGACGACGGCGAAGACGGCGACGGTCACCACGGTGAGCAGTTCGGTGACGGACTCGACGTGGCCGGCGGCATGGTTGCCGTAGTGCAGCAGGACGACCGCGGCGGAGGCGGCCGCGCCGGTCAGGACGGTGTTGAGCAGCGAGTAGAAGGGGGCGGCGATCAGGGGTGCCGCCGTATAGAGGGGGGCCGCGGTGAACTCTGACGGGGTCGAGATGTCGTACACCATGCCGACGATGAGCAGCAGGAAGGGCAGGGCCCGGACGAAGGTCCGCTCGTGGAGGGTGGCTGCGCTGCCGCCCGGGCGCCGCCCGCGGCGGTTCCCACGGCCGGACCCGTCGGTCCCTCCTCGCTGCCCCACCGCTCGTCTCCCGCCGACTCCGCGCCCATCACCGCGCTGCACCTACCCAGGCTTCCCGCAGCGCGGTGCGGGTGCGACCTGATGTGGGCCGACCGGGTGACGAAAGCGCCCCCACGGGCGCCGGCCCGACGGCCGGAACCGGAAACCCCGGCGGCCGGAACCGGAAACACTTCAGAGCTGGAAAACACTCAGGGCCGGGAAGCTTTTCAGCTTCCCGGCCCTGAGTCTTCAGTAGCGGGGACAGGATTTGAACCTGCGACCTCTGGGTTATGAGCCCAGCGAGCTACCGAGCTGCTCCACCCCGCGTCGTTAAACTCAACTCTACGCCATCCGAAGGGGTGCGTCGAACCACTTGCGCCCCACCCTGCCCCTTGCCCCCGTGCGTGAACGTCTCCAGGCCCCGAAGAGGTCGCCGGTGCCCTCCGGGCGGGCCGTCACAGGACGGGCGGCCGACCGAGGCGCGTGAGCCGCCACACCGTGCGCCAGCGCATGGGCCTGCGCTCCCCACAGGGCTCCCGCACGCCCTCGGCGAAGCCGCCCGCCCACGCGCGAAGCCCCGGCAGGGAGCGGGTACGGGCGACGGTGAGGAGGGTCCAGATGCCCAGGTGTACGGGGATCAGCGGCAGGGGGAGGCGGCGCCGGACCAGCCAGACGCGGTTGCGGGCGGTGTTGCGGAAGTAGACGGCGTGCCGGGCCGGCGAGGTCGCGGGGTGCCGCAGGAGCAGCGCGGGCTCGTAGAGGATCTTCCAGCCGGCGTCGACGGCCCGCCAGGCGAGGTCGGTCTCCTCGTGGCCGAAGAAGAACTCGGCGGGCCAGGTGCCGGTCTGCCGCAGCATCTCCACGGAGAAGGCGTGACCGCCGCCGAGGAAGGCGGTGACCAGGCCCCGGCGCATCGGGTCGGTGGCGCGCAGGCGGGGGATGTGGCGGCGCTGGGTCTCGCCCGTCTCGTCGGCGATGCGGAAGCCGACGATGCCGAGGCGCGGATCGGCGGCGAAGAGGTCCCGCACCCCGCGCAACACGTCACGGTCGACGAGAAGCCCGTCGTCGTCCAGCTCGACGACGACGTCGACGTCACCGAACTCCAGGAGCCGCTCGATCGCCACGTTGCGGCCGCCGGGGCAGCCGAGGTTGTCGTCGAGCTCGACGGCCGTCACCCGGCCGGGCAGCGGGGGCAGGGCGGGGAGCGGCGAGCCGTTGCCGACCAGCACGATCCGGTCCGGGGGAACGTCCTGGGCGGCCACCGACGCGAGCAGCGCGTCGAGCTCCTTGGGGCGGTTGCCCATCGTGATGACGACGACGCCAATACGTGGCGGCTGCGGCACGGTGAGACTCCATCCGGACGAGGACGAGAACGGCGACGGCCCAGAAGCCGGCCGGCACGGACCTGGACGGCACTGGACGGCCGTGCGCCGGGCGTACGGGGATACGGGGATACACCACAGGCCCAGGTCAGAAACCTCCTGACCTGGGCCTGAGCGGTAGACCGTGTGGGACTCGAACCCACAACCAATGGATTAAAAGTCCACTGCTCTGCCAATTGAGCTAACGGTCCGCGTCGGTGCACCCCCGAGCATAACGGAGGGGGGGGGGGGGGGGGGGGGGGGGGGGGGGGGGGGGGGGGGGGGGGGTGGGGGGGGGGGGGGGGGGGGGGGTGGGGGGGGGTGGGGGT
>NZ_JBVJFF010000002.1:273588-673172 GCF_055587985.1 Streptomyces sp. NPDC046335 | reverse complement strand
CTGGAGGGGGAAAGGGGGGGGAGCTAAACCCAACACCCGGTGGGGGAAGGTTCCATTTTTATGAAGATGGAGCGAGTGGTCGGTGGGGGGCCACCCAGGAACAAAAGGGGGGGCCCGAGGGGGGCGTGCGCCGTGCGGGCCCTCCATGTGGTCTGACTACCGATCAGCTGTTGCGCTTCCAGCGCGGCTTGTCGTCACGGCGGCCGAAGGAACCGGTGCCGGTGCCGGAGCGGTCGCGGTTGAACGCCGGGCGGTCGTGGCCACCGGAGCGGGCGCCGCCGGAGGGGCGGTCGTCGCGGCGGTCACGGTTGAACGGACGGTCGCTGCCACGGTGGCCGCCCGACGGACGGTCGTCACGACGGAAGCTCGAACCACCGCGGTTGTCGTCACGACGGTCGCCGCCCGAGGGACGGTCACCGCCGCGGAAGCCACCCGAGGGACGGTCGTCACGACGGAAGCCGGAGCCACCGCGGTCGTTGCGGTCACGGTTGAACCCGCCGCCCGACGGACGGTCGCCGCCCGAGGGACGGTCACCGCCGCGGAAACCGCCCGAGGGACGATCGTCACGACGGAAGCCGGAGCCACCGCGGTCGTTGCGGTCACGGTTGAAACCGCCGCCCGACGGACGGTCGCCGCCACGGGAGCCGGAGCCGCCACGGTCGTCACGACGCTCGAAGGAACGGCCACCACGGTCGTTGCCGCGGTCACGGTTGAAACCGCCGCCACCCTCGCGACGGTCGCCGCCACGGGAGCCGGAGCCACCGCGGTCGTCACGACGCTCGAAGGAACGGCCACCACGGTCGTCACGGCGCTCACGCTCGTAGTTGCCGCGATCGTCGCGCTGCGGACGGCGCTCCTCGCGAACGGCCGCGGGCTGCTCCGGGACGGAGACAGCGGCTGCGGCCTCGAGGGCGGCCTCGGCGGCGGCCGCGGCCTCGGCGACCGCGGCGTCCGGGTCGTCGCCGCGCTCACGGGCGGCACGCGCGGTGAGGCGGTCGGCCTCCTCGCGCAGCTCGGTGGCGCGGCGCGTGGCGCGCTCCAGCTCCTTGGTGAGGTCCTTGACCTCACGCTCGGCCTGGGTCGCGGCGTTGCCCGCGGAGTCGGCCTGCACCTCGGTCATGGACCGGGCGCCGGTGATCTCGGCGACCTCCGGGTCGAAGGTGCCGCCACCGTTGATGATGTGACGCCCGGCGTCGACGCCCGCGTCCTCCATCAGCCGGAAGATCTGGCGGCGCTGGTGCGGCAGCGAGAGGGAGACGACCGTGCCGGAGCGGCCCGCGCGAGCGGTACGGCCGGAGCGGTGCAGGTAGTCCTTGTGGTCACCGGCCGGGTCCACGTTCAGAACCAGGTCGATGTCGTCCACGTGGATGCCTCGGGCGGCGACGTCGGTCGCGACGAGCGCGTTGACGTAGCCCTTCTTGAAGTCCTCGAGGACGCGGGTGCGGGCACCCTGCGTCATGCCGCCGTGCAGCGCGTCGGCCTTCACACCGGAGTCGCAGAGCTGCTCGGCGATGCGGTCGGCGCCCAGCTGGGTGCGGACGAAGATGATCGTGCGGCCCTTGCGCGCGGCGATGGCGGCCGTGACGGGAGCCTTGTCGCGGGGCTTCACGATCAGGATGTGGTGCGACATGGTCGTGACGTTGCCCTGGGCGCTGTCGACCTCGTGCGTCACCGGGTTGGTCAGGTAGCGCTTGACCAGCGTGGAGATCTCGTTCTCCATCGTGGCCGAGAACAGCATGCGCTGGCCGTCGGACGGAACCTGGTCGAGCAGCTCCGTGACCTCGGGCAGGAAGCCCAGGTCGGACATCTGGTCGGCCTCGTCGAGGACGGCGATCTGGGTGTTCTCCAGCGAGCAGGCGCCGCGGCTGATGATGTCGCGCAGACGGCCCGGGGTGGCGACGAGGATGTCGACGCCGCGCTCCAGGGCGTAGATCTGGTTGCCCATCGACGTACCGCCGCAGACGACCTTCATCTTCAGGCCGAGCACGTCGCCGTACGGCTGGAGGGCGTCCGCGACCTGCATCGCGAGCTCACGCGTCGGCGTGAGGATGACGCCGCGGGGCTTCTTCTTCTCGGTGCGGCCGCCCGCGGCGAGGGTCGCCAGCATCGGCAGACCGAAGGAGAGGGTCTTGCCGGAGCCGGTGCGGCCACGGCCGAGGATGTCCTTGCCGGCCAGGGCGTCCGGGATGGTCGCGGCCTGGATCGGGAAGGGGGCGGTGACGCCGTTCTGCGCGAGCTTGCGGACGATGCCCTCGGGCAGACCGAGGTCGCCGAAGGTGAGCCCGGGCTCGGCGTCGTCGGCGTCGTCGGCGTCCGCCTCGGAGACGTCGGCCTCGGCGGCAACGGCCGCGGCGGCGACAGGCTCGGCGGCGACGGCCTCGGAGACGTCGGCGTCAGACACGCCGGCGTCGGGGGTGACCTCGGTGACGTCCTGAGACTCGGTGGACTCGACGGTCTCGGTGGACTCGACGGTCTCGGACACGACGGTCTCGGCGACGGCCACTACGGCCTCGTCGTTCTCGACGGTCTCGTTCTCGGGCAGGACGGCCTGGTCAGAACTGAAAATGGACATACGAAATGCGAAACCTTCCGGAGTTTCGGCACGCGCCCGTCAACTCCGTGATTTCGCAATGGACCGCCTCTATGCGGTCAGCCACGGCAAGGGAGAGTACGCGCCACGCGGCGCTCTTCTGTGTCGGCGCCGGGCAAATGGGATCAAACGATCTACCACCATACTCACCTAACCCCCTGGATGGCAAACCACCCCCGTCACACCCCCTCCGACCTGCGCATACGCAAATCCCACCCCGGAGGTGAACACCCGACGGCCACCTTCACCCGACGGCTGCCGCGCTGCTTCGGCTGGGCCGCGGACGACGGCCGCCACGCTACTTCGGCCCCGCCGCCGGCGACGGCTCGCGCCAGCCGATCTCCGCGTTCCGCCGCTGGAGCTGTGCCCCCGGTCCCGACCCCTCGTGCGCCGACGAGGAAGGCTCCGGAGTGGTGGGGTCCGGCGTCGGGGTCGGCTCGGGCTTCGGCGGCTCGGGCTCCTGGGTCGTGCGCGTCGGGGTCGGCTTCGGCCGCGGCTGATCCGGCTGACCCGGCCCGCCCGGCTTCGGCGGCTTGCCGGAGGGCGTGGCGGAGTCCCCGGGGCGCTCGCCGCGCTCGGCGGCGCCCTTGCCGTCGTCGTCGCGCGCGGCGTCACCGTCCTTGCCGCCCTTGCCCTCCTTGCCGTTCTTGCCCTTGCCCTTCGCCCGGCCCTTGCCCTTGCCCTGGCTCCGCTCGCCACCGGACATGACGTCGTCACCGCGGATCACGGGAGCGCCACCGGGAGCGGCCTCGCCGCCTTGGCCCCCCGCGGAGCGCCCGGGCCGCGGGGCGCCGCCGTCGTCACCGACGCTCATGCACCCCGCGGTCGCCGCGACGGCCACCGCGACCGCGGCCCAACGGACGGGAACGTACAAATGGCGCACGGCCGAGCACCTCCTGAGGCGCTGACAATCGGGACGCCCTGCCCAACTCCCGTCACACGCAAGAGGACACGGACGCGGGAGGACCCGGCGTCACCCGTACCCGAGCGCGTGCAGCCTGGCGTCGTCGATGCCGAAGTGGTGCGCCACCTCGTGCACCACGGTGATCTCCGTCTCGGCGACGACCTCCTCGCGCGATCCGCACATCCGCAGCGTCGGCCACCGGTAGATCGTGATCCGGTCCGGCAGCACCCCGGCGTACCACTCCCCGCGGTCGGTCAGCGGCGTCCCTTCGTAGAGCCCGAGCAGTTCGGGGTCGTCGGATGGCGGCTCGTCCTCGACGAAGACGGCCACGTTGTCCATCAGCCGTGTCAGCTCCGGCGGAATCCGGTCGAGAGCCTCGCCGACCAGTTCCTCGAACTCTTCGCGCGTCATCTCCAGCACGCCCCCATTGTCGGCCACGCCGCCGCTCCCGTCCCGGCTACCCGGGGCCCCGGCCATACCGGCGTCCCGGCATACCGGGGGCCTTACATGGGCATACGGGACCAATGGCCCGCGACTTCGGAGTCTTTCTCCAGGGCGTGCGACGGATGGGCGGCCCCGCGTCCGCCACGGCCCCGCTCGACGGCACCGCCCCGCTCGACGGCACCGCCCGCCACCCCGTCAGGGCCGCCGTCGGCCTGGTCGCGGTCGTGCTCTTCGGCGCCTGGCTCGGCCTCCTGATCGTCGGCAGCGTGCGCGCGCCCGTGGGCCCGATGGACACCCGCATGACGCTGAGGCCCTCCCTGTCCGGCGGCACGAAGATCAACGTCTCACCGCTCGGCGCCCTGGAACTGCGCTCGCACACCGCGCCGATCCGGCTCGACGTGGACGTCGACCAGCTCGACCCGGTCCGCTCCCAGGCCCTGGTGAACCACCCCGAGCGGCTCGCCGGGCTCCAGGACGAGGTCGCGCGCGACGTCGGCCACGGCACGCTCGACCTGGCCGCGCGCTCCTGCGTCGCCGTCGTCTCGGGGGCCACCGCGCTCGGCCTCGCCGTCTACCGCCGCCCGCGCCGCGCCCTCGCGGCCGGCGGTCTCGCGCTGGCGCTCCTCGCGGCGTCGGGCGGAGCCGCGTACGCCACCTGGAACCCCAAGTCGGTCCTCGAACCGAAGTTCTCCGGGCTGCTCAGCGGCGCCCCCTCGGTGGTGGGCAACGCCCGCAGCATCGTCAGCGAGTTCGACGTCTACCAGCAGGAGCTGGCGCGTCTGGTCACCAACGTGACCAAGCTCTACGACGTCACGTCCACGCTCCCCGCCTACCGGCCGGACCCGACCACGATGCGGGTCCTGCACGTCTCCGACATCCACCTCAACCCGGCGAGCTGGAAGATCATCGCCTCGCTCGTCGAGCAGTACGACATCGACGTCATCGTCGACTCCGGCGACACCATGGACCACGGCTCGGCCGCCGAGAACGCCTTCCTCGACCCGATCGAGGACCTGGGCGCGCCCTACGTCTGGGTCCGGGGCAACCACGACTCGCGCACCACCCAGCGCTACCTGGAGCGCCTCAAGAACGTCCACGTGCTCGACGACGGCCGGGCCGAGACCGTGGCGGGGCTGCGCTTCGCCGGGATCGGCGACCCGCAGTACACCCCCGACCGCTCGGCGAAGACGTCCGGCTCCGTCCAGCACCTGGCCGGCATCCGGCTCGCCTCCGCCCTGCGCGCCGAGCGGGCGGCGGGCACCCCGGTGGACGTGGCCATCGCGCACGAACCCGAGGCGGCGCGCGAGACGGACGGCGAGGTCCCGCTGGTCCTCGCGGGCCATCTGCACCACCAGGAGATGGAGGTCATGGACGGGGGCACGCGGCTGCGTATCGAGGGGTCGACGGGCGGCAGCGGGCTGCGCGCGGTCGAGGGCAAGTACCCCGACCCGGTCGAGGCGTCCGTGCTTTATCTGGACCGTACGAGCAAGCGCCTACAGGCCTGGGACGAGATCAGGCTGGGCGGTCTCGGCCTGACGAAGGCGGAGGTCAGCCGCCATCTGCCCAAGGAGAACCAGCCCGGGGCCACCCCGTCGCCGACCGCCCCGAGCCCCTCCGGTTAAACCGTTTTGGCGATAGCTCCCCGCATCCCATATGCTTCTCACGTCCCCGACGCGCTGCAAAGCGCCCAGGCGGGCCCTTAGCCCTCATCGTCTAGTGGCCCAGGACGCCGCCCTTTCAAGGCGGTAGCACGGGTTCGAATCCCGTTGGGGGCACGCAATACCTTGTGCGAGACTAGTGCTCGCACAATGCTTGGTCCTGTGGAGCAGTTTGGAGTGCTCGCCACCCTGTCAAGGTGGAGGCCGCGGGTTCAAATCCCGTCAGGACCGCTTGCGATTCCACGCGGATCGCGTGGCTGGGTAGCTCAGTTGGTACGAGCGATCGCCTGAAAAGCGATAGGTCGCCGGTTCGATCCCGGCCCCAGCCACTCTCACCGAAGGCCCCGTCCAGTGGACGGGGCCTTCGTCGTACGTCCGGTCGTATCACCGGCAGGTCCGTAGGAGCGTCAGAGGCTCAGGCGATCGTGGCGCCCGACTCCGCCGCGTGCGCCGGGGCGTGCGCGCGTCCGCCGTTCCTGCCACCCGGATGCCGGTGCCGCCACACCCAGAAGACGGCGCAGGCGAGCAGCGCCCAGCCCCCGAGGACCAGGTACGGGAACGCGTGCTGGTGGCCGCCGAAGTAGACGGCCGTGTGCTGCGCGTTGACCGAGGCCCCCGGCGGCAGCCACTGGCCGATGTGCCCGAGCACCGAGGGAAGCAGCGGCCACGAGACGGCTCCGCCGGACGACGGGTTGCCGAGCAGCACCATGAGGCCCCAGGTCGGGAGCATCGCCCACCGGCCGAAGAGGGTGTTGAACATCGTGAAGACCATCCCCGACGTGAACAGCGTCAGCGCCAGGATCAGCCACGACTCCACGAACGGCAGGTCCAGCGCGCCCAGCCACCAGTCCACGACCGCCGCGATGACGAACGCCCCGAGGAGCGCGTAGAGCACCGTGAAGCCGATCCGTTCCGCCGGGTTCAGGCCCCGGGCGTGGACGCTGAGCTGGATCGCGCCCACGAAGCCGATGATCACCGCCGCCAGCGAGATGTAGAAGATCGCGAGGCCCCGGGGGTCGCCCTCCTGGAGCGGCTTGATGTCCTTGACCGTGACCGGGACGCCGGCCTCCTCGCCCACCTTCGGCGCGGTCTCGGCGAGCACCTGGGCGACCGAGGCGCCCGAAGCCCCGGAGAGGTTCAGCGTCACCCCTTCGGCGCCGCCTCGCCCGACGTCCACGATCGCGAACACCCGCTGCTCGTCCACGTCCCCCCTCGCCCCGGCGAAGGAGGCGTACTCCTTCACCTCCAGCGAGGCGTTCAGGGCCTTCTCCATGCCGCCGAGGAAGGCCTTGCCCTGTGCGGACTCCGGGTCGCCGACGACCGCGACGGGTACGTGGTGGGGCGTCGGCTTGGCCATGGAGTACGTGTACGAGCCCGCGAAGAGCCCGGCGGCGGCCGCCAGGATGAAGACCAGCACGAGCGCGGGCAGGAACGGTGACTCCTTGAACGAGGACCACCGCTCGCCGAGGGTGGGAACCCGCCCGTGCGCGCCGTGCCGGCTTCCGTCGTGGGGCGGCTGTGGCTCGCCGGTTGTTTGGGACTCAGACGACTGGAGTGACTCGGGTGACTGTGACGGCTCAGGTGACTGTGACGGCTCAGGTGACTGGGGTGACTCGGGCGCCGGGTGCGACATGCGAACCACGCTAAACCACCTAAAACGGACTCACCCCTGCTCGGCCTCGGCCGAACGGGCGCGGGAGCGCCCCCGCACCCACCCCCGCACCGCGAGCACCGCCGCCACCAGCACCACGACCCCGATGAGCAGCACCGAGTCGGGCACGGCCCTGCCGACGCCGCCCGCCCACTGCTCCACCGCGAAGGAGTCGTCCACGTCCAGGAGACCGGGCAGGGCGGTCGTCCCGTCGTACGCGAGGAAGAGCGCGCCGAGGCCGATGAAGAAGAGGCCGGACAGCAGCGAGGTCGTGTGCAGTTCGAACCGCCCGAGCCGGAAGGTCCGCCCCCGCAGCCATCGGCGCCGCCCCAGGTCGAAGCGGTCCCAGAGCAGGGCCAGCAGGAAGAGCGGCACGGCCATGCCGAGCGCGTAGACCGCGAGCAGCAGGCCTCCGTAGACCGGGCTGCCGCTGACCGCCGCCACCGTCAGGACGCTGCCGAGGATCGGCCCTGCGCAGAAGCCCGCGAGGCCGTAGACCGCCCCCAGCGCGTACACCGAGAACGCGGTGGTCGGCCTGATCCGCCCCGAGAGCTCCGCCATCTTCCGCGAGGCGAAGCCCATGCCGAGGATCTGGAGCAGACCGAGCCCGATGATCAGCCACCCGGCGGCGAGCACGAGCTGGTCGCGGTGGCCGAAGAAGAACCGCCCGGCGACGGACCCGGCCGCGCCGAGCGGCACCAGGGTCGTCGCGAGTCCCGCGTAGAAGATGCCGGTCCGCGCGACGAGGCGGGAGGTGGAGTCGATCGAGTACGCGAAGAAGGCGGGCAGCAGCAGCGCGCTGCACGGGCTGACGAGGGCGAGCAGGCCGCCGAGGAACGCGGCGAAGTACCCGACGTCGGCGGTCACCGCGAGCCGCCCGCGCTCTTCCCGCCGGACTTCGAGGTCTTCGCCGACTTGGCGGCGGCCTCGATCGCCTGCGCGAAGACCTGGTCCGGCTGGGCGCCCGAGACGGGCCGCCCGTTGATCACGAACGACGGCGTGGAGGTGGCCCCGAGGCCGTAGGCCTCCTCCTGGTCCTTCTTGACGGCCGCCTTGGCCCCGGCGCTGTCCGCGTCCTTCGCGAAGCGGCCGACGTCCTTGATCCCCGCCTCCTCGGCGAGTTCCTTCAGGCGGTCGTCCCCGAAGCCCTTCTCCTTGCTGCCCTTGGCGTACGCGGCCTGGTGGAACTGCCAGAAGCGGCCCTGGCGCCCCGCGGCCCACGCGCCGCGCGCGGCGCGCTCGGAGTCCTCGCCGAAGATGGGGAAGTTGCGCCATTCGATGCGCAGGGTGCCCTCGTCGACGTACTTCTTGACGAGGGCGGGCTCGGTGTCGCGGGCGAACTTCCCGCAGAAGCCGCACTTGAAGTCGGCGTACTCCACCATCACCACGGGTGCGTCCGCGTCCCCCTGCGCGAGCGGGTCCCCGGCGTCGCGCCTGGCGAGCTTCTCCAGCTCGGGGTAGACGCCGGCCTGCGTGTCCGCCTCGGTGGAGGGCCCGGCGCCCGCGGCCTCCTCGGTCACGGTGCTGCCGGAGGAGTCGTCGGGCTTGGTCGCCGTGTACGAGGCGACGCCGAGCAGCACCGCGGCGACGGCGACGCCCGCGCCGATGGCGATGTTGCGGCTCTTCTTGTTGTCGTTTCCGGGCTTGGTGCCGTTCTTGGGCATGGCTGTGCTCTCTCGTTCCGTGTACGTCGATGAAGGGGCCCCTGGATCAGGGGCCTCCTATACGCGCAGGATCGAGAGGTCGAACGGGGAGAGCGGTATCGGCTCGGGCGGCCCCCGCACCGGAGTCAGATCGAGAACCGCCTGGTCACCGCCCCAGGAGCCGCTGCCGCCGTGCGCCTCGTGCAGAGCGGGCAGCAGTTCGTGCGAGGTGCTGGGGCGCGGCGGCTGCGCGGGGTCGTCCAGGCCGTGCTGCCCGCCCCGGCCACAGCCGGGCCGCCGGTCCTGGCCGGGCCCGTCGTGCCCGGAATCGGAATCGGAAACAGAAGCGGAAGCGGAGGCAGGAGTGGAAGCCGCGGTCACCGATGCCGGCGCCGGCGACGGCCGCACGGACTGCGCCGCCACCGCGGGCGCGCAGGCCAGGCCGACCCCGAGCACGGCGAGGAGCAGCACCACCAGGGGGCTCCGGAGCGTGCGTACGCGGGTCGGCATGCCCGGAATCGTAACGGCCGGGCCGCGCCCCGCGGGAAATCGGTTCGCCACCGCAGAGCGGCGGGTGAGATCCTGGGGGCCGTATGTCTACGCAGCCCGCCCTCACCCTCGACGCCCTCGCCCCCCGTCTGTCCGAGCTCTCGCTGCGCGACGAGCACCGGATCGGCCGGCGGCTGGAGGGTGCGCGCCGGATCCGTAAGCCCGAGGCTCGCGCCGCCGTCCTCGCCGAGATCTCGGCGGACGTGGAGAAGGGCGAGGCCCGGATGGCCGAGCGCCGCTCCCGCGTGCCCTCGATCACGTATCCCGAGCAGCTCCCGGTCAGCCAGAAGAAGGACGACATCGCCGAGGCGATACGCGACCACCAGGTCGTGATCGTCGCGGGCGAGACCGGCTCGGGCAAGACCACGCAGATCCCCAAGATCTGCCTGGAGCTCGGCCGTGGCGTGCGCGGCATGATCGGCCATACGCAGCCGCGCCGCATCGCCGCGCGCACGGTCGCCGAGCGCGTGGCCGAGGAGATGGACACGCCGCTGGGCGAGGCCGTCGGCTGGAAGGTCCGCTTCACCGATCAGGTGAATCCGGACGGGACGTTCATCAAGCTGATGACGGACGGCATCCTGCTGGCCGAGATCCAGACGGACCGCGAGCTGCGCGCGTACGACACGATCATCATCGACGAGGCCCACGAGCGCTCGCTCAACATCGACTTCCTGCTCGGCTATCTGGCGCAGCTCCTGCCCAAGCGGCCGGACCTGAAGGTCGTCATCACCTCGGCGACGATCGACCCCGAGCGTTTCTCGCGGCACTTCGGTGACGCCCCGATCGTCGAGGTCAGCGGGCGTACGTATCCGGTGGAGGTCCGCTACCGCCCGCTCCTCGAAGACGACTCCGACGACAGCGACCGCGACCAGATCACCGCGATCACCGACGCCGTCGAGGAGCTCCAGCGCGAGGGGAAGGGCGACATCCTCGTCTTCCTCTCCGGGGAGCGCGAGATCCGCGACACGGCGGACGCGCTGAACAAGAAGAACTACCGGTTCACGGAGGTCCTCCCCCTCTACGCCCGGCTCTCGCACGCCGAGCAGCACCGCGTCTTCCAGCAGCACACGGGCAGACGGATCGTCCTCGCGACGAACGTCGCGGAGACCTCCCTGACCGTCCCCGGCATCAAGTACGTGATCGACCCGGGCATGGCCCGCATCTCCCGCTACAGCCACCGTACGAAGGTGCAGCGGCTGCCCATCGAGGCGATCAGCCAGGCCAGCGCCAACCAGCGCAAGGGCCGCTGCGGGCGTACGTCGGACGGCGTCTGCATCCGCCTCTACAGCGAGGACGACTTCCTCTCGCGCCCGGAGTTCACGGACGCGGAGATCCTCCGCACGAACCTCGCCTCCGTCATCCTCCAGATGACCGCGGCCGGTCTTGGCGACATCGAGAAGTTCCCCTTCCTCGACCCGCCGGACCACCGCAACATCCGCGACGGCGTCCAGCTCCTCCAGGAGCTGGGTGCGCTGGACCCCACGCAGAAGGACCCGAAGAAGCGGCTCACGCAGCAGGGGCGCAAACTCAGCCAGCTCCCCGTCGACCCGCGCCTGGCCCGCATGGTCCTGGAGGCCGACAAGAACGGCTGCGTGCGCGAGGTCATGGTGATCGCGGCGGCGCTCTCCATCCAGGACCCGCGCGAGCGCCCGGCCGAGAAGCAGGCACAGGCCGACCAGCAGCACGCCCGCTTCAAGGACGAGACGAGCGACTTCCTCGCCTTCCTCAACCTGTGGCGGTACATCCGCGAGCAGCAGAAGGAGCGCGGCTCGTCGTCCTTCCGCCGCATGTGCAAGGCGGAGTACCTCAACTTCCTGCGCATTCGCGAATGGCAGGACATCTACTCGCAGCTCCGTACGGTCGCCAAGCAGATGGGCATCCACCTCAACGAGGAGGACGCCCCCGAGCAGCACGTGCACATCTCCCTCCTCGCGGGCCTGCTGTCCCACATCGGGATGAAGGACGTGAAGGAGTCCAAGGAGGCCAAGCCCGCCAGGGACGGTGACGCCAAGCAGCGCGGCGGGCGCAACGAGTACATCGGCGCGCGCAACGCGAAGTTCGCCGTCTTCCCCGGCTCGGCGCTCTTCAAGAAGCCCCCGCGCTTCATCATGTCCGCCGAGCTCGTCGAGACGTCCCGCCTCTGGGCGCGGGTCAACGCGCGCATCGAGCCGGAGTGGGTGGAGCCGCTCGCCGAGCACCTCGTGAAGCGCACGTACAGCGAGCCGCACTGGGAGAAGGACCAGGCGGCGGTCATGGCGGTCGAGAAGGTGACGCTGTACGGCGTCCCGATCGTCAGCGACCGCAAGGTGAACTACGGCCGCATCGACCCCGAGGTCTCCCGCGACCTGTTCATCCGCAACGCCCTGGTCGAGGGCGACTGGCGCACGCACCACAAGTTCTTCGCCGCGAACCGCCGGCTCCTGACCGAGGTCGAGGAGCTGGAGCACCGCGCCCGGCGCCGCGACATCCTCGTCGACGACGAGACGCTCTTCGACTTCTACGACCAGCGGGTACCCGAAGACATCGTCTCCGGGGCGCACTTCGACGCCTGGTGGAAGAAGCAGCAGCGCGAGGAGCCCGAACTGCTCGACTTCGAGCGGTCGATGCTGATCAACGAGAAGGCGGGGGACGTCTCCAAGGACGACTACCCCGACGCGTGGCGGCAGGGCGAGCTGAAGTTCCGGGTGACGTACCAGTTCGAGCCGGGCGCCGACGCGGACGGCGTGACCGTCCACATCCCGCTCCAGGTCCTCAACCAGGTCACGGACGAGGGCTTCGACTGGCAGATCCCCGGCCTGCGCGAGGACGTCGTCATCGAGCTGATCCGCTCCCTGCCGAAGCCGATCCGCCGCAACTACGTGCCGGCGCCGAACTTCGCGAAGGCGTTCCTCGACCGCGCCGTGCCCCTCCAGGAGCCGCTGCACGTCACGCTCGCCCGGGAGCTCCAGCGGATGGTGGGCGTGCCGGTCGCGCCCGGCGACTTCGACCTGACGCGCGTACCCGACCACCTGAAGGTGACGTTCCGGATCACCGACGAGCGGCGCAAGAAGCTCGCCGAGGACAAGGACCTGGAGGCGCTCAAGCTCCGCCTGAAGCCGAAGGCCCGTAAGGCCCTGTCCCAGGCGGCCGCCGCGACGGCGGAGCGCTCCGGCGGCGCGGCGGTCGAGCGCTCCGGGCTCACGGACTGGAGCATCGGCTCCCTCTCACGGGTCTTCGAGACCCGGCGGGCCGGCCAGCCGGTCAAGGCCTACCCGGCGCTCGTGGACGACGGCGACACCGTCTCCGTACGCCTCTTCGACACCGAGGCGGAGCAGCAGCAGGCCATGTGGCGCGGCATGCGGCGCCTCATCCTCCTGAACATCCCGGTCAATCCGGGCAAGTTCGCCTCGGACAAGCTGACGAACCTGCAGAAGATCGCCCTGTCCGCCAATCCGCACGGTTCCATCCAGGCGCTCTTCGACGACTGCGCGATGGCCGCGGCGGACAAGCTGATCGGGGACTTCGGGGGGCCGGTCTGGGACGAGGAGTCCTACCGCAAGCTCTTCGACAAGGTGCGCGCCGACATCGTCGACACGACCGTACGGGCGGTCGGCCAGGTCCAGGAGATCCTCGCCGCCTGGCAGGCGTGCGAGCGGCGCCTGAAGTCGACGAAGAGCCCGACGCTTCTCGCCAATCTCTCCGATGTGCGGGAGCAGCTCAACTCCCTCATCAAGCCGGGATTCGTGACGGAGACGGGGCTGCGGAGGCTGCCGGACCTGATGCGGTACATGGTGGCCGCGGACCGGCGGCTCCAGCAGATGCCGACCAATGTCCAGCGGGACACCAGCCGCATGGAGAAGGTCCATGAGATGCGGGACGAATACCTGTGGCTCCTCGAACAGTTGCCGCGGGGCAGGCCCGTGCCACGGGAGGTCCTGGACATCCGCTGGATGATCGAGGAGCTCCGCGTCAGCTACTTCGCGCACGCCCTCGGCACGGCGTACCCCGTCTCGGACAAGCGCATCGTCAAGGCCATCGACGCCGCCGCCCCGTGACGGCCCGGCCACCAGGGGTGAGTTCGACCGCCGGGCCTGCACTGCTGTAGAGTCCTGTCTCGCAGCGCAACGCACGAACAAGCACTGCGAGCAAGGTCCTGTGGAGCAGTTTGGAGTGCTCGCCACCCTGTCAAGGTGGAGGCCGCGGGTTCAAATCCCGTCAGGACCGCAGTAAAGAAGCGGGCCGCATCCAAAAGGAAGCGGCCCGCTTCTCGCATGTCCGGCCCCCCGGAGCCCACGCCCGCAGCAAAGCCGCCTCCCGAGGCCGCGCCCGCGGCGAAGCCGCAATCGGATACAGCAAATCCCGTCAGGACCGCAGCAACGAAACGGGCCGCATGCAAAAGGAAGCGGCCCGCTTCTCGCATACCCGGCCTCCCCCCGGAGCCCACGCCCGCAGCGAAGCCGCCCCCGGAGGCCGCGCCCGCGGCGAAGCCGCCACCCGGACGCCACGCCCGCAGCGAAGCCGCCTCCCCGAGGCCACGCCCGCGGCGAAGCCGCCTCCCGAGGCGCCCCAGGGGCACCAACAGCCCCCACCGGACAGTGGCTCGGCCATAGGGGCGTCGCGGCCCGAAGCCGTGCTCGTGGCCGGCCGGTGAGGCCCCCGCATCTTGACTCCGTCACATTCCGCCGGTACCCAGGCAGCAGGGAGCCGCGGGAGGCCCCCACGGAGGTGACGCATGTCCGCTTCTTCTGCGTCCGCTCGGCACGAGACGCGCGCCCTGCTCCGCGCGCACCTCGCGGCAGCCACCGGCTACCGCCATCTGACGCGGCACTGCCCCATCTGCCACCGGCTCCTCAGGCTCGCCCTGGAGCCCTCTCAGGCGGGCCCCGACGAGCGTGAGGCGCCGGGAACCGGCTTCGTCCGCCAGGACGCCGTACACGAAGAACAGGGCGAGAGGCCGGAGCCGCCCACGGGGTCGTCCGGGGACGAAAGTCCTCCTGACGCATGACCAAAGCCGGCGCGCGGCCCACCCGCACAGTGGGAGGCTGGGAGACGGAGGCCTCACCGGACCGCCCAAGTCCCTTTAGCGCAGCGGCATCGCGCGCAACAAGACACGCGGCGTGTGATGGGTGTCACCGAAGCAGTTTTACAAACACCCGAACTTACACCCTTCATACAACAGGCCAATTTAATATGTGCAATTGCACCACCCGGAGAGCAGTCCTTGTACCCCCTCCCCAGGGACCCCGGGGGCAACTCCCCCGAGGCCGGAGGAGACTCGCCGGAGGCCCCCACAGAGACCAACAAGGCCGCTCACGGCCACGCCCACCCCGCACCCCGGGGCGCACAAAAAAGATCGCGCTGGACCCGGCGGAGTCCAGCGCGATCGAACGACTCACCCAAGTTCAGGCGTGGCTCCCGTTGGGGCGGGACCCGCGTCGCGTGTAGCCATATGTCGGACGTACGACCAGGTTGGGGGACCCGGCAGTAGTGGTGCTCTTCGCCCGAGTTGTACGAGTTACTGCTGGTTGAGCCTTGGTTCAGGCCTCGCTGCGCTGCTGCGGAATACCCGCGAGCAGTGCGCGGACCTCAGCCTCGCGGTACCGGCGGTGTCCGCCGAGTGTGCGAATCGACGTGAGCTTGCCAGCCTTGGCCCAGCGCGTCACCGTCTTCGGGTCGACGCGGAACATCGTGGCGACCTCAGCCGGGGTCAGCAGCGGCTCGGCATCAGGGGTGCGAGCGGTCATGAGCGGCCTCCTCGGGAGAACCGAACCTTCTCGGTTCATTCCTCTAAATTCTGCACCTTGACCCGCGTTGCCCGAAATGGCGGACGCGAGTCGAGTCGGTTATAGGACGAACGGCTTGTCCTCGGCACTACAACTACACCATCCGTCCAGCCACGTCGGCCAAACCGATGGAATTGCCCTCCCAGGTGTTCATCACCGACGGAAGCCGATGGACCATGCCATAGCGGACAGTCACGCCACCGTGACGATCAGTCACAGAGCGATCAGGAGTCAACAGGACCCCCCATAGCGTGCAATGCAGAGTAATCCGCCCATACTTGGGCGGATGGAGACCTCCCCGGACTCCTTGTCCTATTTTGGCACGAGGAGGGGTGATCGGCGCAAGGGCCCCGTAAGTGCGGTCCATCACGCTTGAGGCAAAGGCCCGGATCGGGACCTACGTCCCGCGGCCGGGCCCGCCCTGGCGATCAGTTCGCGAACTGGAGGTGCCGGATCGCCCGCCACCGCTCCACGAGCCTCGCATACGCCTCGCCGGCCACCTCCCCGTCGCCCTTGCGCAGCGCCTCGATCCCCTCGGCCACATCCGCCGCCGAGTGGTCCTCGTCCAGCTCGTCGGCGGGGACGGCGTGCACGAGCCCTCCGTAGTCCACCTCGACCAGGGAGCGCGGGTGGAACTCCTCCAGCCACCGGCCCACGTCCGTGAGCCCCTCGACGAGCGGCGCGTCGTCCAGGGCGTCGCGCAGGGCCCGCAGGCCGCGTGCGACCCGGCGGCGGGCCTCGACCATCGGGGTGCGGTAGCGGAGCACGGGCGGGCGGCCCTGCCCCGCGCACGGCTCGTAGTCCCGCTCCTCGTCCGCGACGAGGACGAACCAGTGCAGCGGCACCTGCCACGTGGAGGTGCGGATCCAGGGCCGGGCGTCGGGGTTGCGGACCCGCCACTGCTCGTAGTCGGCGGCGGTCTGGCGGCGCAGCACCGGGGGCAGCACCGCGTCGAGCACCGGGGTGGGCAGTTGGTCCGGCAGCTCCCCCATCGCCTGCCAGCCCCGCAGCCGGGTCCGCCACGGACAGACGCAGACCACCCCGTCGATCTCCAGTACGAACGCGTCCCCGCTCTCGTGCACCGGCACGGGCACGGGCGGCGTGGACACGAGGTCCGCCAGCGAACGGCGGAGCTCGTCCTGGTACGAGGGGCGGTCGGCGCGGCGCGCATAGCGGGTCCAGTGACCGCGTTCCGGTTCGGGGAACGCGGCCAGTGGCTCATAGACACGCAAGTAGGACGCGTACGGGACCGTCACCGATGACACCTTGGGCACTGCTGCTCTCTCCCCCGCGTACAGGCCGGAAAACCCGGGTGATCGTGTCAACGCCGATCAGGCCCTAGTCTCATGCCCATCGGGCCCCGCCACCCGTACGGGAGCCCGCCCACCGCCGCTACTCGACCGGGAGTCACCACAGTGACCGATGCAGACAACGGCGTCCTGCGCACCCTGTTCCACTCGGACCAGGGCGGCCATGAGCAAGTAGTGCTCTGCCAGGACCGTGCAAGTGGCCTCAAGGCCGTCATCGCCCTCCACTCCACCGCCCTGGGCCCGGCCCTCGGCGGCACGCGCTTCTACCCGTACGCGAGCGAGGAGGAGGCCGTCGCCGACGCGCTGAACCTCGCCCGCGGCATGTCGTACAAGAACGCCATGGCCGGGCTCGACCACGGCGGCGGCAAAGCAGTGATCATCGGCGACCCCGAGCAGATCAAGAGCGAGGAGCTGCTCCTCGCCTACGGCCGCTTCGTCGCCTCGCTGGGTGGCCGGTACGTGACGGCCTGCGACGTCGGTACGTACGTCGCGGACATGGACGTCGTCGCCCGTGAGTGCCGCTGGACCACCGGGCGCTCCCCCGAGAACGGCGGCGCCGGCGACTCCTCGGTGCTCACCGCGTTCGGCGTCTTCCAGGGCATGCGCGCCTCGGCCCAGCACGTGTGGGGCGATCCGACCCTGCGCGGCCGCAAGGTCGGCGTCGCGGGCGTCGGCAAGGTCGGGCACCACCTCGTCGAGCACCTTCTGTCGGACGGCGCCGATGTCGTCGTCACGGATGTGCGCGAGGAGTCGGTGAAACGGATCCTCGACAAGCACCCGTCGGTGACGGCGGTGGCCGACACGGACGCGCTGATCCGCACCGAGGGCCTCGACATCTACGCGCCCTGCGCCCTGGGCGGCGCCCTGAACGACGACTCCGTACCCGTTCTGACCGCGAAGGTGGTGTGCGGCGCGGCCAACAACCAGCTCGCGCACCCGGGCGTCGAGAAGGACCTCGCCGACCGGGCGATCCTCTACGCGCCGGACTACGTGGTGAACGCGGGCGGCGTGATCCAGGTCGCCGACGAGCTGCACGGGTTCGACTTCGACCGGTGCAAGGCGAAGGCCTCGAAGATCTTCGACACCACGCTCGCAATATTCGCTCGCGCAAAGCAGGACGGCATTCCGCCGGCCGCCGCGGCCGACAGGATCGCCGAACAGCGGATGGCCGACGCCCGCTGAGACCGCATGGAACGCGGGGTTCCGGCACGCCGTGACGCCGCGGAGGGGCCCCGCCGACGGGAACGAGAGACAAGACTCACCCCCGTCGGCGGGTCGCCCGGCAAGAAGAGGTTAAAATCGCAGTTGACCAGCGAGGACGGGGCTCCTCGATGGTTCTGCGCCGAGGCGCGTCCTGCGGGCGACGTACCGTATGGCCGCAGGAGCAGGTACCGTGGAAGCCCTACGGACCGGTCTCTCCGAGGAGAGACCGTTCTAGATCATGAACGCGTGTCAAGACTCTGGGGCCGTCGAGCCCCGTATCCGAGGGGGTCGAGCCATGGGGCGCGGCCGGGCAAAGGCCAAGCAGACGAAGGTCGCCCGCCAGCTGAAGTACAGCAGCGGCGGGACTGACCTCTCGCGTCTGGCCAATGAGCTGGGCGCTTCGACTTCGCAACAGCCGCCGAATGGCGAGCCGTTCGAAGACGACGACGACGAGGAAGACGACCCGTACGCCCAGTACGCGGATCTGTATAACGACGACGAGGACGAGGACGAAGAGTCCGGTCCGTCGTCGCAGCGCCGCGGCGCTTGACCTCGTTGCTCGAGCAGCAATTGCACAAGCAGTAGTCGCGCAAGCGGCGTTCGCGGTTCGCCTGTAGGCCGTCCGCGCTTCACCCGGTCCGGGGTGGTCACCACACACCGGACCGGGTTTTGTGCTGCCTCGGGGGCGGCCCGGCCGGGCCGCCCCGCCGGCTTACTTCGCGTAGTCACCGATCAGGGCCGCGCCCGTGGTGTGCTCGCCGCGCTCGGTGATCTCACCGGCGACCCAGGCGTCCAGGCCGCGGTCGGCGAGGGTGGTGAGCGCCGCGTCCGCCGACTCCTCGGGGACGATCGCGATCATGCCGACGCCCATGTTCAGCGTCTTCTCCAGCTCCAGGCGCTCCACTCCGCCCGCCTTGCCGACCACGTCGAAGACCGCGCCCGGCGCCCACGTGCCGCGGTCGACGACCGCGTGCAGGCCGTCCGGGATCACGCGGGCGAGGTTCGCCGCGAGGCCGCCGCCGGTGATGTGGCTGAAGGCGTGGACGTCCGTGGTGCGGGTGAGCGCCAGGCAGTCCAGGGAGTAGATCTTGGTGGGCTCCAGGAGCTCCTCGCCGAGCGTGCGGCCGAACTCCTCGACCTCGCGGTCCAGGGCCCAGCCCGCGCGGTCGAAGACCACATGCCGGACGAGCGAGTACCCGTTCGAGTGAAGACCGGAGGCCGCCATGGCGATGACCGTGTCACCCGTACGGATGCGGTCCGCGCCGAGCAGGCGGTCGGCCTCGACCGCGCCCGTGCCCGCGCCCGCGACGTCGAAGTCGTCCGGGCCGAGCAGGCCCGGGTGCTCGGCCGTCTCGCCGCCGACCAGCGAGCAGCCCGCGAGGACGCAGCCCTCGGCGATGCCCTTCACGATCGCGGCGACACGCTCGGGGTGGACCTTGCCGACGCAGATGTAGTCGGTCATGAAGAGCGGCTCTGCACCGCAGACGACGATGTCGTCCATGACCATCGCGACGAGGTCGTGGCCGATCGTGTCGTAGACGCCCATCTGACGGGCGATGTCGACCTTGGTGCCGACGCCGTCGGTGGCGGAGGCCAGGAGGGGGCGCTCGAAGCGCTTGAGGGCGGAGGCGTCGAAGAGCCCGGCGAAGCCGCCGAGGCCGCCGAGGCCCGCGACCTCGGGGCGCTGGGTCTTCTTGACCCATTCCTTCATCAGCTCGACGGCGCGGTCGCCCGCCTCGATGTCTACGCCTGCGGCTGCGTAGCTGGCACCAGTGGTCTCGGGCATGGTGAATGAGAGCTTTCGTGTCGTTACTACGTGGGCTTACGGACGACGGATCGCGTCGGCCGCTGCCGTGGACGCCGGACCGGCGGCCAGCTCCGTCTCCAGGAGCTGCTTGCCGAGCAGCTCGGGATCGGGCAGGTCCATCGGGTACTCGCCGTCGAAGCAGGCACGGCAGAGGTTCGGCTTGTCGATGGTCGTGGCCTCGATCATGCCGTCGATGGAGATGTACGAGAGCGAGTCGGCGCCCATGGAGGCGGCGATCTCGTCGATCGTCATGCCGTTGGCGATGAGCTCGGCGCGGGTCGCGAAGTCGATGCCGAAGAAGCAGGGCCACTTCACGGGCGGCGAGGAGATCCGGATGTGGATCTCGGCGGCGCCGGCCTCGCGGAGCATCTTGACCAGGGCGCGCTGGGTGTTGCCGCGGACGATCGAGTCGTCGACGACCACCAGGCGCTTGCCCTTGATGACTTCCTTGAGGGGGTTCAGCTTGAGGCGGATGCCGAGCTGGCGGATCGTCTGCGAGGGCTGGATGAAGGTCCGGCCGACATAGGCGTTCTTCACCAGGCCGACACCGAAGGGGATGCCGGAGGCTTCCGCGTAACCGACCGCGGCGGGGGTGCCGGATTCGGGGGTCGCTATGACCAGGTCGGCGTCGGCGGGGGCCTCCGCGGCGAGCTTGCGGCCCATCTCGACGCGCGAGAGGTAGACGTTCCGGCCGGCGATGTCCGTGTCGGGACGCGCCAGGTAGACGTACTCGAAGACGCAGCCCTTGGGCTTCGCTTCCGCGAATCGAGACGTTCGCAGGCCGTTCTCGTCGATCGCGACGAACTCTCCGGGCTCGACCTCGCGGACGAAGCTGGCGCCGCAGATGTCGAGCGCCGCGGACTCCGATGCGACGACCCAGCCGCGCTCCAGGCGGCCGAGGACCAGCGGGCGGATGCCCTGCGGGTCGCGGGCCGCGTACAGCGTGTGCTCGTTCATGAAGACGAGGGAGAAGGCGCCCTGCACTCCGGGGAGGACCTTGGGGGCCGCTTCCTCGATCGTCAGCGGCTTGCCGTCGTCGTCCACCTGGCCCGCGAGGAGAGCCGTCACCAGGTCGGTGTCGTTGGTCGCGGCGACCTGGGTCGCCCGGCCGTTCTCCTTCGGCAGCGCGGCGACCTGCTCGGCGAGCTCGGCCGTGTTGACGAGGTTGCCGTTGTGCCCGAGCGCGATGGAGCCGTGCGCGGTGGCACGGAACGTCGGCTGGGCGTTCTCCCATACGGAGGCTCCAGTGGTCGAGTAGCGGGCGTGACCGACCGCGATATGACCCTGGAGCGAACTGAGAGACGTTTCGTCGAAGACCTGGGAGACGAGCCCCATGTCCTTGAAGACAAGGATCTGGGAGCCGTTGCTGACCGCGATTCCCGCGGACTCCTGGCCTCGATGCTGGAGGGCGTACAGCCCGAAGTAAGTGAGCTTGGCGACCTCTTCACCCGGAGCCCAGACCCCGAAGACGCCACAAGCGTCCTGGGGGCCTTTCTCGCCGGGGAGCAGATCGTGATTGAGTCGACCGTCACCACGTGGCACATCATCGAGTGTAGGCGAGATCGACCACGGGTCCGAATTGGGGATACGAGCCCTGCACGGACCGTAATCGCGGCGGCCGCCCCTACTTCTTCCCGGGCTTGTCCTTCGCGGAGCCGCCGGCGCTCGCGTCGACGACCGTGCCGTCGGCCGCGGTCAGCTTCAGGGTGTCCTGGCTCACCTCGTAGCGCGCCGTGCCGTCGAAGAGCTTCAGCAGCCGGCGCTCGGTCTTCATCGCCTCGCCGGGGCACATCTTGCGCGTGGCGGCGGGGGCGCCGAAGGTGATGCGGCCGTCCTTGGCCTCGGCCGTGGCGGAGACGTCGTTGCAGCCGAGGTTGCCGCGGACCTTGCCGTCCTTGCCGAAGGTGAGGTGGACCTTGTCGGTCAGGTCCTTGGGCAGGGACGCCGTCGTACGGCCGTCGCCGACGCCGTTCACCGTCCACTTGGTGCCGGTCAGCGGGGCGTCGGGCTCCTCGGCGCGCGAGGTGAGGTCCACGTGGTCTCCCTTGGCGGAGGTCAGGGTCATCCGGTCGCCGTCGACCTTCGCCGTCAGCTTCTGCTTGCCCAGGGTGTCGGCGAGGCTCTTCTCGAACGCCATGCGGTCGCCGTCCGTGCAGGCCATGTCCGTCATCTGCGTCCCGGAGAAGGCCAACTGGTCGCCGTCGATCTTCACGTCGGCGCCGGCGTGGTTGCAGCCGAAGCTGCCGCCGGCCCGGCCGTCCTTGCCGATCTTGAGGTGGGCGCCGTCCGGTGCCTCGTACTTCTTGCCGCCCACGGTCACGCTGTCGACGTTCCACCGGATGCCGGTGATGGCCGGCGCGCTCCCCGCGGACCGGTCGGGGGAGCCGCCGTCGGAGCCGGCTCCGGACTCGGTGCCGCATGCGGTGAGCAGCAGCCCGGCGGAGGCCAGCGCGGTCAGGGTCAGGGTCAGACGCTGCGTGTGCATGGCGATGTGACGGGACAAGTGGGGGACTTGGTTCCATCCGGCTTCCGCGCGGTCCTCGGCCGGTGTCCGGCGGCTCCGGTCTAGCCCATGATCGGCAGCAGCTCCGAGAGGTCCGCCCGTTCCCCGCTCGCGCTGACCTGCGCCGCGTCAAGCGCCGTCTTCCAGTCGGTGCGGCCCGTCGCGAGCCTGATCCAGGTCAGCGCGTCGGTCTCGACGACGTTCGGCGGGGTGCCTCGGGTGTGGCGGGGTCCCTGCACGCACTGCACCACCGCGTACGGCGGGACGCGGACCTCGGTCGAGGCGCCGGGGGCCTTCACCGCGAGGGCGTCGGCGAGCAGCCGGGCGCAGGCGGCGAGGGCCTGGCGGTCGTGGGGGACGTCGAGGCCGGGCACCGCGTCGTTGAGGTCGTCCGTGTGGACGGTCAGCTCGACGGTACGGGTGACGAGGAAGTCGCCGAGGGTCATGGCGCCGACGCGGGAGGGCACGAGGCGGGCGTCCGGCGCGGCGGCCAGGGACTCCTCGATGCCGGTGAGCGTGCGCGCGAACAGCTCGTCGAGGCCCGCGCCCGTGCGCGCGGCCTCCGCGATGGCGCGGGTGTCCTCGTCGACCTGGGCGGCCTTGCCGACGGTGGCGAAGGGCCAGTCCATGAGCGGTACTTCGTGCCGTGCCGGTTCGGGCAGGCCGAGGTAGCGGTGGACGGTGCCGAGCACCAGGGCGATGTGGGCGGCCAGTTCGTGCACGGTCCAGTCGCCGAGGCGGGTCGGCCGGGCGAGCTGGTCGGGGGTGAGGGTGCCCACCGCGTCCCGTACGGCGCCGGACTGGGCGAGCACGGCTTTGCGGATCCTGGCGGAGTCGTACGTCCGCGTGCGCTTCTTGGCCGGTGGCATGGTGCCGACTCTAGGGCCTGCCGGGGTAGCCCTGAAGTCCCTTTTCGACCAGGTCGAAGGCGCGCTCGGCGAGGGCCGCGCAGTCGGCGGCCATGGCGTCGGCGCGCTCGCCCGCGAGGAGCCTGCGGTGGTTCTCGATGACCACCGCGTCGCGTGCGGAGACGAGTTGGTGGGCGGCGATGCCCGCCGTCAGCCGGTCGCCCGTCTCCTCGGCGAGCACATCGGTGAGGAGGCCGATGCCGCGCATCTGGAAGAGCATGACGCGGCGGGCCAGCGCGGGCGTATCGCTGATGAGCCGGTGCAGTTGCACCACGGCCGCGTCGTCGCTGAGGCCGATGGAGGGGTCGCGCTCGGCGATCTTGGCCAGGAACTGCCGGCGCAGCGCGGTGACCGCGGACTCGCCGGGGCCGCGGTCGCGCACCGCGTCGGCGGCGTCGGCGACGTGCTCCTCCATCGGGGCGAGGAGCACGTCTTCCTTGGTGCCGAAGTAGTTGAAGACCGTCATCTTCGAGACGTCCGCGGCGGCGGCGATCTCCGCTACGGAGACCTTGTCGAAGCCTCGGTCCAGGAAGAGATCCAGCGCGGTCCGCCAGATCCGGTGCGCGGTCTGCCGCTTCTTGCGCTCGCGCAGCCCCAGGGATTCCTCAACCATGGCGACACTGTACCAGGATGAATATTTGACCAGGTAACTATATTTACTCGGTCACCCTTGCTTCGGTGGCGGCCACCGTGAAGACCTCACGGTTCGCCGGCACGCCGATCCCGCGCCAGGTGAACGGCACGCCCCGCGCCGTGTTCAGGTCGGGGCCGTCCATCAGCTGGAAGTGCACATGCGGTTCGGTGGAGTTGCCGGAGTTCCCGCAGCGGCCGATCCGCTGCCCGGCGACGACCTCGTCCCCCGCCCGGACGTCCAGCGAGCCCCGCTGGACGTGGGCGTACATGGCGTACGTGCCCTCGCCGAGGTCGAGGACGACGTGGTTGCCCACCACGCGGCGGGTGCCGCCGACGCTGCGGCCGACGCCCTCGACCAGCCAGAAGTACAGCACCCCGAGGAGCGAGCTGCGGCTGAGGTGGTCGCGCTGGCCGTCCTCCGCGTGCACGACGGTGGCGTCGGCCACCGCGCGCAGCGGCGCCCCGAAGGCGGGGTAGGCCGTGCCGGGCCGGGCCACGGGCCAGAACCAGACGGGGGCGGGGCGGGCGCCCTCCTCCGGCTCGGCCGTGATGTCGATGGCGTACGTCTGCCCGAGGCCGTGCGTGCCGTGGCTCGGCACCTTGCTCGCCGGGCTGTTGAGGGCGGACCAGCGGCCGGTGACCGGGGCCGCCACCTCGACGGGCGCCGGGGGCTCCGCCTCGATCCGCCGCCGGACGGAACGGGAGTTCACCAGCCCGATGGCGATCGCGCCGAGCGCGGGCAGCCAGCCCAGCCAGTAGTTGTACGGCAGTTCCACGAAGAACCCGGCGATCACCTGGGCGAAGAAGATCAGCCACAGCAGGCGCTGGGCCAGGGCGGCGAGCTTGCGTTGACGTACGGACACGGCACTTCCCCCTCGTACGGGTGAACGATCACCGAACACCCCCGGTACTGCTGGTCGAAGGTCAACACTGGCCGTCGCCCGGAGAGGAGTGCAACATGACGGTCATGGCAGAACGCACGCCGCAGGCCCAGATGTCGGTCGAGGACTTCGAGGAGCTGGCTCGGCTCACGGAAGAGCGGTTCGAGGGCATCAGGTTGGAGTTCATCGGCGGACGGATCGGGGTCAAGAACGTGCCGGATGGAGATCACGTCGAGATGGTGACGTGGCTGCAGGAGCAGTGCATGCAGCACAGGCCGGACCTGAGCCTGTACAGCGCGGAGCACGGGCTGACGATCGAGACGTACCGCAAAGGCCGGTCCCGCCCGGACGCCTCGCTCGCCCCGCGGGGCTACTTCCGGGGCCGCCGCGACTGGGCCGACGCCAGCGGTGTGCTGATGACGGTCGAGGTCACCTCGTACGACACCGACGCGCACCGCCGGGACCGCGAGGAGAAGCCCGCCGCCTACGCGGCCGCCGGCATTCCGGTGTACCTGCTCATCGACCGCGAGTTCGGCAAGATCGTGGTCCACAGCAGGCCGGACGCGGCGGCCGGCGCCTACACCGACGTCCACGAGGTACGCCTCGGCGCCGCCGTGGAGCTGCCGGACCCGGTTGCCTTCAAGCTCGACACCGCCGAACTCCTGGACTTCCTGGGCTGACGTACGACGAAGCCCCCGTCCGGACCAGGTCCGGGCGGGGGCTTCGTGAGCAGTGACCGTCAGGCGAAGAGCCCCGGAAGGGTCCCCTCGTGGGCCTCGCGCAGCTCGCTCAGCGGCAGCGTGAACTCGCCCTGGACGTCCACGGCGTCACCGTCGACGACACCGACGCGGGTGACGGGCAGGCCCCGCGCCCCGCACATGTCCGTGAACCGCAGTTCCTCGCTGCGCGGCACGGAGACCACCGCACGCCCCGCCGACTCCGAGAAGAGGAACGTGAACGCGTCCAGGCCGTCCGGCACGACAAGCCGGGCGCCGCGGCCGCCGCGCAGGCAGGACTCGGTGACCGCCTGCACGAGACCGCCGTCGGACAGGTCGTGCGCGGCGTCGATCATGCCGTCGCGGGAGGCGGAGATGAGGATCTCGCCGAGCAGCCTCTCGCGGGCCAGGTCGACCTTGGGCGGCAGCCCGCCGAGGTGGTCGTGGACGACCTGCGACCAGGCCGAGCCGCCGAACTCCTCGCGGGTCTCGCCGAGCAGGTAGAGGAGCTGGCCCTCTTCCTTGAAGGCCATCGGCGTGCGGCGGGCCACGTCGTCGATCACGCCGAGAACGGCGACGACCGGCGTGGGGTGGATGGCCGCCTCGCCCGTCTGGTTGTACAGCGAGACGTTGCCGCCGGTCACCGGGGTGCCCATCTCGAGGCAGCCGTCCGCGAGGCCGCGGATGGCCTCGGCGAACTGCCACATGACGTCCGGGTCCTCGGGCGAACCGAAGTTCAGGCAGTCCGAGATGGCGAGGGGCTTGGCGCCCGAGGCCGCCACGTTGCGGTACGACTCCGCGAGGGCGAGCTGCGCGCCCGTGTACGGGTCGAGCTTCGCGAAGCGGCCGTTGCCGTCGGTGGCGATGGCGACGCCGAGGCCCGTCTCCTCGTTGATCCGGATCATCCCGGAGTCCTCGGGCATGGCGAGCACGGTGTTGCCCTGCACGAAGTGGTCGTACTGCTCGGTGATCCAGGACTTGGCGGCCTGGTTCGGGGCGGCGACCAGCTTGAGGACCTGCTCGCGCAGCTCGTCCGCGTCGGCCGGGCGGGCCAGCTTGTTCGCGTCGTCGGCCTGGAGGGCGTCCTGCCAGGACGGGCGGGCGTAGGGGCGCTCGTAGACCGGGCCGTCGTGCGCGACCGTGCGCGGGTCGACGTCGACGATCTTCTCGCCGTGCCAGAAGATCTCCAGGCGGTCGCCGTCGGTCACCTCACCGACGACGGTGGCGATGACGTCCCACTTGTCGCAGATCTCCAGGAAGCGGGCGACCTTGTCGGGCTCGACGACCGCGCACATGCGCTCCTGCGACTCACTCATGAGGATTTCCTCGGGCGTGAGCGTGGAGTCACGCAGCGGTACGTCGTCCAGCTCGACCCGCATGCCGCCCGAGCCGTTGGACGCCAGCTCGCTGGTCGCGCAGGAGAGTCCGGCCGCGCCCAGGTCCTGGATGCCGACGACGAGCTTCTCTGCGAAGGCCTCCAGGGTGCACTCGATGAGGAGCTTCTCCTGGAAGGGGTCACCGACCTGCACGGCAGGACGCTTCGAGGGCTTTGTGTCGTCGAAGGTCTCGGAGGCCAGGATCGAGGCGCCGCCGATGCCGTCGCCGCCGGTCCTGGCCCCGTACAGGATGACCTTGTTGCCGGGTCCCGACGCCTTGGCCAGGTGGATGTCCTCGTGTCGCATGACGCCGATGGCACCGGCGTTGACCAGCGGGTTGCCCTGGTAGCAGGCGTCGAAGACCAGCTCGCCGCCGATGTTGGGCAGGCCCAGGCAGTTGCCGTAGCCACCGATGCCCGCGACGACGCCGGGCAGCACCCGCTTGGTGTCGGGGTGGTGGGCGTCGCCCATGCGCAGCGGGTCCACGACCGCGACCGGCCGCGCGCCCATGGCGATGATGTCGCGCACGATGCCGCCCACGCCCGTGGCCGCGCCCTGGTAGGGCTCCACGTAGGAGGGGTGGTTGTGCGACTCGACCTTGAAGGTGACCGCGTAGCCCTGGCCGACGTCGACCACACCGGCGTTCTCGCCGATGCCGACGAGCATGGCGTCGTTGGCGGGGACCTTCTCGCCGAACTGGCGGAGGTGGACCTTGCTGCTCTTGTACGAGCAGTGCTCGGACCACATCACCGAGTACATGGCGAGCTCGGCACCGGTCGGACGGCGGCCAAGGATCTCCCTGACGCGCGCGTACTCGTCTTCCTTCAGGCCCAGTTCGGCCCAGGGCAGCTTGACGTCGGGCGTCTCCGCCGCGTGCTTGACGGTGTCCAGAGTCATGCGTTGACCAGCTTCTTCAGGATCGAGGTGAAGAATCCGAGGCCGTCGGTGCGGCCGGTCCCGACGAGCGGCTCCACCGCGTACTCGGGGTGCGGCATCAGACCGACGACGTTGCCCGCCTCATTCGTGATGCCGGCGATGTCGCGGAGCGAGCCGTTGGGGTTGCCTTCCAGATACCGGAAGGCGACGCGGCCCTCGGCCTCCAGCATGTCCAGGGTCCGCTCGTCGGCGGTGTACTGCCCGTCGATGTTCTTGAGCGGGATCCGGATCTCCTGTCCTGCCGTGTAGTCGGCGGTCCAGGCGGTCTCCGCGTTCTCCACGCGCAGCTTCTGCTCGCGGCAGATGAAGTGCAGGTGGTTGTTGCGCAGCATCGCGCCCGGCAGGAGGTGCGTCTCGGTGAGCACCTGGAAGCCGTTGCAGACGCCGAGCACCGGCATTCCGGCCTTCGCCTGCTCGATGACGGACTCCATCACCGGCGAGAAACGCGCGATGGCGCCGGCCCGCAGATAGTCGCCGTAGGAGAACCCGCCGGGCAGGACCACGGCGTCGACCTGCTTGAGGTCCTTGTCCTTGTGCCACAGCGGCACGGCCTCGGCGCCGGCCACGCGGACGGCGCGCTGGGCGTCGCGGTCGTCGAGCGTTCCGGGGAAAGTGACGACTCCAATTCGAGCGGTCACTTCTCTTCCTCCACCTTTACGACGAAGTCCTCGATCACGGTGTTGGCGAGGAAGGTTTCCGCCATCTCGTGGATACGGGCGAGGGCGGTCTCGTCGACCGGCCCGTCCACCTCGAGTTCGAAGCGCTTTCCCTGACGTACGTCGGAGATGCCCTCGAAACCGAGGCGCGGCAGTGCACGCTGCACCGCCTGGCCCTGGGGGTCGAGGATCTCCGGCTTGAGCATGACGTCGACTACGACGCGTGCCACTGGCACTCCCGGTGTGTGGTGCTGGCGTGTGCTGCTCGCCTGGTGCTGAAGCAGGTTCCTTCAGACTACCGGCACAAAATTTCTACTCGCGTAGATTGGTAGAATCCTACGTGATGACGGTCACGTTCCCCTACCCAAACAGGTTTCGAACGGGGCACCTTCACAGAGAATCCAGGAAAAGATCACCGGTCGGCATTACGCCCGGACACGCGGAGATATTCGGACGGGCTTCACAATGCATTGCCAAGCACTGTACAAAGGAAATGGCAATAGCAGATACTCGCCCCAAAACAGCCGGACAGTCGGCGTCACCGCACGTCAACGCGGTACAGCCGCACGAAGGGACCGATATTCGTGGCGCAGCGTGTCGTAGTCACACTCTTTGACGACATGGACGGCGGGGAAGCAGCGGAAACGGTCGCGTTCGGTCTTGACGGCAACTCGTACGAGATCGACCTCAACCAAACCAATGCCAAGAAACTGCGCACGGCGCTCGCCCCGTACCTGGAGGCGGCCCGCAAGCAGTCGAGGTCCGGGAAGGCGTTCCGGCACACGGCGGTGACCCCCGCGCCCTCCGCGGTCCGGGCCTGGGCCCGCTCGCGGCAGATGGACCTGCCGCCGCGCGGCCGCATCCCGAAGAAGGTCTACGAGGCCTTCGAGGCGTTCGAGGCGGCCAACTGACCTCGGACTCCACGCGGGACCCGGAGCGCCTCACGGCCACGTCCCCGAACCCCTCGCGGCAACCGACTTGCGTTGCACCCCTGCTGGTCAGCTAGAGTCTGGAGCACGCCGAGGGGCAAGGCCGAAAAGCCGGGTCCCAAGGAGTCGTGCGGGTGTAGTTCAGTAGTAGAACATCCCCCTTCCAGGGGGAAGGCGCAGTGTGCAATTCCTGTCACCCGCTCCGCATCGCCTACGAACCAGTCTTCTGGTTGCGGTAAGCTGATGCACGCGCCGATCAGTGAGAGCTGGTCGGAGGCAATGCGAACGTAGCTCAGTTGGTAGAGCGCAACCTTGCCAAGGTTGAGGTCGCGAGTTCGAACCTCGTCGTTCGCTCCAGTTGTTGAGGCCCCGGTCAATGAGACCGGGGCCTTCTTCGTGCCCGGCCTCCGTTCCCTCCGCTTCTGACATTTGTCATACGGGCCGGTGACAGCGCGCACTGCCGCCGCCTCCCCGCACGGGAGAGGCTCGGACCATGACTGACCAAGTGATCGACGTGACCGATCTCCGGCGCGTGTACGGGGGCGGTTTCGAGGCGGTGCGGGGGATCTCCTTCGGCGTGGCCCGCGGCGAACTGTTCGCGCTCCTCGGCACCAACGGCGCGGGCAAGACGTCCACCGTCGAACTCCTCGAAGGCCTCGCCGCACCCGCCGCCGGGCGCATACGGGTCCTCGGGCACGACCCGTACACCGAGCGGGCGGCGGTGCGGCCCCGCATCGGCGTCATGCTGCAAGAAGGCGGCTTCCCCGCCGAGCTGACGGTCACGGAGACCGTGCGGATGTGGGCCGGGTGCACCAGCGGGGCCAGGCCCGTCGCGGAGGCCCTCGATGTCGTCGGCCTCACCAAGCGGGCCGGCGTACGCGTGAAACAGCTCTCCGGCGGCGAGAAGCGGCGGCTCGACCTGGCCATGGCACTCATCGGGCGCCCCGAGGTGCTCTTCCTCGACGAACCCACCACGGGCCTCGACGCCGAGGGGCGCCGCGAGACCTGGGAGCTGGTCCAGGAACTGCGGGACAACGGCACCACCGTGCTGCTCACCACGCACTACCTCGAAGAGGCCGAGGTGCTCGCCGACCGCCTCGCGATCCTGCACGAGGGCCGGATCGCCGCCGAGGGCAGTGTCGCCGACGTGGTCGCCGCGCAGCCCTCGCACGTCTCCTTCGAGCTGCCCGAGGGGTATCTCGTCGGCGACCTGCCGCCGCTCGCCGAGCTCGGCGTGACGGGCCACGAGGCTGAGGGGCGCCGGGTGCGGCTGCGCACCAACGAACTCCAGCGGACGGCCACGGAGCTGCTGGTGTGGGCCAGGGACGCACGGATCGGCCTCGGCTCGCTCGACGTACGGGCCGCCTCCCTGGAAGAGGCGTTCCTGCGCATCGCGCGGGAGGCGGGATCCGGCGGACCGGGAACGGAAACCGGCGGGCGGGGAACGGAGACCGGCAGGCGGGGAACGGGCGGGGACGCCGCCGGGCGCTCCGCCGAGAAGGAGGCGGCGGCATGAGCACCATGACGATGACGACCCCCGCGGGGCGCATGGGGTCCCTGGCCCGCGCCGAGCTGACGCTGCTCGCGCGGAGCAAGGGCACGCTGTTCGCGGCACTGTTCGTACCGATGGTCCTGCCGCTCAGCGTCGCGTCGGCGGTGGACGAGGCCGACCTGAAGGAGGCGGGGCTCTCCGTCGGCACCATGCTGCTGCCGTCCTCCATCGGCTTCTCTCTGATCTTCGCGGTCTACGGCTCGCTGATCGGCGTCTTCGTCGCCCGCCGCGAGGAGCTCGTACTGAAGCGGCTGCGCACCGGTGAGCTGCGGGACCACGAGATCCTGGTCGGTGCCTCGCTGCCGGCCGTCGCCATCGGCCTCGCGCAGAGCGTGGTGCTCTGCGTGGGCTGCGTGGCCTTCCTGGACGCGGGGGCGCCCGACGCGGTCGCGTACGCCGTTCTCGGGGTGCTCCTCGGCATCGTGATGTTCGGCGCGCTCGCCGCCGTCACGGCGAGCTTCAGCAGGACCTCGGAGACCGCCCAGGTCATGAGCATGCCGCTGATCTTCCTGTCGATGCTCGGCTCCGGGCTCGTCATACCGTTCGAGGTCATGCCCGACGGCCTCGCCTCGGTCTGCGAACGCCTGCCGCTCTCCCCCGTCATCCAGCTCGTGCGCGGCGGCTGGACCGGCAGCCTCTCGGCGGGGGACGCGCTCGACGCGGCCATCACCGCGGTGGCCTGGACCCTGGTCGCGGTGTTTGCTGTACGACGGTGGTTCCGCTGGGAGCCGAGGCACTGAGAGGGGCGGTCGGGATGGTGGGCCGGATACGGAGCTGGCAGCGGGGCTGGCACGCGCGGAGCAAGATCGAGAAGGTGGAGTTCCAGAGCGTCGCCATGTGGCACGCCCTGCCGTGGATCTTCTACCTGAGCTGGGGCTCGCTGCCGCTGGGCCTGAGCCTGCGCTCCGGGCCCGCGGCCCAGTTCACCGGCTGGGCGCTGATCGCGGTGGGCGCGGCGCAGTGCGTGCACGCCAACCGCTCGCTGCGGCGGGCGCTCGACCACTTCCTGGAGCGGCGGGAACTGCCGCGCCGTGACCTCGCCGTGGCGAGCGCCCTGATGGGCACCGCCTACGCGCTCGCGGTCGCCCTGGAGGCCATGGACGGGGTCGAGGACGGCCTGATCGCCCTCACCGTCATGTACCTGATGGTGCCGTTCTGCCAGGCCCTGTCCTTCGCCCTGCCCGTACGGACCTTCCTGGCCCGCGTCGCCGCCCTGGACGTCGTACTCGTGGCCGCGTTCGCCGCGGCGGGGGCGCGGGACGGCCGGCTCCTCGCCCTCGCCGGCCTCATCGCCTTCGGCGGCCTGCTGACCCTGCTGTCCTCGCGCTGCGGCGCCTGGACGCTCTCCGTGATGTGGGAGGCCGACCGCGCCCGTGAGGTCGAGGCGCGGCTCGCGGTCGCCGAGGAGCGACTGCGCTTCGGGCGTGACCTGCACGACGTGATGGGCCGCAACCTCGCCGTCATCGCGCTCAAGAGCGAACTGGCCGTACAGCTCGCGCGCCGCGGGCGCCCCGAAGCCGTGGACCAGATGGTCGAGGTGCAGCGCATCGCGCAGGAGTCGCAGCGCGAGGTGCGCGAGGTCGTCCGCGGCTACCGCGAGGCCGACCTCGGCGTCGAGCTCATCGGCGCCCAAGGGGTGCTCGAAGCCGCCGGGATCACCTGCCGGGCGACCGGGTCGGCGGCGGGGCTCCCGGCCGCCGTGCAGTCCGCGCTGGGCTGGGTGGTGCGCGAGGCGGCCACCAACGTGCTGCGGCACGGCGACGCCGGGCGCTGCGACATCACCCTGGCGGTGGCCCCGGACCGTACGACGCTGACCGTGGAGAACGACGGGGCGCCCTCCGCCGCGGAACCGGGCCCCGCGCCCAACGGCGGCTCCGGGCTCGCCGGACTGCGGGAGCGGCTCGCCGAGGTGGGCGGCACGCTGGACTCCGCCTGCGAGGCGGGGCGGTTCCGCCTCACCGCCCAGGTGCCGTCGCCACCCACCGGAACCGGCAGCTCCACCGCGGACCGGCCCGAGGAAGAACCCCGGAAACGGACCCGGGAACAGACCCGGAAACGGACCTGGAAACGGACCGAGGAACAGGAAGAAGCCCTGCTGTGACGCTGCGTGTGCTGCTCGCCGATGACGAGCACCTCATCCGGGGCGCGCTCGCCGCGCTGCTCGCCCTGGAGGACGACCTCGTCGTCGTCGCCGAAGCGGCGACCGGGCCCGAGGCGCTCGCCATGGCACGCGCCCACCGGCCCGACGTGGCCGTCCTCGACCTCCAGATGCCGGGCGCCGACGGTGTGAGCGTGGCCACATCGCTGCGGGACGAACTCCCGCTGTGCCGCACCATGATCGTGACGAGTCACGGCAGACCGGGACATCTCAAGCGAGCCCTCGCCGTGGGGGTGCGCGCCTTCGTGCCGAAGACCGTGAGCGCCCAGCGGCTCGCCGAGATCATCCGCTCCGTACACGCCGGAAACCGTTACGTGGACCCGGAGTTGGCCGCCGACGCGATCTCCGCCGGCGACTCCCCGCTCACCGACCGCGAGGCCGAGGTGCTCGAACTCGCCGCCGACGGCGCCCCCGTCGCGGAGATCGCCGAACGCGCCTCGCTCTCCCAGGGCACCGTCCGCAACTACCTCTCCTCCGCGGCCACCAAGATCGGGGCGGAGAACCGTCATGCCGCGGTGCGTCTCGCACGCGAGCGCGGTTGGGTATAGTTGTTCTCGCGCCACGGCGCAGCGCGGACGTAGCTCAGTTGGTAGAGCGCAACCTTGCCAAGGTTGAGGTCGCCAGTTCGAACCTGGTCGTCCGCTCAGAGGTTCAGAGAAGAAGGCCCCGCTCCTCGGAGCGGGGCCTTCTTTCGCGTTCCGGTCCGGTCCGGCCTAGCGGTCTAGTCCGGTCCGGTCCGATCTCGTCCGGCTACCAGGCGGTGCCGGTCAGCCGCTCGTACGCCTCGATGTACTTGGCGCGGGTGGCGTCCACCACGTCCTGCGGCAGCGCGGGCGGCGGCTGCTCGCTCTTCCGGTCCCAGCCGGAGGCCGGCGAGGTCAGCCAGTCGCGGACGAACTGCTTGTCGTAACTGGGCTGGGCGTGGCCCGGCTCCCACTGGTCGGCGGGCCAGAAGCGCGACGAGTCCGGCGTCAGGACCTCGTCGCCGAGGATCAGCGCCTCGCCGTCGAAGCCGAACTCGAACTTCGTGTCGGCGAGGATCAGGCCACGCTCGCGGGCGGTGTCCCGCGCCCTGCTGTAGACGGCGAGGGTCGTCTGACGCAGCTTGGCCGCCGTGTCGGCGCCGACCTGGCGGGCGACCTCTTCGTAGCTCACGTTCTCGTCGTGCTCGCCGACGGCGGCCTTCGCGGCGGGCGTGAAGATCGGCGCGGGCAGCTCGGAGCCGTCGGTGAGGCCCTCGGGCAGCGCGAGGCCGCAGACCGTGCGGGAGTCGTTGTACTCCAGGAGGCCCGACCCGGTGAGGTAGCCGCGGGCGACGCACTCGACCGGGACCATCCGCAGGGACTTGCAGACCAGGGTGCGGCCCGCCCAGTCGGCGGGGGCGCCTTCGGGCAGGTCCGTGGAGATGACGTGGTTGGGTACCAGGTCGGCGAGCTGGTCGAACCACCACAGGGAGAGCTGGGTGAGCACGCGGCCCTTGTCGGGGATCTCCGAGGGCAGCACCCAGTCATAGGCGGAGAGCCGGTCGCTCGCGACCATGACGAGCTCGCCCGCCTCGTTCTGGTACAGCTCGCGCACCTTGCCGGTGTGGAGGTGCACCAGGCCCGGCACATCGAGAGGCTCGGGCTTTTCTACGAATCCGGACACGGTTCCTCCCGGTGGTTCTGGCCAAGTGCTGTCGATTCTCCCGTATCGGGACGGTGGTCTCGGCCAGGGGTGGGGCCGGGGCTGGAGCCGGGGGTGGGCCCGGGGACGTATGGAGGCGCCCGGCAGCAGTTGCGGGTCCGGCTCAGCCCCGCTCAGCCTCGCTCAGTCCCGCTCAGTCCCGCTCAGTCCCGCTCAGTCCCGCTTGCAGATGCGGTCGAGGAGATTGGCCGTGGCGCGCTGCACGCGGGTGTCCACATGGCCCGGCCGGTCGAGCGCCGGGGACCAGGCGAAGGTGCCGGAGGCGAAGACGAGGGCGCCGGAGGGCGCGCGGTAGAGCGATGACTCCTGGTGGCGCTTGGCGCCCTCCGCGTCCGTGTACGGGGAGTGGGCGAGCAGGATGCGGCCCTGGTGCTCGGGGAGCGGCGTCCGCGGGAAGTAGCGGTCGGCCTCGCCCGCGACCAGGCCCTCCAGCTCGTCGCCCTCGTGGGCCCCCGTCGCCTCCCAGAGCCAGTGGTCGGCGTTGCGCACGACCAGGGGGTGCGGCTCGGGGACCCGGCCCGCGTACTGGATGCCGATCAGTTGCTGCTCGGCGGTCTTGTCGCCGTCCCGCTCGCGCCAGAGGGCGGGCCTGCCGGGGCCCCGGCGCTTGCGGCAGGTCAGCAGGCGGTCGGGGACGCCGGACGGGGAGGGGGCCAGCTCCACCTGCCAGTACATGGTGTTGGCGGAGAGGAAGACCAGGGAGGTGCCGCCGTCGCGGGCCAGCTCCGCGGTGCGGCGCATGGCAGGGGACCAGTACTCGTCGTGGCCGGGGAAGACCAGGCCGCGGTAGCGCGAGGGGTCGACGCGGCCCGCGTGCAGGTCGCGGGCGTCCGCGTACGCGATGTCGTACCCGTACCGCTCGGCCCAGCGGATGAAGTCGTAGGCGTGGCCCACGTGGAGCGGCAGCCCGGCCCCGGCGAACGGCCGGTCGAAGGAGACCGTGACGGCGGCCTCGCTCTCGCCGAGGAGACGGCCCTGCTCGTCCCACGCGTGGTAGAGACTGGCGCCCGTGCGGCCGTCCTCGGGGTAGAGGTTGTACGCCTGCCACGTGACGTCCGGCAGGAGCAGCAGGAGGTCGGCGGGGTGGTGGTCGCGGACCGTGAAGGGGACGTGCGAGCGGTACCCGTCGGCGGTGGTCAGCACCGCCACATACGCCCCGACGGTCCAGTAGCTCGGGATCTGTAGGCGCCAGGAGAGCCACCAGTGATGGCAGGAGACGGTGCGGTCCGCGGTGAGCGGGGCGGGCTGGACGATGCCGGAGAGGCGGGGGCTGGTGGTGATCTTCGACGCCCCGTCGCCGCCGTAGTGCCCGATGCGGTAGATGTCGACGCTGAACTGCTGGGGCGGGTCGACCGTGACGCGGAAGTCGATGGCCTCGCCGGGGGCGGCGGCTCCTGTGGAGGTGAAACCCTTGATCTGGCGGCGCACGTCGTCGGCGTTCAGGGTGCCGCCGGTGCGGGCGGCGGGGATGTGGACGCCGGGTGCCGAAGCGGCCGACGCGGCCGAGACGGGGTCGACGTACCAGGGCACGACCTGGCCCGTGTCGTCGAAGTAGTGCTCGGAGCCGCGGAGCCAGGGCAGCGGGCCCTGTCCGAAGGGGTCCGACACGGCGTGCGCGAGCGCCCCCGATTCCCAGCGGCGGATCGGCTCCTGCCCCATGTCTCTCCCTCCCTCGCTCCCCCGAGTCCGGCTCCACCGGTCAGTACGTACGACCGGCCCCGGCCCAAGCACATCACATTACGCACTCACCTCGTCACCGTTCGTCGCGAATTGACGGGATCGGAACGCTGCCTTCCGGTTTCCCGCGCTCCGGCGCGGCGCTCCGGCGCCGTGGGCGCGTGCGCGGGAGGCGGGGCTGGGTCGCGGCTGGGGCCTGGCTGGGGCGCGGCCTATGAGGGCTACGGGGGTATGGGGGGGCTACGGGGGTATGGGGGCTGTGGGGAGGCATCCCAGGGGCTCCGGCGGCTCGCTCAGGCCAGGCGGACCGGCTTCTCGGGGCGGATGCCGAGGCGGGTGAGCCAGTCCCGCAGGGGTACGGGGTCGCCCTGCTCCACGAGGCTGCGGACGCTCGGCGTGAGGTCGGCCGCGCGCTCGCCGTCGATCAGCAGGGCGGGGCCGTCGAGCCAGTCGAGGCCGGGGGCGGCTCCCGCGGTGTCCACGGCGGCGCAGCACACCATCGCCGTGACGTGGTCGGCGAGGAGCTCACGTCCGGTACGGGGCGGCTGGAGCGGGAAGAGGGGCAGGGCCCCGTCGACCCAGAGCGCCTCGTCCGGCCCACCCGCGGGGGCCGGCCGGGGCGGAGCCTCGGCCTCCTCACGGGCCAACTCAGCCGTGAGCGAGGCAGCGAGCACGCCACGGGGGCCTTCATCCGGGGCGTCGTCGTCATCCGGGGCGCCGTCGCCCCGTGTGCCCACGTCCGGGGCGCCGTCGCCACGGGGGCTCTCATCCGGGTCGCCGTCGCCGCGGGGGTCCTCGCCCGGGGCGCCGTCGCCCTCGGGGGCGCCGCGGTGATCGAGGGCGGCCTGCGGCAGGGGCGCGGCCGCGGAACCGGGAACGGGAACGGAACCGGCCGCAGCTTCGGGGGCGGAGCCTGGAGCGGGACGGGGCGCGGAGCCTGGTGCGGCTTCGGGGGCAGAGCCCGGAGCGGGACGGGGAGCGGAGCCTGGTGCGGGACCGGGCACTGAGCCCGGCGCGGAGCCCGGAGCGAAACCGGCAGTGGAGCCCGAAGCGGAACCAGTCGCCGAACCGGGAGCGGAACCGGCCCCGGCACCCGCACCGGAGCCCGACGCGGACCCCGCACCGGACCCGGACCCCCCGGCGATCCCGCCCCCGGAATCAGACGCGTCCCAGCGGCCCGCAGGGGCCGTCAGGTGGGCGAGGACGCGGCCGAGGGTCGGTCCCTCGGGGCCCGCGGCGGACGGGTCCGCGGAGTGGCCCACGCCGAGGGAGTCCAGGACCCGGTGCAGCCGCGCGGCATCCGTACGCCACTTGCGGTCCACGACCTCGTCCGGATACTCCTGCCACGCCACAGGCGCCCAGTCCGGGCCCGGCTCGGCCGGACCTCCGTGGAAGAGGCGGGCGGCCAGGAGCGACGTGGCCTCGTCCACCACGCCAGGCTCCTCCAGCAGGTCACAGGCAGGGCGCTCGCCCAGGCGGGAGGCGAAGCCCTCCGCGAGGCGGTCCCTGCGCGAGAGCTCGGTCAGCGCGGCGACCACCCCCGCGTCCAGCCGGGACGGCCAGCGGCCCATCCGCCAGGCGGGCAGCGCGACCCGCGTGAGCAGGCGGTCCCACCCCGCGTACGCGAGGCCGACCTGCTCCTGGGCGACGATCCGCACGCCGTAGTCCACGGTCTGGGCACGCTCGGCGGCGGCCGCGGCGACGCCGCGCTCCATCTCGGCGGCGTGCACACGGCAGTTGCGCAGCAGCAGCCGGGCGACCCAGCCGACGCCGACGAGCAGAGGGCGGACCAGCGGCCCCCGGCCGGGGGCCGTGGCGTCGGCCACCGCCGCGTCGAGCCCGCGCACGAAGCGCCGGGCGGCGGCTATGTCGGGGTGCGCGGAGGGACCCGTACCCGCCACCACGGGGGCGAGCACCGCGCGCAGCTCGCCGACCCGCATCCACCACAGGAACGGGGAGCCGATGACGAGCACGGGCGCGGTGAAGGCCGGGCGGTGCGGGGGACGGGCGCCCCCGGCGGCGGACTCCTCGGCGGGCGGGCCGTGTGCGGGGTGGGTGCGGTCCTCCAGCCAGCTGTCGCAGTCGGGGGTGAGCGCTATCGCCGAGGGCGCGGGCACGTCGAGCCGGTCGGCGAGGTCACGGACCAGGCGGTACAGATCGGGGGCGGACTCCTCGGGCACGGGGACCGTGGGGCTCAGGGCGGGCCGCGCCCTGGCCACGACCAGGGCGACGGCCCCCGCCGCGAGCAGGACGAGCAGGGCGAGGGCCGTGACGACCCAGCGCGCGATGTCCCAGCCCCGGCCGCCCATGTGGCCCGTGACGCCGCCCGCGATGAGCACGACGGCGACGGCCGCGGGCAGCAGGGCGACGGCCAGCGCCCTGCTGCGCAACCGCAGCACGGCGAGGGCCCGTGAACGCGCGGCCTGCGCGCCCACCTCCACTCCCGAACCTGACACGACCGATTGCACCCCCTGCTGCCTACTGCTCGGCCACCGGCCGGGGCCGGTGGCACACGTCAATGGCGTTGGCCTTGCTCATTCCCCCACTGTTGCACCCGCCGCCGACACCGCAATGCCGGTGGTCTGTTTGGCTCTGGGCGCTTGGAACGCTTTCGCCGCACCCTAGTTGGGGTGCCGGGTGCCGTCAGCCGGATGGGTCAGCGGTCACTCGATGGAATGGCTTTGGCTAAAGGTGGACGCCGAACGGACGCCGAACGGGCATCGAACAGGCGCCGTTCGGGCCCCGCACGGAACGGAGGCCGAACAGAGAACAGGCCCCGGATCCGGAACCGGATCCAGGGCCTGAACTTGGCCGAAAGTCACGTACGACGTGGCGGCCTGACGACGTGGCGGCCTGGCAACGCGGAGGCCTGGCAACGCGGCACGCTCACGCGATCAAGCGGCGGGACCTCACGCCTCGGCCGCCGCCTTCGCGGCGATGTCCGTACGGTGCTGTGAGCCGTCGAGACGGATGCGGGACAGCGCGGCGTACGCACGCTGCCGGGCCTCGGTGAGGCCGGTCCCGGTCGCCGTCACGGACAGCACCCGGCCGCCCGCGCTGACCACGGCGTCGCCGTCCCGCCGGGTGCCGGCGTGCAGGACGTACGCGTCGGGGGCGTCCTGGGCCGCCACCTCGTCGAGCCCCTCGATGGGGTCGCCGGTGCGCGGCGTGCCGGGGTAGTTGTGCGAGGCGACGACCACGGTCACCGCGGCGTCGTCGCTCCAGCGCAGCGGGGGCAGGTCGGCGAGGTTGCCGGTCGCCGCGGCCATCAGGAGTCCGCCGAGCGGCGTCTTGAGGCGGGCGAGGACCACCTGGGTCTCGGGGTCCCCGAAGCGGGCGTTGAACTCGATGACGCGTACGCCGCGGCTCGTGATCGCCAGTCCCGCGTACAGCAGCCCCGCGAACGGGGTGCCCCGGCGGCGCAGCTCGTCGACCGTCGGCTGGAGCACCGTCCGCATGACCTCGTCGACCAGGTTCGGGTCGGCCCAGGGCAGCGGCGAGTACGCGCCCATGCCGCCCGTGTTCGGGCCCTCGTCGCCGTCGAGCGCGCGCTTGAAGTCCTGGGCGGGCTGGAGCGGGACGACCGTCTCGCCGTCGGTGATCGCGAAGAGGGAGACCTCGGGGCCGTCGAGGAACTCCTCGATGACCACGCGGTCGCAGGCGATGGCGTGCGCGCGGGCCGCCTCGACGTCGTCCGTCACGACGACGCCCTTGCCCGCGGCGAGCCCGTCGTCCTTGACGACGTACGGCGCACCGAAGGCGTCGAGGGCCTTGTCGATCTGATCAGGGGTGGTGCAGACGTAGGACCGGGCGGTCGGCACGCTCGCGCCGGCCATCACGTCCTTGGCGAACGCCTTGGAGCCCTCGAGCTCCGCGGCCTCCTTGGACGGGCCGAAGCAGGGGATGCCCGCGGCGCGCACGGCGTCGGCGACGCCCGCGACGAGCGGGGCCTCCGGGCCCACGATCACCAGGCCCGCGCCGAGCCGCTCGGCGAGGGCGGTCACGGCGGTGCCGTCGAGGGCGTCGACCCGGTGGGTCTCGGCCACCTCTGCGATGCCGGCGTTGCCGGGGGCGCAGTGCAGCTCGGAGACGTCGGGGTCGAGGGACAGAGAGCGGCACAGGGCGTGTTCGCGGGCACCACTGCCGATGACAAGGACCTTCACGGTGGTCAGCCTAGCTGGTGGCTTCGTATGCCTCCCCGAGGTCCGACTCCCAATCCTTTTGTACGTTCATCCAGTCCTGCCCGGCTGCGCACGCTCCGCAAGGCCCTGCCCGACCGGCGGCCAGAGACTCCGCCCGGCGCCCCGAAGCCGTCTCCCCCGACTTCACGCCACTCCGCCCTCACCGGACGGTCAGATGTTGGGGTACTCCTCCACGACCGTCGCGCCCAGCTCCCGCATGATCAGGTCGTGGCCCGAGAGGGCCGATTCGACCAGGTCGGGGTCGTCGTCCTCGGGGGTGTCGTCCTCGGGGGACACGTGCTCCGGGGCCGGGGCCGAGCGGGGCGGAGGTGTCGGCTCCGGGGCCGGGGCGGGGGCCGGGGCCGGCGTGGGCTGCTGGGGCGGGCTCTGGGGCCGCGGGGCCGCGGGGGCACCGCCACCGCCGAAGCCGCCGCCGGACCCACCGGAATTGCCACCTCCGTAGCCCCCCGAGGCGCCGCCACCGCCGCCGAAGTTGCCCGCGGCCGGCGGGGGCGCGGAGCCGCCCGAGGGGTCGACGATGGCCTCGACCTTCCACTGCACGCCGAACTGCTCGGACAGCGCCTGGCGCAGCACGTCCTCGCTGCCGCTGCTGGCGAAGTTGTCCCGCGCCCCGGCGTTGACGAAGCCGATTTGCAGGGTCGTGCCGTCGAAGCCCGCCACCTGGGCGTTCTGGCTGAGCAGGATCCAGGTGAAGCGGCGGCGGTTCTTCACCGCCTCCAGGATGTTCGGCCACAGGGTGCGGGGGTCGGGACCGCCGCCTGCGGGGGCCTGGGCGGCCATCGGCGCGGGGGCGGACGCGGGCGTGGGGGCCGCCGGGGCGGGGGCCTGCGGGGCTCCGCCGGAGGGGGCCGCCGTGGGCCAGCCGCCGGGGCGCGGGGGCGCGGCGGCTTCCGGAGCGGCGGATGCGGCGGGCGCGGGCGCGGGGCCGCTGCCGGGGGCGGACGCCGTGGGCCAGCCGCCGGGACGCCGCTCACCGGCCGGAGCGGCGGGAGCGGGAGCTGCGGGGGTGGGGGCAGCGGCGGCGGGAGGCGGAGCCTGGGCCGCGGGGGGTGCCGCCTGCGGGCCGGGGGCCGGGGCCTCCGGGGCGGCGTCGCCCTGCGGTCCGCCTGACCCTCGTACGGCCGCGCGCGCGGCGGCGGGACCGCCTCCCGGCGCCACGGGCGGGCCCTGCGGCACGGGCGGGCCCTGCGGAACCTGCGGAGGCCCGGCGGAAGGCATGGCCACGCCCGGCTGCCGCACGCCCGCGTGGGCCTCGGGGCCGGGGGCATATCCCATGGCGGGCCCGGGGCCCTGGCCACCGGGGACGAAGTTCCCGCCGCGCTCAAGGCGGTCGAGGCGGGCCATGACGGAACGCTCGTCGTCGTACGCCGCGGGAAGCAGCACGCGCGCGCAGATCAGCTCCAGCTGAAGCCGCGGCGAGGTGGCGCCGCGCATCTCGGTCAGTCCTTCGTTGACCAGGTCGGCGGCGCGGCTGAGCTCGGCGCCGCCGAAGACGCCGGCCTGGGCCTGCATGCGCTCCACGACGTCGCTGGGGGCGTCGATGAGCCCCTTCTCCGCGGCATCGGGGACGGCCGCGAGGATGACGAGGTCCCGCAGCCGCTCGAGCAGGTCGGCCACGAAGCGCCGGGGGTCGTTGCCGCCCTCGATGACGCGGTCCACGACCTGGAAGGCCGCGGCCCCGTCCCCGGAGGCGAAGGCCTCGACCACGGAGTCGAGCAGCGAACCGTCCGTGTAACCGAGCAGGGACGTCGCCATGGCGTATGTCACACCGTCGTCGGCGGCGCTGGCGAGGAGCTGGTCCATGACGGACATGGAGTCACGCACGGAACCGGCGCCGGCCCGCACGACCAGCGGCAGCACCCCCTCCTCGACGGGCATGTCCTCCCGCCCGCAGACCTCGCCGAGATAGTCGCGGAGCGTGCCGGGGGGCACGAGACGGAAGGGGTAGTGGTGCGTGCGCGAGCGGATCGTGCCGATGACCTTCTCGGGCTCGGTCGTCGCGAAGATGAACTTGAGGTGCTCCGGCGGCTCCTCGACCACCTTCAGGAGGGCGTTGAAGCCCGCCGAGGTGACCATGTGGGCCTCGTCGATGATGTAGATCTTGTACCGGCTGCTCGCCGGGCCGAAGAAGGCCTTCTCGCGCAGATCACGGGCGTCGTCCACACCACCGTGCGACGCGGCGTCGATCTCGATGACGTCGATCGATCCCGGGCCGTTCCTCGCCAGGTCGCGGCAGGACTGGCACTCGCCGCAGGGCGTCGGGGTGGGACCTTGCTCACAGTTCAGACAGCGGGCCAGGATGCGGGCGCTCGTCGTCTTGCCGCAGCCGCGCGGACCACTGAACAGGTAGGCGTGATTGACCCGGTTGTTGCGCAGCGCCTGCTGCAGCGGGTCGGTTACATGCTCCTGCCCGATGACCTCGGCGAACGACTCCGGGCGATAGCGGCGGTACAACGCGAGAGACGACACACATACGAGGTTAATGGCGACCACTGACAACCTGGACCGCCCCAACGCAAAGCGCCCCCCACGCACCCGCCAGAGCCAACCTACCCTTGCTGCCTTCCGGCCCTGGGGGAGTTCAGTCAGATAGCGCCGCGTGAGGGGCTGACGCCCACCCTAGCGGATCCCCCGCCCCGGAAGCGACGCCGGCAGCCCCCCATCCGACCTCGGGATGCCACCGCCGGGATCGTGTTCGCGAGCACTCCCCAACGTCTTGTATTGTTTGCGGCGGAGGATTCGCCTAGTGGCCTAGGGCGCACGCTTGGAAAGCGTGTTGGGGGCAACCCCTCACGAGTTCGAATCTCGTATCCTCCGCACCCGCCCGCAAGGGCAGACGAAGGCCCCGACCGGTTCACCGGTCGGGGCCTTCGTCGTTCTCCGTCTCAGTTTCCGTCTCAGTCGGCTCTTTCGCCGGGACCGGTGGCGCTGCCGGAGTCGGGCAGTACCCAGAGCGCGTCTCCCACTTGCTGGGCGACCTTGCGGAGCATGGTCCCGGTGACATGCATGTACCGAGCGCGCATCCGGGCCGCTCCCCCGGGTTCCCAACCCATGATCGAGTCGACCACGACGTCTGGGACGCCAAGAATCAGGAGCACGGTCGCGGCAGTGTGTCGAGCGTCATGGAGGCGGCCATCACGCACACCGGAATCCCGAAGCAGCCGCTTCCAGACGTGGAAGTCGGTGTTCGGACTCAGCGGCCCGCCAGTCGGGGACGCGAACACGTACCCCTTCCCCTCCCAGTCGTCACCGGCCGCGATCCGCTCACGCTCTTGCACCTCCTTGTGTTGACGGAGAATCTTGATCAGCGGATCGGGCAGCCCGATCGTCCGCCGCCCCGCGCGGGACTTGGTCGACTTGTGCTCACGCCGCGTCTGCTCCCGCTTGGGGCAGTAGCCTGCTTTCCTCCCACACGGATCAGCACCGCAGCCGTGCGCGTACTTGGGACGCAGTCGGTTCTTACGGATGCGGATGTATCCCGCGTCGAGGTCGGCGTCCTCCCAGTGCAGGCCGAGCGCCTCCCCCTGCCGCAGGCCGAGCGCCAGGGCCACGACCCAACGCGCGCTGTTGCGGAGCTTGGCGGCTTCGACAAGGAGGCTTTGCACCTCTTCGATCGTGTACGGCTCGATGTCCTCCTCTTCGAGGCGAGGAGCCTTGGCGATTTCAGCCGCATTGACGACGACGTGCCCGCGCCGCACGGCCTCACCGAGGGCCACACGGATCGTGCGGTGGACATGGTGAGCCGTTCCGGCAGAGCTCCCGCCGGCCTGCATCTTCCGGTAGAAGCGTTCGAGGTGCTCGGGCTCCAGGCGGTCAAGCTTGTGAGCGCCCAGGCCCGGTACGAGGTGGACGCGTACGTCGACCTCGTACCCGTCGTACGTGTTCTCGGAGACGTACGGCTTGGCGATGTTCTCGACCCAGTGCTCAAGCCAGCCCTGGACGGTCCAGCCCTTGCCCGGCTTACGAAGCTTCCGGTCGTCGCGGGCCCGCTCCATCTCGCGGACGGCCTTCGTGACTTCGGCCTTCGTCTTCCGCTCGATATGGCGGCGGTCAGGCTTTCCGTCATCACGGACGCCGACTGTCACCCGGCCATGCCATTTGCCGTCCTTGCCGAGGTAGATGGATGAAGCTCCATTTGGCTGACGCGTGCGCTTTGCCTCTGCCACGTCGTCCCCCTCAGGCCGCTGCTGCGGGACGGTGCCGCAGCTTGGCCACGTAAGCGGGCAGAGCATCGGCGGGAACCCTGCGCAGCCGCCCGACGGTGACTGACGATCTCTCCGGCCAGGACGAGCCGGAAGGCGGTCGTACGCCCGATACGCAACCGCCGAGCCGCCTCTTCCACGGTCAGCAGCACTGCGGAGGAATCGGGCGCGTCCAGGACGGCGGCAGCGGAACTGGACTCAGTCACGGGTCGGTTCTCCTTCTGTTCCGGGAGCGGGTTCGATCGATTCGGCGAGCCAGGCTTCGGCGTCCGTGAGGCCGGTACCGGCGTAGACCCAGTGGGCGAGGACGAGGGTCGTGGTCACATACGGATATCCGTATGTGACCTGGCTGCTGGTAGCCGCTGCGGCTTGGGCTGCGCGCCATTCAGCGCGGGCCGTTCGAAGAGCTCCGAGCGTGGTGGAGTAGCGGCGGGACTTGGTGGAGAAGTGGCCGCGGAAGCCGAGCATGTGGGCCCAGGCCCGGAGCCGGAGTTCTTCCAGTTCCTTGCGGGCGCCGAGGTTCCAGGCCGTGCGGATCATGCGGCGGGCGTGGTCGCTGATGTCGAGCTGGGCGAGTTCGGCGAGGAACTTCAGCGGCCGGTCGAGCGCGCCCGTGGCGGTTTCGGCGCCCTTGGTCGCGTACTTGGCGATGTAGGCGGCGACGGCTCGCTCGGTCAGCTCCTGGCCGCCGTCGAAGTCGGCGGACCGGATGGTGCGTACGTCGAGCTGGCGGCCGAAGGCGAAGGCGTGGGCGCGTCCGTCGATGACCGGGCCGTCCACGCGGACAGCGGTGGCGGCTGCTCGGATGGCGTCGGTCAGCAGATCGGCGGTGGCCCAGGCGGGAGGCGGAGTGTCGCCGCCTTCGGGGCCGTCGATACGGATGACGGCGTGGAAGTGGACCGCGCCGCGCTTCTGGTACTCGGCGACCTTGGCGAAGGACACGCGGGCGTAGTCGCGGAAGGCCCGTTGTGTGAGTCCGGCGCGCTTGGCGACTTCCCGGCGGAGGTAGGTGGAGAAGCGCCTCCACAGTGCCCCGGCGTGTGCGTTCCACAGCACGGCCGCTTCGTAGTCGTAGGTGCCGGGGTCGAGTGGGGTGCCGAGGACCGCGTCGTCCTGGTCGTGCAGGGTGCCGCAGCGGCAGGGGTGGACCGTTCGGGCCGGGCCGGTGGGGCGGTTGTGGACGGGGCCGAAGCCGGGGGCGGTGAAGGTGGCGAAGACGCGGGGGTGGGCGGCGACGCGTTCGGGCATGCCCTTGCCGCCGCGCAGGCCGGAGGTGATCAGGTGGAAGGTGTCTCGGCGGTAGACCTCCGCGCAGGCCGCGCAGCGGGTCGTACGGCGGTTGTTGCAGCGGACCAGGAGGTGACCGGCCGGGAGGGCGGCTGAGTCGAGGTGGTGGAGGACGTTGCCGATCTCACCGGTGTGGGTGTCGACGGTGTGCTCGGTGCGGTGGCCGTCGAGGCGGATCGGGTGCGTGCAGCCGCCGAGGCCGGAGAGCTGTCGCAGGAGTGCGGGCATGGTGCCGGTTGCGGCCAGTTGACCGAGTTCGCGGAGCGGGGGCGGGGTGGCGCGGGTAATGATGGAAGTTCTCCTTCTGGCTTCGGCTAGGAGGGACAGGGCCCCCGGGGCGGCGGATGCTTGGCGGTATCAGGGCCGCCCCGGGGGTCTGGCAGTGCTGGCGTCTAGCGGCGGCGCTGGTCGCGGAGCATCGAGCGGATGACCACGGCGCACACCGCGACGGAGATGGCCGTGACGGCGACGGCGGCCAGGAGCGCGGTCAGCACGACGCCGCCGACGAGGACGGCCACGACCGCCCCGGTGGTGACGGAGATCTGAGGCGAAGACCGCCGCACGGGCCCGGGGTCGGCCAGGTGGTGGAGGGGCGGCGGCGTCGGGCTGTCGGGGTACTTGGGCAGAAACACGGCGAAGGTCTCCTTACCTACTCGTCTAGTCATGTGAGTCGTTTACGGCGTCCACGCCGGAGCGCGTGCCGGATTCGATGGCGGGGGCCATGAAGGTGTCCGATAGCCAGAAGCCGAAGAGGGCGATCAGCACGACGATCCACGTGCGGACGCCGAGGAACTTGACCGCTCCCCACGCGAAGAGGCCGAGGACGAACACGAGCGGCAGGCTGACGGTCACGGCAGCGGGTCCTTTCAGCGAACTGGGCAGCGGTGGGTACGGGCGGCCAGCTCGGCGGCGGCGCGGCTGTCGTAGTCGGCGGAGAAGCCGCAGCGCGGGGCCGTGCACGCAGCGGTGTGTTTCTCGCGGCCACGGTTGTCGTATGCCGTGCCGACCTGGACGGGACCGATACGGGTGACGGAGCGGAAGCGACGGTTGGCGCTCATGTGGATCTCCCTTCAGAACGTTCCGAGCTTTCAGAGCTGAGCGGCGATGGCGTCGGCCATGGGCATGGGGACGCCAAGGCGGGCGCGCAGGGTGGTGGTGTCGATGGCTGTGCCGGTACGGGCGTGGTGCTCGGTGGCGACTTTGCGGGCGTGGTCGACCAGGGCGGCCGGGACGGGGACGGCGGACGGAGGAGTCGGGGCGGGAGGGGGCTCGGTGGCCGGGGCCGGTGACGGCGGGAGCTCCGGTACGGGATCGGGTGCGTCCTCCTGGCCGTCGATGCGCTCGGGGTCTCGGCGTTGCTCCCCGTCATCCGAGATCGGCGCCGAGTGGGCGAGGAGCGTCCCGCCGAGGAAGGCAACCGCAGGCCAGCCCGCGACGAGGATGCGGAGCCAGGCCGGCACATGGCCCATGTCGAGCAGTCCGGCGGTGGCGATGTTCGCGCCGAGGGAGGCGGCGAGCGCGATGACGAACCAGCACCAGCCCGCGGCTTTGCCGTCGCCGGTCCGCAGTCGGCGCCAGGCGGCGACGAGCAGCAGGTCGACCGAGACCGGGTAGGCCCACGCCTTCCACCCGTCCTGTCCGGCCGCCGAGGCGACGTCGTGCAGGTGGGCGAAGGACAGGGCGGCGGCGATGACGGCTTGGACGAGCACCGCGTCGACACGGGCCAGGTGGGCGCGCATGCTGCGGCTCCTTCCGGATTCAGGCATGGGAGGGGTAGGGACATGGCGCGAGAAGGTCACGCCGACCGGGACGGGAGAAGGTGCGCTCAGCCGGTGACCGGTCGCGGCCGTACGGCCGGGGCCGAAGACTCGACCGGGAGTGCGGGCACGGCAGGCTGGAAGGGCTTCAGCGCGGGCAAGTCGGGGACCAGGTGGGCCGAGGCACGGCAGGTCTCGGCGGCGTCGGCCAGGGAGAGATACGGCGTACGGATGCGGGCCCATCCACCGGAGGTGTCCCCGGCAACGGCGAGGCCGGGCCGTTCGGCAGGAATGGCACACGCAGCCCCGACAGCCTCGGGGGCGATGTCACCGAGCGCCATTTTCGCGGAGGCTTCGTCGTTGACGCGGTGGCAGACCCGTCCGGTGAGCTGGGCCCGCAGCATGGTCGCGCCCTTGCCGAGTTCGGCGCCGAAGCGCTGCCCGCAGACCTCCAGGTAGATCCCGGCGGCGCGGCCGAGCTGGGCGAGCCGGATGAGCTGGGTGACCATCTCGTCCCGCCGCTCTTCCTCCTTCTTGGTGGCGACGAGGAAGAGTTCCGCCACTTCATCCACGAACAGCACGACGGGCACGGGCCGTTCCTGCTCGGGCAGCCCCCAGATGTCGGAGGTGATCGTCTCGTCAGGCGTGCCCGGGGCGATTCCCTGCCGGGCCTTGATCTGGTCGTACCGGTCCTCCATCTCCTTGATGAGTACGGGCAGCAGCTCGGCGGCTTGCTCGGGGTCGGTGGCGAGCGCCGACAGTCGCGGGGCGAAGGGCGCCAGCTCCACGCCACGCTTGCAGTCGATGCCGACCAGGGCGACGGACTGCCGTGCGAGCCCGGTGACGAGGTGGCGCAGGTACATGGACTTGCCCGACAGAGTGGCGCCGAGACAGAGGCCATGCGGCACGGCCCGGTAGTCCCGTACGAAGGGCGTCGCGTCCTCCCGCAGCGCCACGGGCGCCTTCAAGAACCCGTCCACCGCTTTGCGTGGCATACGGACGTTGCGCAGCACGTCGTAACCGACGAGCCGTAAGTCGACGACACCAGGCTTGACCACGGTCACGTATACGCCGTGGACGCCCCACGCATGCCGCAGCCGTTCGGCCGAGGCAGCGACGTCGGCGGGTTCCTGGCCAGGGGCGAGCCGCAGGCGGAGCCGGAGCCCGGTCGTGGTCGGGCGGATGAGTCCGCGACGAGGCGGTACGGGCCGGATCTCCCGGCGGCTAGTGGCCCTGGCCGCCAGGACCCGCAGCCGGGAGGGCGCGACGGTCAGGCCGCATGCCTCCATGACCGAGCCGTACGAGCTGAGCAGCCGGGCCATGGACATCGGCAGGCCGACAGCGGACCAGTAGACCCCGGGATGGTTGGCCCGGGTGTAGGCAGCCCCGCCGCCGAGCGCGGCGACAGGACCACCCACCTCCAGAAGCGTCGTCAGGTCGGTCATCAGGCCGAGGCCCCCATGGCGGCCGGGAAGGCGGCCGGAGTGACGGCGGCGCAGCGGTAGGCGATGCCGTGCCGCTGCTGGCCGTTGAAGACGCTCTCCCACGGCCGGGCGACGAGCCCCGGCAGCGAGACCGGCGCACCGAGCGTCAGCCCGTCGGACACTCCGCTCTCCGGGATGGTCACCTTGATCAGGGACGACTCCCCCTCTTCGATGTAGACGACGCCGATCGTCATGAGTGCTTCACCGCTGCTGGCGTCCTTGGCGATCTCGCCGGTCTGACGGTCGCGGACCTTGGGCTCGGGCGCCTCAGTCAGCAGGATCGTCGCGGCCGATGTCTCCACACGGATGGTTCGCAAGATTCTTCCCATCTACTCGTCTATACAAGATGCGGCATTCGAACCCGATCTCCGGGAACGGCGACCACCTTGCCACACCACTTGCCCACTCGTCTATACGAGTATGCCTGTCGGTGTGTACGAGTTGAGGGAGCGTCACGGTGCGCGCCACCGGCGGTCAGGTACTCACGTGGCCGGGAGCTGGTACGACAGGACGTAGGCGTCCGCAGCCATGACGGTGTCGCAGACCTCCACGGCCCGACCTTCGGTGTCATACGCGGTGCGGATCAGGTGGATCACGGGTACGCCGGAGGCGAGTCGCAGCGTCTTCACCTCGGACGGTGCGGGCATCCGGGCCCGGATCTCCTCCTCGAAGTGGTCGAGGTGGTGGCCCAGCTCTTCGAGGCGGGCGTAGATGCCGCCGGGTCCGGGGTTGGGTTCGGCGATCTGCGTACCGCGTGCGATGTCGAGCGGCAGGTACGAAGTGGCGAACTCGACCGGCCTACCGTCCAGCAGATACCGACGCCGACGAGCGAGCACCCGCCGCACCGAGCCGAGGCGGGTGGCGATGTCCTGCGTGGCCTTCTCCTCCTTGACCTCCAGGCTGTCCACCTGGGGGTGACTGCCCGCAGCGTCGGCTTCGACGATGAAGGCCGACTTCCCCTGGTCGCGGTGACGCCGGGCGAAGCGGTCGGAGGCTAGGCGCCGGACCGGTGGCCGTGGTCGTACGAAGACACCCTTGCCGTGCTCGGCGTGGACCAGGCCCTCACCCTGGAGAACGGAGAAGGAGTTCCGAACGGTCATCCGGGAGACGCCGTAATGCTCGACGAGTTCCGCTTCCGAGGGCAGCTTCTCGCCCTCCTTGAATCGCCCACGGTCAATGGACTCGCGAAGCTGGTCAGCGATCTGCCGGAAGACCGCACGATCACTCGTGGGGTCGATGGCGCCGAGCAGGCCAGGAAGGGACGTCACGTGTACTCCTTTAGGTATCTAGACGAGTGGGCGAGTGTTGTTGCTACGGTGGAGAGCCTAGCTATTCGAGAGGGCCGAGGACCTTGAGCACTGACCGTCCGCACTCCGTGAGCGTTGCCGGAGTCATCGTCGACGACCAGGGCCGAGCCCTTTTGATCAAGCGCCGGGACAACGGCCAGTGGGAGCCCCCGGGCGGCATCCTCGAACGTGAGGAAACCATCCCCGAGGCCCTCCAACGCGAAGTCCTCGAAGAAACCGGCATCAAGATCGCGCTTCCCGCGACCCTCACCGGCATCTACAAGAACATGACGGGCTTGATCGTCTCCATGGTCTTCCGCTGCGAGGCCGCCGACGGTACGCCCACCACGGGTGACGAGACCCGAGCACTGCACTGGGCCACCCGCGAAGAAGTCACCGAACTCGCCGACGAGGCATACGCGATCCGCGTCCTGGACGCTCTCGACGCGGCTTCCCCGCCGGCCATTCGCGCCCATGACGGCGTGAAACTCGTCTAGCTCGAACCCGCTGCACATGGCGGCCTACCAGCACGAAGGAACTTGTATGCACGAGTATACGAGCACTATCCGAGTCTGGGGCCTCACTTGCCCAGGATTCCCTGAAGAGGTCAGCCGGGCCCGACGCTGGACGCGGGACATCCTGCGGGGCTCGCCGCTGGCGGAGGACGCCGAATTGATCGTGAGCGAGCTGAGCGCGAACGCGATCCTGCACACGGCCAGCGGCCAGAAGTCCGGCAGCTTCCACCTGTTGATCGAGGTCTCGCCGGAGATGGTCGCCCTGTCGGTCACGGACGGCGGAGGCGCGGGAACCGCCCCGAAGGTCGAGCGCCAGGACGAGGAGGCGGAACACGGCCGGGGCCTGGACATGGTCAGCGCCATCGCCCACCGAGTCCTCGCCCACGACGGCGACCACGGCCTCACGGTCACCGCGGCCCTCTACACCCAGGCCGACCAGGGAGCCCCACTATGCCGATGAGCAGGCCTCGCCGCGGCTACTGGTGCGAGTGCTGGACGGAGCCCATGCCGACGGACGGCCAGTCCGAACCGCAGCTTCGAGCATCCTTCGACGCCTATTCGGCACCCCAGGCGGACCGATGGGTAGCGGTGGCACTCCGCACGATCTCCCCAGCGCTCGACGCCGACGCATCAGACGAAGCCTGGGAGTGGCTGTATGAGGACCGCGTCCACACCCGCAGAGCACTCCTCCAGATGCAGCCGTGCACGGTCACAGTGACCCACACCGACACACGCATCACCTGGACGATACGACCAGTCCTCTTCCTGCCCCTCGCACACCGCCAGGCGGCAGAACTCCCGCCGTGCGCATACGACTTCAAGCCCCAGCAGACGGACTGAGTTACAACTTTCTCTACTGGTTCAAGGCGGCTCGCTCCGCTCCCCGCGCGCGGCCCGGCTCCCCGGGCCGCCGCTCCTGTCTCCGCCCCGCTCCGGCCCGGTCCACCAGGCCGCGCGACAAGAGCTGGCGGCCAACTGAACTCAGGGAATTGGTCCATCGTGGCTGGGGCGGTCGGCTCCACGGCTTTAGGCAGCCACTTTGGGGCGAGCCTCTAAGATCATGGCCCCAACGTCGTGCTTTAACGGGCAGGTCCACAGACTGCCCGACTCGCGATGAGCTTACGGGGCCATGATCACTCGCCCCAAAGCAGCTCCAGCCCAAAGCCGCTCCGCCGACCTTGCGCTGCAGCGCAACAGCGAGCACGAATATTGCCCAGAGCCCACGGCAGTGTCGGTACCGCCGCCTAGATCACCGCAAACCAGAGCAAGTGTATGTAAATCGCCAAACGAGTCATCTTGACGGGTAGACAGATGTCACAGTAGAGCCATGTCGCGAAATTACACGGACCTTTCACCTCACGACTTCGAGGTCCTTGTCAGAGATCTACTGCAGGCCGAATACAAGGTCCGCATGGAAACCTTCCCTCAAGGCAGAGACGGAGGTGTCGATGTTCGATTGTTTCGCGACGGCAGCGAACATCTAGTGATCCAATGTAAACATTCTCCAGGGCGGTCATTCTCTCAAATTAGAAGCCAGCTCGAATCTGAAGCCAAGAAAGTAAAAGACAGGTTCACAGTTCGCTACATGCTGGTCACTTCAGCTTCCTTGACCCGTGCAAATAAGAAGGAGATCGTCAAAATTTTCACTGGAGTTCCCCTAGAAGAAGGGGACATCCTTGGAATTGATGACGTCGACAACCTTCTTACTCAGCATCCTCAAGTCGAGACAAACAATTTCAAGCTGTGGATCACTTCAAGTGCCGTACTGGACTACCTACTAAAGTCCGAGCTCTACCAGAGAAGTTCCGGTCTAGTAGAACGCATCCTTAAACGCCGGAAGCTATATGTACATAGCGAGGCACACGCAGCTTCACTGGACCTCATCGCCAGGCATCGCGTATGCATTATCTCGGGTGAGCCGGGAATTGGAAAAACGACCCTCGCCGAGACGCTACTTGTAAGATTCATTGCCGATGGCTGGCAAGTCCATTTGGCTTCAGAGGACATTGCAGATATTGAGCGGATGTGGAAGCCAGGCGAGAAGCAAGTCTTTCTCTACGATGACTTCCTAGGCCAAAACTCCCTGCTCGACAACCTAAACAAGAATGAGGACAGCCGACTGGCTCAATTTATCGATAGGGTTCAGGAGGTTGAGGACAAAATCCTAATCATGACGACTCGCGAATACATTTTACAGCAGGCGCGACAAGTGTACGAGCGACTCCAGCGGTCCCAGCTAGAAGAGCGCAAGATCATCCTCAATCTCGCGCACTACACACGCGAGCAGAAAGCGAGAATTTTCTACAATCACATCTACTTCGCCGATATTTCCGAGACGGCACGTAGATCGCTTCTGCACGATAAGAACTATCTAGAAATTGTTCAGCACGCCAACTTCAATCCGCGCCTAATTGAATTTGTCACTTCCAATTTTCACGACTCTGGTTTTAAGGATGCAGGCTTCTTCAATTATGCATTGAATGCCCTGAATAATCCGAACGCCCTGTGGGAGCAGATTTTCGAAAGTCAACTAACTAGTCCCGAGCGGCACATTCTGCTAATTCTTGCCACGGTCCGTGAGCAAATCGAACTGACAGATCTCCATCGTGCTCTAAATAGTTACGAGTCTGTGGGTTGTCTTCGGCCTACGAGTCGACACCAGTTGCATCTCGCGCTGAAGAAGCTGCAAGGGACCTTTGTTGACGTAATCGCGGACGCCCGTTTGGATGATCAGCCTAATAGTATCCACCCTGGAACTTTGGTGACCTTCGTCCAACTGGCCAATCCGTCATTTATCGACTATGTATCTTCATATCTTTCATCTCACCCTGCCGAAATTCACCACATGGCCAACGGATGCCTCTATTTCGAGCAGGCAGAGACACTTGCTCGCTGGGATCTGGGAGAGCTGCTCGATAGCGTTGACATTGGAGGGCCATTCGAATCAGTGACCTTTACCTCACTCTTGGATGCCTTCTTTGGTCGACCCAGGGGCAGAAAGCAAGCTGTGCGTCTCGTCCCCGGCCAGCAAAGAGCTGTGATGGGGGCTTTGGTGCGTCTCGCGGATTCAAAGTCTTGTTTCTGGGGTCAGCGCTATAACGAACGCACATGGGTGAGGAAATCTATCTCGCTCCAGAGTCGGCACCTACTGATGCTCATGCTTGACGCGAAGCATGACCGCAAACTCCTTCCGGAGGAGGTTTTGGTTAACATGGCGGCTAATATGGCTAGTCGAATCGCGAAAGCAGCGGCAGACCTTCCCCCCGGGGAATTTCGGGTTATGCAGTGCTTGGCCAAGTATCCCAACGTGAATAATCAGGTGGTTTCTTCGCGTGACGCTGCGGCTGAGAAACGCATGAACTCCCTTCGCAGCCCGAGGGAATATCAGAGTGCGCTTTCCATCTTCTGCGATGTAGGACTGATTGAAACTGAATGGTCGAGAAAAGCCGAGAGTGAACTACGGGAAAAATTCTACGATTTCGTGAGTATCTGGGATAGTGCACAGTCGAGCAATGTGAATAGCGTCGCCGAATGCGAAGACTCGATCGAAGAACTTACAGCGGCTTTGGAGGCATTCGACATCGAGGCAGATCTGGAGCCACAAGCTCTAGGGGTAAGACTTGGAATGTTGCTAGATGAGGTAGCCGAAGACCTGGACTTTGACGAAAGCATTGATCCTGATGAAGAAGATAACGGCCACTTTAAAGGGAACTCCGACGCCGTTCCTGTTCTCAACTCTGCGGCGACAGACGATCCCGTGGATGACATTTTTGACACGCTACGTTGAACAAATAGTCATTCACTAACTGCCTCCACCGTCTGCTATCGCCCATGGAGGGCGGGCGTCACGAAGGACCAGCCCCGTCGCCAAATCCTTGCCAGCTTGTTAGTGCAGCGTGAGAGCCTCCGGGCATGAGATACGACTTGGCTGTGTGTCTGGGGGCGAGGCGCCCTGCGGACGATAAGGCGGCCGCGCGAGCGTTCACCGGCCTCTATGAGCGCTACGTCGACACAGATGTGGAGCAGTCGCCGTCCGAGCGCATAGCGGATTACGTTGCCGCCCTCCTGGAGCGGAGGAGGCCCGTTTCCGTCTCAGTCTCCGTCTCATTCAGTGCCGTTCACGACCATTCAGGCGGGGCGGCATCCGGTAGCCGCTCTCACGACCGGCCGGTCGTGAACGCAGGTGAACGGCCCCGTTCAGAGCCATCGGGACAATCACCACATTTGGAAAGCGTGTTGGGGGCAACCCCTCACGAGTTCGAATCTCGTATCCTCCGCACCCGCCCGCAAGGGCAGACGAAGGCCCTGACCGGTTCACCGGTCGGGGCCTTCGTCGTCTCTGGCTTCCAAGAAGGTGACCGTGACCGGCTGCTCGAACTCGTGCAGTGGCTCGAAGAGGAATACGGACCGGTCACCGAATCCGAACGCTCCGCGGCGTACGGCGCACTGGACGACCTGGACGACCTGGACGCCGAGCATGAACGCCGCATGGCCACCGCCGCCAAGCACAGCCGCGAGGCAGCGTGACCCGGAATCGCAGTGAGGCGGCGAAGCCTTTCCGCGTCTTCGTGCTGGACTGCGAGGCGCTGTCACTCGCCGTCCGCGGAGACCGCACGATGATCGGCTGGCTCGACCTGGCGGCACGCGGAGAAGCCGACGTGATCACCTCCCCCATGACGCTGGTCGAGGCATACGACGGCAGGACTACGGAACAACGCTGGGATTGGGTGCTCTCCCGGGTGAAGGTCGCCGACCTGGGCAAGGAGGAAGCCCGACGGGCCCGCAGACTGCTGGCCGATACCGAGCCGCACGGTCACAAGTACGCAATCGACGCCATGCTCGCCGTCATCGCACTCGCCCAACGAGGCCAAGTCACCGTCTTCACCTCCGACGGGGACGACCTGGAGAAGCTACTCCCCGATCGCATCGTCGTTCGGAAGGTCTGACCCGGCCACGGAGGCTCGTGAGGGCACGCTCGAAAGCGGTACGTCGTGCTGGATCAGGTGTTCTCTGAGTAGGCGTGCAGCGCGGCCTCGCTGCCCGAGCCCATGGCGGTCATGATGCGTTGGAAGCGGGCGGAGCGCAGGTCGCCGGCCACGAGGACGCGGGGGTGCTGGGCTGTCGGCGGGCAGTAGCCGTCGGCGTCTCGGACGAGGTCGCCGAGCGGAGCCGTGGGGGCGTTTCCGATGCTCGAGTACGCGGCGTCCGCGTTGATCGTCCGCCTCCCGCCGCCCCGGCTCACCACCTCCGCCGCTTTCACCGCTCCCCCTTCGGAGGGCGTCAGGGCCACGTGCTCGACCGGCAGGAGCGTGACGCGGGGGTCGTGGCGGATCTCCTCGACCTTGTACGCGTCCGCCTCCGGGTACGCGACCAGCAGTCGGGTTCCGGTGGCCGGATGGGCACGGAGGAAGGTGCCGATCGGGCGGTCGCCGCCGAGGACCAGGAGCGTTCGACCCTCGGTGTCGTCCGCATCGGCCTGCCAGAGCGGGGCCAAGGTGAGGCCGCCGGGGGCCTCGAGCCAGGGGACGTCGCGGGGCTGAAGGGGGACGACGCCGGTGGCGACGACCGCGTACGGGGAGGTCAGGGAAGTACCGGTGTCCAGGGTGACGGTCACGTGGTCGTCGCCTGCGCGGAGTTCGATGACGCGGCGGCCGAGTTCCACGCGGCACAGTTCCGTGTTCCGCATCTCCGTGGTGATGGCGTCGGCGAGCGCCGGACCGCTGGTGTGACCGCCGAGGACGTTGTTCAGGGCCCCGATGCGGTAGAGATTGCGGCACAAGACGTCCGGCTCGATCAGTACCGAGCGCATACCGACACCGGCGGCCATGCGGGCGGCGGCACAGCCGGCCGGTCCGCCTCCGACGACGATCAGGTCGGTGCTGTGGGCCGCGGGCGAGCCTGTGCCGGACGGGGTGTCGACCATGGGGCCATTCCAGCACCTCCTGCGGCTCACTACGATCGCCGACCATGGACTGGGTCGAGCGTGCCGCGCGGTTGAGGCAGTGGACGAGGGGCGGGACGCGCGCTCCGCACAAGCCGTTGCTGTTCCTGTACGCGCTCAGCCGGTTTCAGCAGGACGCCGATGACGAACTGCGGTACAGCGCCGTGGAGGAGGACCTCCGAGGGCTGCTCACCGAATACGGTCCCGGTAACCGGACGACGCCCGCCTACCCCTTCCATCACCTGGTGAGTGACGGCGTGTGGGAGGTCCGCACCGAGCGCGGGCCGGGCAGCCCAGGGCCCGGGGTCAGGGAACTGCGCGCGACCGGTGCCGCCGGGCGTCTGACGCCGGAGCTGCGCGCGGCGCTGCGGCGGGAGCCGTCCCTGCTCGGCCGGATGACGCGGGTACTGCTCGACCTGAACTTCCCGCCCTCCCTCCACGGCGAACTGTGCGAAGCCGTCGGCCTGGAACCGGAGGAGGCCGAGACCGGACTCCTCTCGCCCGCGCGAAGGCAGCGGGACCGGCGGATGCGGGAAATGGTCCTGACGGCGTACGAGTACCAGTGCGCCTTCTGCGGGTACGACGGCAGGATCGGCGCGGTGCCGGTCGGCCTTGAGGCCGCCCATGTGCGCTGGTGGGCGTTTGACGGGCCGGATGACGTCGAGAACGGGCTGTGCCTGTGCTCGCTGCACCACAAGCTGTTCGACAAGGGCGTACTCGGTCTCGGCGAGGGCCATGGTCAGGGGCGGGGCCGGGGTGAGGGCCGGGGCGAAGGTCAGGGCGAGAGCCATCGCATCCTTGTCTCGCAGAGCTTCGTCGGTCACAGCGCCGCCGCCCGCGAGCATGTCATCGCGCTCGCCGGGCGTCCGCTCATCGGCCCCCAGCCGGGTGTCCGCCCCATCGCCGCCGCCCACCGTTCCTGGCACACCAGCCAGGTCTTTCACGGCAGTCCACGCCCCGCCACGACCGTCGTCTGACCACCGCCCGGCGTCACCTCCACATTGGCGGCGGCGCCGTAGGCGACTGTCAGGGCTTCAGGAAGCCGCGTATGTAGTCGGCCACCGTGTCCAGGTGGCTTTCGAGCAGGAAGTGTCCGCCGCCGGGAACCACGTGGATCTCCGCGTCCGGCAGGTCCCGTGTGAAGGCGCGGGCGCCGTCCGGGCCGAAGATCTCGTCGCCCGCGCCCCAGACCGCGAGGAGAGGGACCTGGCGTTCCCGGAAGTAGGCGTGCACCTGGGGGTAGAGGGGGCGGTTGTTGATGTAGTCGCGGAACAGAGCGAGCTGTACGAGGTCCATGCCCGGCCGGTTGACCTCGCGGTGGTCGGCGGCCCACGTGTCGGGGTCGACCAGCTCGGGACGGTCCACTCCGTGCAGGTACTGCCAGCGGATGGCGTCGAGCGAGAGGGCGGCGCGGGCGGCCGGTTCGGTCTCGGCGCCGGGGTTCTCGCCGTATGCCCACACGGGCTTCCAGAACTCCGGTACGAAGCCGTCCTCGTAGGCGTTGCCGCTCTGCGTGATCACCGCGGTGACCGCGTCCGGGGTGCGGAGGGCCAGGCGCCAGCCGATGGGGGCGCCGTAGTCCTGGACGTATATGGCGTAGCGGGTGACGCCGAGCTGGGTCAGAAGGCCTTCGGTGATGTCGGTCAGCGAGTCGAAGGTGTACGTGAACGCGTCCACGGGCGGGGCATCGGAGTTGCCGAAGCCGAGGTGGTCCGGGGCGATGACGTGGAATCGGTCGGCCAGCGCCGGGATGAGGTGGCGAAACATGCGGGAGCTGGAGGGGAATCCGTGCAGGAGCACGAGCGTGGGGGCCTCGGCGGAGCCGGCCTCGCGGTAGAAGACGCGGTGTCCCCGCACTGTCGCGTACTGGTGGCGGACCTCAACCATGACTAACCCCTTTGGAGCGTTGTGGTGGTTACCTCTTCGGCGCCAAGTAGACCGACGCCGGGGTAACCTGTCAAGCGGCTTAATGGAGTTAGTGAGTGAGTGCGTCAAGTGAGTGAGTTGGCGGGGAAGTGGGGTCCATGCTCGACGACCAAGCCCTGATGCAGGCGCTGAACAGCACCCCTGTGGTGGATGGCCGACGCCAGGACCTGTGGCGTGAGGACCACGAGGTGGACAAGTGGGCGCTGGAACATGGGGGTTCCGGCGGCAACGAGGAGCGCCGGTGGCTGCGCACCGCCCGGGACGCGCTCCAGGCGGTGGAGTCGGGCCGCTCGGCGGAGGCGGCTGAGACCGCCGAGACTGCGGAGACCCTAGAGGCCGCCGAAGCTGCGGAGACCGCAGAGGCCACGGAGGCCTTGGCAGCCGCCAAAGCCGTAGAGGCCGCCAAGGCCACGGAGACCGCCAAGGCCGCAGAGGCCACCGAGGCCCCGGAGACCGCCGAGACCCCAGAGGCCGCACAGGCCGCACAGACCCCGGAGACCACTGAAGCCGCACAGGCCCTGGATACCACCGAGGCCGCCAAGGCCCCGGAGGCCACCGAGGTCGCAAAGACCGCTCTGAGTCAAATCCTCGCCGGCGTCCACAAAGTCCCCCGGCCCAGCGCGTCAGGCATCGAGTGGCGCATCGAGGTGCCGCCGGAGCGCAGGCTCGCCGTAGAGCTCGTGCTCGCGTGGACCGACGTCAAGGAGCGCATGCCCGGCCGTCTGCGGCCCTGCGGGAACCCCGAATGCCGCCTCTTCCTCCTGGACCGCAGCCGCGCCAACGCCGCCCGGTGGTGCTCGATGAAGACCTGCGGGAACCGCCTCAAGGCCCGTCGGCACCAGGCTCGGGCACGGGACACCACGCGGCCTCGGCCCGAGTAGAGCCCCGGCGGGCCGGCACTCGTACGGGCGGGCGGCCCAGAAGTCCGCGAGGCCATGAGGGATGGCCGCCGTCGGGCTCACGGTCCCGACGGCGGCCATCGGCGAGGACGGCGCGGCTCCCCTCCGGTGCCGGCCTCGCATCTGACGTCCTCATCGGCCCGTCCGGGACGAGCGGGAGTACGTCCCGGCCGATGTACGGGGCCGGAGGACGAGGCGCTGGTCAGTGCGGTGCTCGGTGCGGTGCTCAGTGCGGTGGCACGGGCCCGGGGGCAGGGGGCTCGGTGTGCGCGCGACCCCGGCGGCGGACGCCGGGCGCGGCAGCAGGCGGCATGGGCGGATGGACGAGACGGGCAGGTGAACGCCCGTTCCGGTGCCGCCTTCCCCCGCAGTACAGCTCAGTTCACCGGGCCGCGCCAGGGTGCGATTCGGCCGGAGCGGGCAGCCGCTCGGAGCACCCGCCGATCACCCGCCGATCACCCCGGACGGATATGCCCTCTATCTTCCGTATGCCCCTATGCCCCTATTTCGCTACGTCCCTGGCGAGTGCGGTACGGGAACAGGGGTACCCGGGCGGCCACCTGTTCGCGGCATCAGCGCTGTTGAGCGCAAGAATCGGAGCGCCATGACAGAGCAGTTCACGGCGGCGGACCTGGTTCTCTCCGCCGCGGCCCACGACGACGACGAGAATCTGCCGCGGCGCCTGTGCGAGGCGCTGTGCGAGGGACTGCCGGTCGACGGCGCCAGCCTGTCCTTCCTGACCGACACCCCCTACCGCCAGTTGCTGTGCGCCTCGGGCACGCTGTCGCTCCGCCTGGAGGAGCTCCAGTTCCTCGCGGCCGAGGGGCCCTGCGTGACGGCCGTCACCAGCGGTGAACCCGTACTCGTCAGCGACTTCAGCCGGCCGCTGCCGCGCTGGCCGCTGTTCGAGGCTGCCATGCAGAGCGAGCTGAACCAGGTCGGGGCCGTGTACGCCTTTCCGCTCGCCTTCGACGACAAGGTCTTCGGCTCGGTGGAGCTGCTCCGGCACGAGCCGCTGGTCCTGGACGAGGAGACGGCCGAGCAGGCCGAGACGGCCACGCGCACCATCGCCAAGGTCATGCTCCCCGCCTTCTGGCAGTTGCTCGCCCACGGTGAGCTGCCGCTCTGGGAACCCGCGGAGCAGATCGACACCCACTGGGGGACCACGCACCAGGCCACCGGCAGCCTCGCCCACCGCCTGGACATCACCCCCGAGGAGGCCCTCGCCCACCTGCGGGCCTCCGCCTTCGTGACCGGGCGCCCGCTGCCCGAGATCGCCCAGGAGGTCATCGACCGGCCCTCCTAGAACCTCGGCCGGCGGCCTACGCCTCCAGAACCTCCGCCGGCGACCTACGCCTCTAGAACCTCGGCCGGCGGCCCACGCCTCCAGAACCTCCGCCGGCGGCCTACGCCTCGTACAACCCTCACGCCCCATCGCGAGTCTCTTGATCGCCGACGTGCCGTATTGCCGCGTCCCGGCCCGTGCCCGGCCCGTACCCGGCCTGTTGCCCGGCCCGTGCCCGCGGCCCGACATCAGGCGGGCCGGGCGGCAGACCACGGCAGGACCACGGCAGGACCAAACAAACGCTTCCCGCACCGCCGCAGGAGACCCGCATGCCCAAGAAGTTCCGTACGGCCCTGGCCTGCGCCGCCACGGCCGCCCTGACCGGTTCGCTGCTCGCCGCCGGTTCCGCGCCGGCCGGCGCCGCGCCCGCGGCCGGTGAGGACCGGATACGCGCCGACTTCAACGGGGACGGCTACGGCGACCTCGCCGTCTCCGCCCCGACCGCCAAGGTCTCGGGGAAATCGGGCGCCGGTTATGTCGCCGTCGTCTACGGCACCGCACGAGGCCTCGACACCGCCAAGCGCACGCTGATCAGCCAGGCGACCTCCGGCATCCCGGGCACCCCCGAGAGCAGCGAGTACTTCGGCGACCAGATGACCACCGGGGACCTCGACGACGACGGCTACACGGACCTGGTCGTCGGTGTGCACGCCGAGCAGATCGGCGACGACATCAACGAGTCCGGCGCCCTCACCGTGATCTGGGGCGGCGCGAGCGGCCTCAAGAAGGCGACGGACATCACCTCGCCCCTGCCGGAGAACCGCCACGAGCTGGGCTGGTCCGTGGCCACCGGTGACTTCGACGGGGACGGCAGGACGGACCTGGCCGCCGCCAACCTCGCCTCGCCCGAGCTGAACATCTTCAAGGGCCCGATCTCGCGGACCGGCAAGGCCGTGAAGCGCACGGGCATCGACACGTACGCGGCGACCGGCATCAACACGGACAAGATCATCACCGGTGACGTGAACGGTGACGCCGCCACCGACCTGTTGATCATGGGCCAGGAGGAGCACGGCGACGGCTACCGCACCCGCAGCGTGCTCTACAAGGGCGGTACGACGCCCAAGCCCGCGGGCAAGGTCGCGGGCGGTTACGCCGCGACGATCGCCGACGTGGACAAGGACGGTTACGGGGACGTCGTCACCGGCAACTTCATGGAGAAGTCGACCGACGAGCCCAACGGCGGCAAGGGCGGCGCGGTCACCGTGACGTACGGCGCGGCGGCCGGCCTGAGCACCCGCACCCCCGTGCGCGTCACCCAGGCCACCTCGGGCGTTCCCGGTGCCGCCGAGAAGGGTGACGCCTTCGGCTGGAGTCTCTCCGCGGGTGACACCAACGGCGACGGGTACGCCGACGTCGCGGTCGGCGCGCAGTCGGAGACCATCGGCTCCGCGTCCAAGGCGGGCACCGTCGTCGTGCTGCGCGGCTCGGCGGGCGGTCTCACCGGCACCGGCGCGAAGGCCTTCTCCCAGAGCACCGCGGGCGTGCCCGGCACGGCGGAGAAGCTGGACAACTTCGGAGGCGCCGTCCAGCTCACGGACGTCGACGGCAACGGGCGCGCCGAACTCGTGGCCGCCGCGCAGAGCGAGAACAAGGGCGCCGGTGCCGTCTGGCTCTTCAAGTCCACCGCTTCGGGGATCACGGCGACGGGCTCGAAGTCGTTCAACGCCGGCACGGTCGGCGGCCCCTCGGGCCTGGCCTACTTCGGCGCGGTGCTGCGGGGCTAGGCCGTCCGCCCGGCAGGGGCTTCGGCCGGCCGGATGGGGGGGCTGGCACCACCCCCGAGACACCTGGTCACCGTATGCCGTCGGCGGCGCGGATACGCGAGCGTTGGGGACGCCGGAAAGACACGTCCCCGCGCTCCCCACCGCAACGATCCGAGGCCCCGCCATGAGCACCGAGACCCTGCCGAACACCACTCGCCCGTACGCCGATCGTCCACACACGGACGTTCCGCCACCGAGGGCCGTTCCCTTCGCCGCCGAGGGGTCCGTCGGGTTCTGGCGGGCGCCGTTCGCCGCCGGTACGTTCCGGGAGATCGGCCATGTGCTGGTCTCGCTGCCCATGGCGATCGCGGGGTTCAGCTTCGCCGTCGCCGGATTCGCGTTGGGGGCAGGGCTGCTGGTCACCGTGCTCGGGCTGCCCGTACTGGCCGTGGTCCTCGCGGGCGCGCGTGGGCTCGGGGCCGCCGAGCGTGGCCGGGCGCGCAGGGCGCTCGGCCTTGCCGTCGAAGGCCCGGCCCCGCTCGAAGTGCCCGGGGGCCGGGGCTGGTGGGCGTGGACGCGGGCGCGCCTCGCGGACACCTCGGGGTGGAAGGCGCTGCTGTTCCAGGCCGTCATGTTCCCCTGGCGCGTGTTCAGCTTCGTCCTGACGGTGACGGTTTTCGCGATCGGCTGGGCGCTCGCGCTCTTCCCGACGTACTCCTGGGTCTTCCACCGTTACGTCGGCTGGCCGGGCTACCGCATCTACGACTTCACGTCCGGCGGTGAGCGGCACCAGTACTACATCACCTCGCCCGCCCAGATCGCCGCCGTGGCGCTCATCGGCGCCGCCATAGTCTTCCTCACCCCGAAGCTGGTCCGCGCCCTGACAAACGTCGACCGCTCGGCAGTGCGGTCACTGCTGGGCTGAGGCCGACAGCGGTACGTTCGCGTCGACCCGGCGCGGTCCGGCCGACAGGCCCCATTGGCGGACCCGATCGGCGGGCTGGACACCGGACCGGTCAGCGGACCAACCGGCAGACCGGTCGGCGAGGCGGCCAACGGTCCGATCGGCGGTCCGATCGGCGGTCAGGTCAACAGCGGGCCCGATCGGCGGGCCCAGCGGCGAGGCAATCGGCGGCCCGGTCAGCAGGCCGGTCAGCGGCCCGTTCGGCAGGCGCGCCCTCCGCCCGGACCCGTCGGCGCCACCTCTCCGGGCCACGGGTCAGCGCCACGCCCGCGAGGACCACCGCCATGCCCGTGATGACCCGCGGTCCGACGGCTTCGTCCAGTACGAGTGCGCCGAGCGTGACGGAGACGACCGGCAGCAGGTAGCCGACGGTGGCAGCGGTGGTGGGCCCCTCGTCGGCGATCAGCCGGGAGTTGAGGTGGAAGGTGATGCCCGTGCCGAGCGTGCCCAGGACGACGACCGCGACGATGCCGGTCAGCGTCGGCGAGGAACTGCCCCCGGGAGCCGCGGGCAGCGCGAGCGTGGTGAGCCCCGTCGCGGTCAGCAGTTGGGCGGCGGAGAGCGCGAGCGGCGCGGAGTCGCGGGCGACGAGGTGGCGGGCCATGTACGCGAAGGCGACGGCGTAGCTGACCGCGGCGGCGAGCAGCGCGAGCGCCCCCCAACTGGCGAGCCCCGTCTGCTGCCACGGCGCGAAGATCAGCAAGGTCCCCGCGAAGCCGAGCAGCAGCCCGGCTAGGCGGACCGGCCCGAGGCGGCCTTCGGTGCGCAGCATCAGGCCGATGGCCACGGACCACAGGGGCGTCGTCGCGTTCAGTACGCCCGCCACGCCCGAGCCGACGGTCTGCTCGCCGAGGCCGAAGAGGAAGAACGGCAGGGCGTTGCAGAAGAGGGCGGCCACGACGAGATGGCCCCAGACCCGGCGGTCCCGCGGCATCCGCTGCCCCGCCGAGCGGGCGAGGACGAGCAGCACGGCGGCGCCCAGCGCACAGCGGACGATCGTGAGGTGCAGCGGGCCGATGCCGCCCTCCAGGGCGAGCTTGATCCAGAGGAAGCCGGAGCCCCAGAGCAGGGCGAGTACGGCCATACGTACGAGGGTGGCGCGGGGGCCGCTGAGCATTGCTCGCCTCCGTCGGGAGCGGCGGGTGGGGTCCTGGGAAACGGTCCTCCGCCACGACCTGTAAGACAAGCGAAAAGAAATGCATCCAGGGTTAAGCTCCGCTGCATTGTCGCTGCCATACTGATCGCATGCTCGACATGCGGCGCATGCAGATCCTGCGGGCGGTGGTCACCAGTGGCTCGGTCACCGCGGCGGCCCGCAACCTCGGCTACACCCCGTCGGCCGTCAGCCAGCAGATGGCGGCCCTGGAGAAGGAGGCGGGCATCGCCCTCCTGGAGCGGACGGGGCGCGGGGTGCGCCCGACGGAAGCGGGCCGGACCCTCACCGAGTACGCGACGGTCATCGGCCGCCACGCCGCCGAGGCGGAGACGGCCCTGGCCGAGCTGCGGGCTGGGCGTACGGGCCGCGTCTCGATGCGGTACTTCGCCACGGCGGGCGCGCCCCTGGTCGCCCCGGCGCTCGCCGCGCTGCGGCGCGCCCAGCCCGGCGTACAGGTGGAGCTGAAGCTGTACGACTCCGACGACCCGGTGCCCGAGGTGAAGGCGCGGAGGGCCGACCTGGCGCTGCTGGTCAGGGGCCGGGACGAGGCGGCGGTGGACGGCATCCGTTTCGTCCACCTCCTGGAGGACCGCTACCGCGCGGTGCTCCCGTCCGGCCACCGCCTCGCCGCGCGGCCGGTGATCGACCTCGCCGAGCTGGCCGCGGAGCCCTGGGTCGCGGGCGAGACGCCGGGCCCGTGCCTGGACCCGGTGCTCGACGCCTGCGCGGCGGCCGGCTTCACCCCCGACTTCGTGGTGGAGAGCGGCGACTACGCCACGGCTCAGGGCCTGGTCGCCGCCGGCCTCGGCGTCACCCTGATCCCGGAGCTCGGCCTCGCGGCCGGACACCGGCCCGACGTGGTCGTACGGGATGTCGGCGGCCCCCGGCCGGTCAGGTCGATCCACGCGGCGATCCGCGGCGGAGCGCCGGTGCCGCCTGCGCTACGAGTCCTCCTGGACGCCCTGCGGACGGCGGCCGCGCAAGCCCTGGGCGAGGCACCGCCGCCTCCGGAGGCCACCCCGCCGAAGGCACTGACTCCCGAGGCCAGCCTTCCGAAGGCGCCGGCTCGCGGCTCACGAGGGCGCGATGGTCAGTCCTCCGAAGGCGCCGCATAGCAGCGCAGGGTGACTCGCTGCCCCGGCTGCCACTCCTGTTCGACGACGTCGAGGAGCTGCCAGCCGAGGCGTTCGTAGAGCGCGGCGGCCGAGGCGTCGGAGGAGACCACGTCCAGTACGGGATGGAGCTCGCGGGCCCGGGCCTCCCTGGTCACGCGCCCCATCAGCAACGCCCCTATCCCGTGGCCGCGGGCGTCCGGCGCGACGAAGAGGCGGCTGACCACGGCCGTCGCCGCCACGTCCACGTCCGCACGCGCGCCCCACAGCCCGGGCGCCACGTCCCCCTCCGCGCTGGGGGACAGCGATACGTGCCCCACGACCCGCCCGTCGAGCTCGGCCACCCAGGCGCCGAACGAGGCGGTCCCGGCGAGCCACGCGCCGGGGTCGGCGGGCCAGTTGACGGGGTAACCGTCGGCCTTGTGCACCTGCGCGAGCGCACCGACGCACGCCTCCAGATCACGCTCACCGGCCCGTTCCCGCACGAGCAGGACAGGGTGACCATCAGCCGCACCGGCGGCATGCTCTCGTCTCATCGGAGCATGGAAGCACAGGGGGGACGGCCCGGAGGTACGCCCCCACGGCGGCGAACATTTCGCCCTCCAGGGCACCGCCCAGCGGCCGAGGGACGGGCGAATTGGCGCCGAACGACAAGTTCCGCGGCCTCGCGAGGCGAGGCGGGACACCCGCGCGCCGTCGGAACGCTTCGTTCCGCCCGGCGCCCTTGCCAGTGGCACAGACACGTTCGGGGGATTCCCGCTCGCCGGTGTGGACGGAATCGGTCGGCTCCAGCCCACTTCGGCGCCCGCTTCCGGTTTGAGACTTCCTGGTTTGACCCGGTTTCCGGTGGCATTTCCCGGAGTCGCACTCGGTCACCATGGCTGCGCCCGGAGAGCCTTGCCCGGTAGGCTTTCCGTGTGATCTTCAAGCGCATCGGAAACGGCCGGCCGTACCCCGACCACGGCCGGGAAAGCACCCGGCAGTGGGCGGACGTCGCGCCGCGCCCGGTCCGCCTCGATCAGCTCGTGACGACCAAGGGGCAGCTCGACCTCGAGACGCTGCTCGCCGAGGACTCCACGTTCTACGGCGACCTCTTCGCGCACGTGGTGAAGTGGCAGGGCGACCTCTACCTGGAGGACGGGCTGCACCGCGCGGTCCGCGCCGCGCTCCAGCAGCGCCAGGTCCTCCACGCCCGCGTACTCGAACTGGGCTGACGCGCCACCGCCCAAGACACCACCGGTCGGCCACCCCACCGTCAAGGCACCGCCGCCCAAGGCACCGCCGGTAGTTCGACCCACCGGTCAAAGCGCTGCCAGCCCAAGCACCGCCACCAGGCCGACCCGCCGGCCAAGGCACCGCCAGTCAAGGCACCGCCACCAGGCCGACCCACCGGCCAAGGCACCGCCGGTCAAAGCGCCGCCGGTCAAGGCACGCCCATCGGCCCGACCCGCCGGTCAAGACGCCCCCGGTCGGCCGCCCCACCGGCCAGACGCCACCGCCCCGCCCCTCGGCCGCCCCGCCGGCCACCGCCCCGCCGCTCAAGGCACCCCCAGTACACCCCCCACAGCCCCGCATTGACCCTTTCGGGTTGCCCTGGCCACGCGTGGATGATCATTTAGTAGGCATCGCCGCCACGCCGCACTACGCTGCGCCCATGAGCATGCTCACTCCCCCCGGCATGGGCGGCGAATACCGCATCACGGGGGACAAATACCCTCGAATGCGCCGCACCGGCGGGCACCGCAGGATCGTGCTCGCGGTCGTCGCGTCCGCCGCGACGCTGGCCCTGATCAGCTGGGGCACGCTGCAGCTCATCCACGTCTTCTCCGGCGGCGCCAAGGCCTCCGCCGCGGGCGGTGCCGCCGACTGCGACCGGGGGAAGGACTCGTCCGCCGCCCAGGCCAGGGAGGCGAAGGCGAAGGCACTCCTCAAGCCCGGCCAGATCAAGGTCAACGTCCTCAACGCCACGCCCCGCGGCGGCCTCGCCAAGAAGACCGCCGACGAACTGCGGAAGCGCGGCTTCACCATCGGCGAGGTCGGCAACGCGACGAAGGCCTACGACAAGAAGGTCAAGGGCACCGGACTGCTGCTCGGCGCCCCGGCGGCGACGGACACCGCGCTCCCCGTGCTCGGCACGCAGCTCGCGGGCGCCGAACGCAGGACGGACGCCCGCAAGGGCGGCGAGGTCGATCTGATCATCGGCACGGAGTTCAAGGACCTCGCCAAAAAAGAGGACGCCGACAAGGCCTTGGCGGCACTCGCCAAACCCGAGCCGACGTCCGATCCGTCAGGCAGGAACTGCTGACAGCAGGAACTGCGACCTCCGGCCGCTACTCCGCCGTCCCGTACATGCGGTCCCCGGCGTCGCCGAGGCCCGGCACGATGTAGCCCTGCTCGTTGAGCCGCTCGTCGACCGAGGCCGTCACGACCGTCACCGGCGTACCCGCCAGCTCACGCTCCATGACCTCGACGCCCTCGGGCGCGGCGAGCAGCACCACGGCGGTCACGTCGTCGGCGCCGCGCTTGATGAGCTCCCGGATCGCCGCGACCAGCGTGCCGCCCGTGGCGAGCATCGGGTCGAGCACGTACACCTGGCGCCCGGAGAGATCCTCCGGCATGCGCGTCGCGTACGTGGAGGCCTCCAGGGTCTCCTCGTTGCGGATCATGCCCAGGAAGCCGACCTCGGCGGTCGGCAGCAGCCGGACCATGCCGTCGAGCATGCCGAGACCGGCGCGCAGGATCGGCACCACCAGCGGGCGCGGATACGACAGCTTCACGCCCGTCGTCCCGATCACCGGGGTCTCGATGTCGACCTGCTCGGTGCGCACGTCCCGGGTGGCCTCGTACGCGAGCAGGGTGACCAGCTCGTCGGCGAGGCGCCGGAAGGTCGGGGAATCGGTGCGCTTGTCGCGCAGCGTGGTGAGTTTGTGCGCCACCAGCGGGTGGTCGACGACGTGGATCCGCATGACATCAACAGTAACCGGGGCCCGCCCCCGCCCGGCGCGGGCATCAATACGGCCGACCGGGGGAAGGTGGGGACGTACGACCTGAGGCGGGTGTGAGCCATGGCGGAACGCAAAGCGGACGACGAGACCGACGTCGAGCGCCGCAAGCGCCGTGCCCAGTTCCTCCGCGAGCGCGACGAGGCCATCGAGCTCCGCGCCCGCGTGAAGCCGCGCCGCGCCCGGGCGGCACGGATGCGTCAGCAGATGCGCATGCGCACATTCCGCTGGTGACCGGCCCGCCCCGCGCCGGGTGTGAGGGGGTCGGGGAAAAAACCCGACGCGGACACAGCGGGCGGAAGACCTCTCCTGACGGCGCTGTTTCTGCCACGATTCCGAATGGGCGGGGCTCGGCACCGCAACCCCCGCTCCCCGACCTCGCCGGGGGGACTCCTAACCGCCAACCGGCACCGCTTATGACCAGTGGGAGAGTCACGGTGTACTTCGCCGCACTGCTCGCGCGCACCGAAGACGGGTGGGAAGCGAGCGACACAGAGCTCGACGATGTGGAGACCTTGGCGGACCTGGCCGATCTGGCCCGAGAAGCCATCGCCGACCACGACGACGACACAGTGCTCGTCTTCATCGAACAGGAAGACGCGTGGTTCGGCGTCGTCCGCGTGGACGGCGAGGAGGACCCTCGTATCTACGTCTCGGACGCTGCCGCAGCCGCCCGTAGCTCGTACGGGGAGATCCTGCTCACCGACGAGATGCTCGGCCGCGATCCGGACGCGGCCGACGACCTGGAAGCCCTCGACCTGGACGGAACGGAGGACGGCGAGCCGGAGGACTCCGCCGCCGACGAGGAGGATGAATTGCCCGCCGACACCGGTGAAGCGGTGCCCGCGGGCCCGCTCGGCGACACGGAGATCCTCGCCGACCTCGGGGTGCCGGAGAAGGCGCTGCTCCTCCTGGAGGCGGGTGACGCCCTCAGCGACATCGCCGAGACCCTCGGGGCGGCGGAGGTGCTCGAAACGGTCCGCTAGGTTCCCCATGTGAACGATCCGACCGAACACCGCACCGCCGCCGACCCCGTACGGGACCGCTGGCGGGCCCCCATGCGGCTCGCGCTGGCCGAGGCCGGCCTTGCCGTCGGGGGCGGCGACGTCCCCGTGGGTGCCGTCGTGCTGTCCCCGGACGGCACGACGGTGCTCGCCACGGGCCACAACGAACGCGAGGCGACCGGCGACCCCACCGCGCACGCGGAGGTGCTCGCGATCCGGCGGGCCGCCGCCGAACTGGGCGAGTGGCGCCTCACCGGCTGCACGCTCGTCGTGACGCTGGAGCCCTGCACGATGTGCGCGGGCGCGATCGTGCAGTCCCGCGTCGACCGCGTCGTCTACGGAGCGCGGGACGACAAGGCGGGCGCGGCCGGCTCCCTCTGGGACGTCGTGCGCGACCGCAGGCTCAACCACCGCCCCGAAGTCGTCCACGGCGTACTCGCCGAGGAGGCCGCGGGACTTCTCACCGGTTTCTTCCGGGAGGGCCGCCGGGGACGGTGAACCGGGGGCGGAGAACCAGGGGCGGAGCGGCCCGTTCGAAATCTCGCCCCAAACCGATTTCTGACCACGGCCCATCTTGGGCTAGAGTTCCTCTCGGTAGCGTGTCCGAGCGGCCGAAGGAGCTCGCCTCGAAAGCGAGTGTGGGGAAACTCACCGAGGGTTCAAATCCCTCCGCTACCGCTCGTGGTGCGAAGGGCCCGTCCGAATGGACGGGCCCTTCGTCGTACGTGCGGGCGGGCCTCCCCGGCGGCCGTCGAAGGCCCGCAAAGGGCCTCGGCCCATGGGCCGTTGTTCCTCGAAGATCCGGTGAGTACGGTCCGGGTTAGACTCACGGCCGTCACAGGGGTCGCACGGAGCACGGGTAAGGGGAGACCAGATCGTGGCAGTGCAGTGGAAGAAGCTCAGCCTCTTCGTCGTGGTCGTCTTCGTGCTCTACGTGATCATCACCGACCCCGCCAAGGCCGCGGACTACGTGCAGATAGGCTTCGAAGGTGTTTCGAGCGCTGCTCAGAGCGTCGGCGACTTCATGACGTGGGTGGCCAACGGAGGCAAGGACTGAGCGGCTGTCCGGGCCGTCAGGCCTCAAGCCCTCTCCAAGGAGTGCCCGTGATCCGCCATCTGGTCCTCTTCAAGCTCAACGACGGCGTACGGCGCGACGAGCCGCGCGTGGTCGAGGGCGTCAAGGCCTTCCGCGCACTCGGCGACCAGATCCCGGAACTGACGTTCTGGGAATGCGACTGGAACATCACCGACCGCCCCATCGCCTACGACTTCGCGATCAACTCCGCGGTCGAGGACACCGACGCCCTGAAGCGGTACATCGAGCACCCGGCCCACCAGGCGGGCGTCGCGCTCTGGCGCGAGTTCGCCACCTGGGTGATCGCCGACTACGAGTTCTGAGCCGTCCGCCGCCCCACGGCTCCTCACGGCCCTCCACGGTTCCTCGGCAGCTCACCCGCGGCTCCTCGCGACTCCCCGAACGGCCCCGCACCGCACCGGTGTGGGGCCATTTCGTTACCCAACACGTTGTTATCGGGTGCTTGCACACAGTGCACATGTCTTGTGATGCTATGACCGCTTTTGAGGGATGAGTTGACCGAGGTCGATCGACGTACTGGCCAAGGCCGACTGATCTCGACCGGGCTTGACTGAGAAGGGGTGGCGTTGACCGTGCCGGCCAGTACTGCGCCTGAAGCTCCACCCGCGAGAACCGCACCGAACACTGCACCGAACACCGCTCCGAGCACCGCTCCGAGCACCGCTCCGAGCACCGGGAGCTCCCGCGGCGCGGACACCCGGGCCCTCACCCAGGTCCTCTTCGGCCGGCTCAAGGACCTCGAACCCGGCACCGCGGAGCACGGCCGCGTGCGCGGCGCGCTCATCGAGGCCAACCTGCCCCTCGTGCGGTACGCCGCCGCGCGCTTCCGCAGCCGCAACGAGCCGATGGAGGACGTCGTCCAGGTCGGGACCATCGGGCTGATCAACGCCATCGACCGGTTCGACCCCGAGCGCGGGGTGCAGTTCCCCACCTTCGCCATGCCCACCGTCGTCGGCGAGATCAAGCGGTACTTCCGCGACAACGTCCGCACGGTCCACGTCCCGCGCCGGCTGCACGAGCTGTGGGTACAGGTCACCGGGGCGACCGAGGACCTCACCACCGCCTTCGGGCGCTCCCCGACGACCGCGGAGATCGCCGAGCGGCTGCGCATCACCGAGGACGAGGTGCTCGCCTGCATCGAGGCCGGGCGCTCGTACCACGCGACGTCCCTTGAGGCGGCCCAGGAGGGCGACGGGCTTCCGGGACTGCTCGACCGGCTCGGCTACGAGGACCCCGCGCTCGACGGCGTCGAGCACCGCGACCTCGTACGCCATCTCCTCGTACAACTGCCCGAGCGCGAACAGCGCATCCTGCTTCTGCGCTACTACAGCAATCTGACGCAATCACAGATCAGTGCCGAATTGGGCGTTTCCCAGATGCATGTGTCCCGGCTCCTGGCCAGAAGCTTCGCGCGACTTCGGTCCGCAAATCGGATCGAGGCGTAACCGTATCGAGTGGAGTGTCGTCGGGGCTGTTCCCGACGGCGCTCTTCGCTGAAAAGCCCCAGACCCCCTCTTTCCTGCACGGATGTCACCCTTTTTTGTCGACAAGTAACTACAGCGCGTTGCCGACATGTGACATTCTGCTGGAACCGCGTTTGCCGTAGCCCCACCTCCGGTATTCAGGTGGAGGCTGCGTTCCTCCGACGGGAGCGCCCATCGCGACCGTCCGCGACCTCAAGGGGGTGGCATGTCCGCAGACCAGGGCAGCTCGAAGGTGCTCACGCTCACGCTCACCAAGAGCCCGAGCGAATCCGCGCCCGACGCGCTTCACGGCTCACCGGCTTCGGAAGCCATCGACACCCGGACTCTGTCCCGCTCCCTGTTCCTGCGGCTCGCCGCGCTCGACCAGGACAGCCCGGAGCGCGGCTATGTACGCGACACGCTCATCGAGCTCAACCTCCCTCTCGTGCGGTACGCGGCGGCACGCTTCCGCAGCCGCAACGAACCGATGGAGGACATCGTCCAGGTCGGAACGATCGGCCTGATCAAGGCGATCGACCGTTTCGACTGCGAACGCGGCGTGGAATTCCCGACGTTCGCGATGCCGACGGTCGTCGGTGAGATCAAGCGCTTCTTCCGGGACACCAGTTGGTCGGTGCGCGTCCCGCGCCGCCTCCAGGAGCTGCGGCTCGCGCTGACCAAGACCAGCGACGAGCTCGCCCAGCGGCTCGACCGCTCGCCGACCGTGCCCGAACTGGCGGCGGCGCTCGGAGTCTCCGAGGAGGACGTGGTCGACGGGCTCGCGGTGGGCAACGCCTACACCGCCTCCTCCCTCGACTCCGCCGCCCCCGAGGACGACGGCGGCGAGGGCTCCCTCGCGGACCGCCTGGGGTACGAGGACTCGGCATTGGAGGGCGTGGAGTACCGCGAGTCGCTCAAGCCGCTGCTCGCCAAGCTGCCGCCGCGCGAGCGCCGCATCATCATGCTGCGGTTCTTCGCCAACATGACGCAGTCGCAGATCGGCGAGGAGGTCGGCATCTCGCAGATGCACGTATCGCGGCTCCTCACGAGGACGCTGGCCCAGCTCCGGGACGGCCTCATCTCCGACTGACGAAGTACGCGGCGCGTGGCCGGTGTTGCTGACGGGGTTCCTAAGTGACGGCCCGTCAGCCACACTGCGGCGATGCGACGTGGTGTGCGTAACGTGCTCGGAGCGTCCGCTGCCGTGCTGTGCCTGGGCGGTCTGTTCGCCTCGTGCGGCGGCGGGAGCGGCGACGGCTACGTGGCCACCGGGGCGGCCGGAGCCTCCCCGGAGCGGGCCCCCGGCGAGGCGGCGACCCCGACCGGCGACGTACGCCTGATCCCCCTGGACGGCGACCGCACCAAGCAACGCTCCAGTCCCGCCGGGCCCGCCGAGCCCGCCGGATCCGCGAAGAACGGCCGAGGCGCCCCCACGGGCCCGCCATCCGGCCCCAAAGCCGCCGCCGACGGTGACTCGGAGGGGAAGTCACCCGGCGGCACAAACGCCCCGCCCCCGGCGGCCTCGCCCTCGCCGGGCGGCAGCACGGCCGGCCCCCCGGCGAAGCCGTCACCCGGCCCCGCCGAGCTCCGGGTCGGCGAACCGCTCCGCGAGCCCACGGCCAAGCGCTGGTGCGAGAAGGTGACGCTCACCTTCCACAACACCGGAGGCTCCCCGGTCCGCTCCGGCAAGATCACCTTCGGCACCCACATCATCGGCGCCCTGGGCGTCGACTGGGCCACAACCCACTCCACGAGACCCCTGCCGACCCCGATAGCTCCGGGCGAACAGTCAAAGAAAACATGGCTGATATGCACAGCTGAATGGCGAGTCCCCCTGGGCATGCACACAGAAACCCAGGACATCCACACGACTTGGACATGAGTCCCGCCTCCCCCCTCCCCTCCCCCCCCGGGGGGGGCTGGAAAGCTGGGGGGCGCGGGGCGCGGGGGCCTGGGCGCGCGGGGCGCGGGGCCTGTGGCGCGGGGCGCCGGGGACCTGAGGCGCAGAGAACTGGGGTTCGCAGGGCGCGGGGACCTGGAGCGCGCGGGGTGCGGAGATTGAGGCGCGGGATGCGGAGACCTGGGGCGCGGGGCGTGGGCGCCTGGAGCGCGCAGGGCGCCTGAGGCGCGGAATGCAGGGACCTGGGGCGCTGAGGGCCTGGGGTGCGGGGCGCGGGACGCGGGGGGCTTGGGTGCAGGGCACGGGGCTTGTGGCGCGGGGCGCGAAGAACTGAGGCGCGGAGCGCGAAGAACCGGCGGAGGCCAGGCCCCCTAAAGGGGCGCGGGGAACTGCGCACCCAGCCACGACCGGCCCGCAGCCAAAACTGACGGCCAAGCCCATCAGGGGCGCGGGGAACCGCGCGACCAGCCACAATCCGCCCGCACCCGAGAACAGAGGCCAAGCCCATCAGGGGCGCGAGGAACTGCGCGACCAGCCACAACCGGCCCGCACAGACAACAGACGGCCAAACCCCGCCCCGCGGCAAGAGGCCCAGCCAGAACCCCCGCCCCGCAGTCAAAGGCCCCCGGCCAGCCCCCGCCCCGCGGTCAAAGCCCCCCGGCCAAAGCCGCCGCTCAGCGGCAAAAGGCCCCCGGCCAGCTCACGCCAGGGCCAGCCAAGCCACCCCCGCCACGACGACGACCGCCAGGACCACGCCGAGGATGAGGCCGATCCGCGGCCCGGAAGAGGCCGCGACCTGCTGTCGGGTCCCCGGCGGAGCCTCGTCGACGAACGCCCGGAACATCTGCGTGCTGCCGGCGGGATCGGGGTTGCCCTGGTGACCCTGGGGGTTGTGTGCCATGAGGCAGGACCCTAGCGAATGCACGGCCCCCGGCCCAACCCCCACTGGCCAGGGGCTTTACATTCCGGCCCACAGACCTTTGCCGAGACTTTAAGGCGTTGGTCCGGTTTTAGTTTGCCTGCGGCAACCAACTGCTTCTATCGTTGCCCTAAGCAACAAAAAAGGAGGTGCCGTGGCCGCGCAGCGTCAGTACGAGGAGCTGGCCCGCCAGCTCAGCGCCATCGGTGCCGTGAAGCGTGGTCTCGGACGGGGCCTGCCCCACGACTGTCCGGGCGGTTCCGCCGCCGTACTCATCCTGCTGGACCGCCACGGCGCGATGCGGATGAGCAGGCTCGCGGAGCTGCTCGCCGTCGACACGTCGGTGACCAGCCGACACGTCGCCCACGTCGCGGACAAGGAGTGGATCCACCGCGATCCCGACCCCGCCGACAAGCGCTCCCGGATCCTGCGGCTCACGCCCGAGGGCAAGGCCAAGGTCGACGAGCTCACCGAGCTCTCCATCCGGACGCTCACCCACTACTTGAACGACTGGACCGACGACGAAGTCGTCCAGCTCAGCACGTTGCTCGCGCGACTGCGCGACAGCTTCGGGGACTGCCGTGCGGCTTCGGCCCGGCTTCCCCACGACGTGCAGACCCATGACGTGCGGATCACGTCAGAGACCACCCGTACACCCGCGTAAGAAAAGGAAGTCCATGGCAACAACCACACCAGCCGGTGTGCGGGGCAGCCATGCCAAGCACGGAGCAGCTCACGGTCACCCCGGCGAGAACGCTCCGATGACGCACCGGCAGATCATGGAAGCGCTGTCCGGGCTGCTGCTCGGCATGTTCGTCGCGATCCTGTCGTCGACGATCGTCTCCAACGCCCTGCCCGAAATCATCGGCGACCTCGGAGGCGGCCAGTCCGCCTACACCTGGGTCGTCACCGCCTCGCTGCTCGCGATGACGGCGACCACCCCCCTGTGGGGCAAGCTCTCGGACCTCTTCAGCAAGAAGGCCCTGGTCCAGATAGCCCTGATCATCTACGTCGGCGGTTCCATCGTCGCCGGTCTCTCGCAGAGCTCCGGCATGCTGATCGCCTGCCGTGTCGTGCAGGGCATCGGCGTCGGCGGTCTCTCCGCCCTGGCGCAGATCGTCATGGCCGCGATGATCTCCCCGCGTGAGCGCGGGCGTTACTCCGGCTACCTCGGCGCCACCTTCGCGGTCGCCACCGTCGGCGGCCCGCTGCTCGGCGGTGTCATCACCGACACCTCCTGGCTCGGCTGGCGCTGGTGCTTCTACGTCGGCGTGCCCTTCGCGATCATCGCGCTGATCGTTCTCCAGAAGACGCTGAAGCTCCCCGTCGTCAAGCGCGACGTGAAGGTCGACTGGACCGGTGCGTTCTTCATCAGCGCCGCCGTCTGCCTGCTGCTCGTCTGGGTCACCTTCGCGGGCGACAAGTACGACTGGATGTCCTGGCAGACCGGAGCCATGGTCGCGGGTTCGGTCATCCTCGGCCTGCTCTTCGTACTCATCGAGTCCAAGGCCGCCGAGCCGATCATCCCGCTGCGGCTCTTCCGCAACCGCACCATCACGCTCGCCTCGCTCGCCTCGCTCTTCGTGGGTGTCGCGATGTTCGCGGGCACGGTCTTCTTCAGCCAGTACTTCCAGCTGGCGCGGGGCGAGTCCCCGACGATGTCCGGTGTCATGACGATCCCGATGATCGGCGGCCTGTTCATCTCGTCGACCGTCTCGGGTCAGGTCATCACCAAGACGGGCAAGTGGAAGGCCTGGCTGGTCAGCGGTGGCTTCCTGGTGACGGCGGGCCTCGGCCTGCTCGGCACCATCCGGTACGACACCGAGTACTGGCACATCGCGATCTTCATGGCCCTGATGGGTCTCGGCATCGGCATGATGATGCAGAACCTGGTCCTCTGCACGCAGAACCAGGTCTCCCCCGAGGACCTCGGCTCCGCCAGCTCCACCGTCACCTTCTTCCGCTCCCTGGGCGGTGCGATGGGTGTCTCGGCGCTCGGCGCGATCATGGCCACGCGGATCAGCGACTACGTCAAGGACGGCGTCAACGACCTCGGCCCGAAGGCCGCGGCCCAGTTCGGCCACGGCGGTACCGGTGGCGGCGGCATCCCCGACCTGGACAAGATCCCCGAGCCGTTCCGCACGGTGATGGAGAGCGCGTACGGGCACGGCATCGCCGACGTCTTCCTGATCGCCGCGCCGCTGGCGCTGATCGCCTTCGTGATCACCATCTTCATCAAGGAGGTCCCGCTGCGTACGTCGGGCGCCCTCGCCCAGGCCGCCGGTGAGACGGCCGGCTCCGCCGACGCGGTGGCTCCGGCCACGGCGACCGCCGAGCAGCCCGTCCTCGCCTCCGTCGCCTCGCACACCGAGGCCGGCCCCGAGGGCACCCAGCGGCTCGCCGCCGTGGCGTCCGCCGCCCAGCCGGGCTCCGGTGAACTCCCGCCGATCACCGGCGGCATCCCGGTCCACGGCTACGTCCGTGGCGCCGAGAGCGCGCCCGTGCCGCAGGCCGCCGTCACGCTGATCTCCCTCGGGGGACGGCAGCTCGGCCGGTCGGTCGCGCAGGGCGACGGTTCGTACGCGGTCGACGCCCCCGGCGCCGGTTCGTACGTGCTCATCGCGTCCGCCGACGGGTTCCAGCCGCAGGCCTCGACGGTTGTCGTGGGCGAGGACGCCCTCGCGTACGACATCCTGCTCAGCGGCACCAGCGGGCTCAGTGGTCTGGTGCGGGACGCGGACAGCAAGCTGCCCGTCTCCGGCGCCATGGTCATCGTGACCGACGTGCGCGGTGACGTCCTGGCCACCGGGCTCTCCGGCGAGCAGGGCGAGTTCGCCTTCGCCGAGCTGGTGCCCGGCACCGTGACCATCGCGGTGAACGCCGCGGGTCACCGGCCGATGGCCCTGCCCGTCGAGATCGGCGGCGCCGGTGTCACCCGGGTCGAGGTCGAGCTCAACTCCGGCGCGCAGGTGCTCGGCACCGTGCGTGCGGGCGGCTCGGCGCTGAACGACGCCCGCGTCACCCTGGTGGACGCCGCGGGCAACGTCGTCGCCACCGCGACCACGGGGTCGGACGGGGCCTACGGCTTCACCGACCTGGACAGCGGCGAGTACACGGTCATCGCGACCGGCTACCCGCCGGTGGCCACCGGCCTGACGGTGACCGGCAGCGGCGTCGACGGCCACGACATCGAACTCGCCCACCCGGGCGAGTGACGGCCCCGGCCCGCGGCCGCGCCCCGAGCGGAGGCGTGGCCACGGGCCGGTTGCGGAACGGGCCCCCGGGCCGGTGGTGGCATTCACGGCAGGGGACGGCCGGCCACCACCGGCCCGGGGGCTCTCCGCGAGGAGCCCTCACCGATCCGCGGCGGTCGAACTCGCGAGACTTGATCTTTCTTGATCTTTCTTGATCTTTTTATGGCCTCCGCTGACGGAGGCCCGGCAAGGAGTGAAAACGGGATGGGACTCAACGCTCGGATCCGGACGCGTGACGGGTGGGCCGTGCCCCACGCCGTCGTCACGGTGACCGACATGACCGGGGCGCAGGTGCTGCGGGCCGCGACGGACGAAGAGGGACTCGTACGGGACGCGACGGCGCTGCCGCCCGGCCCCTACACGGTCATCGTCACCGCCGTCGGCTACGCGCCCGTCGCCTCGACCGCCCTCGTCACCGCCAGTGGGCGGGCCGACGTGGGCAACGTCGTCCTCGCCCGGCAGGGCGGCACCGAGCTGCCGCCGCCCGGACCGTGGACCGTCGACCCCGCGCACTCGACGGTCGCCGCCGTCGCGCAGCACCTCGGGATCACCAGCGTGCACGGGCGGTTCCTGGAGTTCGGCGGGCGGGTCGAGATCGCCGAGGACGTGGAGAAGTCGCGCGTCGAGGCGGTCATCCGCTCGGCCTCGATCGACACGGGCAACGCGATGCGGGACGGGCACCTGAAGTCGGCGGACTTCCTGGACGTCGAGCGGTACCCGGAGATCACCTACCGCTCGACCGGCCTGACGCCCGCGGGCCCTGACCGCTGGACGGTCCAGGGTGAGCTGGGCATGCACGGCGTCGTACGCCCCGTCGACCTGGAGCTCAGCTACCTCGGCACCGGCGCTGACCCGTGGGGCGGCACGCGCGCCGCGTTCCGTGCGACGGCGGAGCTGCGCCGCGAGGACTTCGCCATGAACTACAACCAGGTGGTCCAGGCGGGCATCTCGGCGATCGGCACGACGCTGCGGGTGGAGCTGGACATCCAGGCCGTCCAGGGCGAGGGCCTGCCCCAGGCCTGACGCGCCGGCGCACCTCTCCTCGGGGCCGGCCGGGCGACCGGCTATCCCCGGGAGAGCAACGCCTCGATCCCGGCGATCATGAGGTCCAGGGCGACCGTGAAGTCCCGGTGCCACATCTCCTGGACGGTGTCACCGCCCCGCGCCTCGATCAGCTCGCTCGCGCTCTCCAGGACCTCGTGCGCCGCCAGCTCATGGTGGACGGTGCCGATGGCCTCCCGGTAGTACTCGTCCTGGGACATCCCGGCCTCCGCGCACCGCGCGATGTAGTGGCCCTCGATGGTCCCGAAGCCGTACACGAACTGGAAGACCGCCGAGATCGCGCCGTTCTGCGCGTACGCGGGAAGCCCGCTGTTGCGTACGGTCCGCTGGATCGCGACGGCGAAGGCCAGCCAGTTCGGGCCGATGTTGAGGAAGCGGCCGACCAGCGGCGACACCCACGCGTGGCGGACCAGCAGCGCCCGGTACTCCTCCGCGAGGGCCCGCAGCTGGTCCCGCCAGGCGTCGGGTTCCTGCTGCGGGTCGGGGATCCGCATCTCGCCGCACACCGCGTCCAGGGCGAGTTCCAGCAGGTCGTCCTTGGTGTCCACGTACCAGTAGACGGACATCGCCGTGACGTTCAGCTCGGTCGCGAGTCTGCGCATGGAGAACTTCGCGAAGCCCTCGGCGTCCAGGAGCCGCACCGTGGCCCCGGTGATCCGCTCACGGTCGAGCCCGCTCGGCTGATCGCCCTTGCGGGTGCCGCCACGGGATGCCTTGCCCTGTAGCCAGACGCTGGTCCGCGCCGTGTTCCCCGTGCGGCCGGCCGCGTTGACCATGGCGCACCTTCCTGATCGGTTCTCTGAGCCCCCACCAGGATGCTATGCCGCCTTCGTCCCCACGGAGTCCGCCTTCTCCGCCCTGCGCAGCAACGCTGCCGCCAGGACGCCGCCGAGGAACACCGCGACCGCGCCCACCAGCTGGCTGGTCTCAAGGCCCGAGGAGAACGCGTCGGCGATCCGCTCCCGCTCCCCCTCGGACTCCGCCGCGGCCACGGCCGCCGGGAAGGACGCCGCGGAGACCGCCACGAGCGAGGCGAAGCGGGAGTTGAGGACCGCGCCGAGCACGGCGACGCCCAGACCGTTGCCGAACTCCGCGAGCGTGCCGTTGACGCCCGCGCCCACGCCCGCCTTCTCCACGGGGATCGCGCTCATGATGGCGTTGGCCATGGCGGGCATGGCGATCGCGATGCCCGCGCCCATGATCACGAGCCCCGCCAGCATGCCGTCGTAGGCGTCGCCGCCGAGGAGCGCGATCACCGCGAGCCCGGCCGCGAGGGCGCTCATGCCGGCCAGGATCGTCACGGGCGTGCCCAGCTTCGCGTGCAGCTTCGCGCCGACGCCCGACAGGTTGAGGGCCACGATGGTCACCGCGAGCGGCGCCGTCCGCAGCCCCGCCTCCAGGGGCTCGTACCCGAGGACGAACTGGAGGTGCTGGGTGAGCAGGAAGAGCGAGCCGCTGAGCCCGAAGGCGACCAGGATCGCGCCCGCCACCGCCCCGATGAAGCGCTGGTTGCGGAAGAAGTGCATGTCCAGCATCGGATACGGGATGCGCAGCTCCCAGAGCGCGAAGGCCCCGAGAACCAGTACGCCGAAGACCGCCGACACCAGGACCTGCGCCGACGTCCAGCCGTGCTCGGGCCCCGAGATGATCGCGTAGACCACCGAGGTCATGCCGACCGTGGAGAGCAGCGCGCCCAGGAGGTCGGGGCGGTCGCCCCGGACGTTCTTCGACTCCGGCACCAGCTTGGCGACGGCGGCCAGGCCGAGCAGTGCCACGGGGATGTTGACCAGGAAGATCGAGCCCCACCAGAAGTGGTTCAGCATGAAGCCGCCGAGCAGGGGTCCCGCCGCGAAGCCGAGGGAGCTGACGGTCGACCAGAGGCCGATCGCCTTCACCCGTTCGGAGTCGTCGAAGATCTGCACGACGACGGCGAGCGTCGTGGTCATCAGGAGCGCCCCGCCGACGCCCATGCCCGCGCGGGCGGCGATGAGCTGCGCCGACGACTGCGCGAACGCCGCGACCAGCGATCCCACGCCGAAGAGCGCGAGGCCCGCCATGAGCATCTTCTTGCGGCCGTAGCGGTCGGCGGAGCTGCCCGCGGTGAGCAGCAGGCCGGACTGCACGAGCGAGTACGCGTTGATCATCCACTGGATGTCGGACGTGGACGCGTCCAGCTCCCGGGTGAGGGAGGGGATGGCGACGCTCAGGACGGTGTTGTCGAGCAGCACGGTGAGCTGGGCGAGGCAGATGACGCCGAGGATCAGCCAGCGCTGCGGGTGCCGGGGCGGGGCGGCCGATGTCTCGGCGGTCGTCGCCGTCATGGGGCTCCTTCGGGGGACGGGGCAGCCGAGGGGGATGACGACTGCTCTACGGTGTACGGGACGTTTCCCGTACACCGTAGAGCTACTCCCATACGCCGTACAAGGCGTTTAACTTCCGGCCGCCCGCCGCCGGTCGCCCACCGTCCGCCGTCCGCCGCCGGTCGCCGGTCGCCGGTCGCCGGTCGCCCACCGTCCGCCGTCCGCCGCCGGTCGCCCGCCGGCTCTGGTCTGGCCGCTGCGGCCCGTCGGCTGCCTGGCCGCCGACTCCCTGTCCGTCGGCTGCCTGGCTGTTCGCTCCCCGCCCGTCGGCTCTGGTCTGGCCGCTGCTGCCTGTCCGTCGGCTCTGGTCTGGCCGCTGCTGCCTGTCGGCTGCCTGGCCGTCGGCTGTCGGTTGTCGGCTGCCTGGCCGTCGGCTGCCGGCCGTCGGCTCCCTGTCCGTCCGCTCCCCGCCCGTCGGCTCCCGTGCGTCCTCCGCCGTTCTTCCGCCCCCGTTCTTCCGCCCCGTCCGTCCTCTGCCGTCCGCCTTCCGCCCTCCGTCGTTCTTCCGCTCCCGTCCGTCCTCCCCCGTCCGTCCGCTCCCGTCCGTCCTCCCCCGTCCGTCCGCTCCCGTCCGTCCTCCCCCGTCCGTCCTCTGCCGTCCGTCCTCTGCCGTCCGTCCTCTGCCGTCCGTCCTCTGCCGTCCGTCCTCCGCCGTCCTTCCGCCCCGTCGCCCTCCGCCCCCGTCCGTCCCCCGCCGCGCGCTACTTCTTCGGCTGCGTCAGGTCGTAGAAGGTCGCGCTGCCCGCCGTCACCTTCTTGAACGTCGACTCCACCCAGGAGGTGATCGCCGAGGACGTGCCCTTGCCGCCGCCCATGCCGCCGCCGCCCGCGACGAAGTAGTGGACCTCGCCGTCCGCCACGTACTGCTTGAACTGCGCGAGCGTCGGGGACGGGTCGCTTCCGTTGAAGCCGCCGATGGCCATCACGGGCTCGCCGGTGGCGAGTTGGTAGCTCGCCGCGTTCTGGGAGCCGATGGCCGCCGCGGCCCAGGTGTACCGCCCCGCGTCCTTCTCCAGGAGCTTCTTCGCCTTGGCGGAGACCTGGGCGCCGTCGAGCAGACCGCCCATGCCGCCGCCCCCGCCGCCCTCGCGCGAGCCGCCACCGGGGAATCCGCCTGGCCGGCCCTGCTGCGCCTGCCCGTTGCCCCCGGGGCCACCGGGGCCGCCGGTCGGCGGCTGACCCGTACCGCCGCCGTTCGGACCGCCCTGGCCGCCGCCCTGGCCCGGCATGCGCATGCCGCCGTCGCCGCCGGGGCCGCCACCACCGGGGCCGCCGCCCGGTCCCATCCGCCCGGCCGACGCCGGGCCCGCCGTGACGATCGAGCCGGTGTGCGCGCTGTCCACCGTCGACAGGGTGTACGCCACCGGGCCCGCCAGGGACGCCGCGAGGCTCACGCCGACCGTGGTGAGGGCGAGGCGGCGGCCGAACCGCCCGGCGAGCAGCAGGCCCACCGCGCCCACGAGGCCGACGGACAGCACCGCCCAGCGCAGCCACGGCAGGTGGTCGGGGACCCGGCCGAGCAGGACGTACGCCCAGACCGCCGTGGCCGCGACCGTCACGCCGAGCGCCGCGCACGCCGGCCACGAGGCCCGCTCCTCCCACAGGACCGTGGCCCCCATGCCGATGAGCGCCGCGATGTAGGGCGCGAGCGCCACCGTGTAGTACTGATGGAAGATCCCCGCCATGAAACTGAAGACCGCCGCGGTCATCAGGAGCGAAGCACCCCACGCCACGAACGCCGCCCTCGCGGTGTCCGTGCGGCGCGCCTTGCGGGTGAGCACGAGACCGGCCGCCAGGAGGACCAGCGCGGCGGGCAGCAGCCACGAGATCTGGCTGCCGACCTCGGAGTTGAACATCCGCCCGAAGCCGGTCTCACCCCACTGACCACCACCGCCACCGCCACCGGGACCGCCGCCACCGCCGACGCTGCCGGTCTCCTCGCCGTTGATGATGCGGCCGAGCCCGTTGTAGCCGAAGGTCAGCTCCAGGAAGGAGTTGTTCTGCGAACCGCCGATGTACGGGCGCGAGGACGCGGGCCACAGCTGGACGACCGCGACCCACCAGCCGCCGGACACGACCATCGCGACCGCGGAGAGGGCGAGCTGCCCGAAGCGCCTGCGCGGCCGTACCGGCGCGCACACCGCGTACAGGACGGCCAGCGGCGGCAGGATCAGGAACGCCTGGAGCGTCTTCGTCAGGAAGGCGACGCCCACCGCGACGCCCGCCCACACCAGCCACTTGGTGCGTCCGTGCTCCAGGGCGCGCAGCACGCAGTACACCGTGACGGTCATCAGGAGGGCGAGCAGCGCGTCGGGGTTGTTGAAGCGGAACATCAGCGCGGCCACGGGCGTGAGCGCCAGGACCGCGCCCGCGATCAGACCGGCCGCCGGGCTGAACCGCCGCCGCACGGCCGCGTAGAGCACGCCGACCGTCGCGACCCCCATCAGCACCTGCGGGGCAAGGACCGCCCAGGAGTTGAGCCCGAAGAGCCGTACGGACAGCGCCATCGGCCAGAGCGAGGCCGGGGGCTTGTCGACGGTGATCGCGTTGCCCGCGTCGAGCGAGCCGAAGAACATGGCCTTCCAGCTCTGGCTGCCCGCCTGGACGGCCGCGGAGTAGAAGGAGTTGGCGTAGCCCGACGCGCTGAGGTTGAAGAGGTAGAGGGCCGCCGTGGCGAGGAGCAGGCCGAGCAGCGCGGGGCGCGCCCAGCGGGGGTCGTCGGGGCGCCCGCGCCAGAGGCGGGCGGGCAGTGACGCCCGGGGCCCGTGCGGCGCCGCGTGCGGCACGGCGGCGGGGGTCGTGGTGGTCATCGGGCGTTCCTCGTCTCGGCCGGGGTGTCGGCGGGGGTCTCGGCCGGGGTATCGGCCGGGGCCGTGGCCGGCGTCGTGGTGCCGTACGTGTCGTACGTGCAGTAGGTGTGGTCGGTGTCGTCGGTGTCGTCGGTGTCGTCGGTGTCGTACGTGGGCTCCGCCGGCCGCTGGTCCGGGAAGACCCAGGCCCGCAGCAGCAGGAACCGCAGGACCGTCGCCGCGAGGTTCGCCGCGATGAGGACCGCCAGTTCCGTGGAGTGCGCCGGGTCGCCGGAGGCCGCGCCGAGCGCCGCGAGCGAGCCGCTGGTCAGGGCCAGGCCGATCGCGAAGACGACGAGACCCTGCGCCTGGTGGCGGACCGCGCGGTCTCTGCCGCGTACGCCGAAGGTGAGCCTCCGGTTGGCCTCTGTGTTGGCCACGGCCGACACCAGCAGGGCGAGCGCGTTGGCCGCCTGGGACCCCGTGAACGTACGGAAGCCGCTGTACAGCAGGAGGTAGAAGAGGGTCGACAGGGCGCCGACCACGCAGAAGCCGACGAGCTGGCGGGCGAGGCCGCGCGGGACGCCGGCGAGTTCCCGGTCCCTGGGGTCGTCCCCGAAGGGGCGGGCGAGCCGGTCGAGCGGCAGCGCGCCGACCGCGAGCGCACGGCCCACCCGCCACACGCCCTTGAGGTCGTCCGTGGCCGTCTTGACCAGGTGCACCGTGGAGTCCGGGTCGTCGACCCAGTCGACCGGCACCTCGTGGATGCGCAGCCCGGCGCGCTCGGCGAGCACCAGCATCTCGGTGTCGAAGAACCACCCGGTGTCCTCGACCAGCGGCAGCAGCACCCGCGCCACGTCACCGCGGATCGCCTTGAACCCGCACTGGGCGTCGGAGAACCGGGCGTGCAGGGAGCCGCGCAGGATGAGGTTGTAGGCCCGCGAGATGAACTCCCGCTTCGGGCCGCGCACCACCCGTGAGCTGCGCGCGAGGCGCGAACCTATCGCCAGGTCCGAGTGGCCCGAGATGAGCGGGGCGACGAGCGGCAGCAGCGCGTTGAGGTCGGTGGAGAGGTCCACGTCCATGTACGCGAGGACCGGCGCGTCCGAGGCCGACCAGACGGCCCGCAGCGCCCGGCCGCGCCCCTTCTGGTCCAGCCGGACGTGGCGCACCTCCGCCACGGAGCCGGCGAGCCCGGCGGCGACCGCCGGGGTGCGGTCCGTGGAGGCGTTGTCGGCGACCGTGATGCGGAAGGGGTAGGGGAAGGTGCGGACGAGGTGGTCGCGGAGCCGCCGGACGCACGGTCCGAGGTCCTTCTCCTCGTTGTAGACGGGGATCACGACATCGAGGACGGGGACCTCGCGCCACGCGGCGGGGAGGTGCTCCCGGGCCGGCAGGGCGCCCTGCGCCCGAGCGGGAACGGCTCGCGTGGCCGCCGGGGCGGGCGCGTCCGGTGAAGGGTCGGTTCGCATGCCACCGACGGTCGCCAAGTGGTCTGTCAGGGGTGTGTGGTGAGGCTGTGGTCCGGCTGTGAGGTGGGCTGTGAAGTGAGCTGTAAGGCGGGTTGCGAGGCGAGCTACGAAGTGGGCTGTGAGGCGAGCTGCGAAGTGGGCTGCTAGGCGAGTTACGCAGTGGACTGCGAGGTGGGCTGTGAGGCGAGCTGCAAAGTGGGCTGTGGGGTGGCCCGAGGGGGCGGCCCTGGGGCTTCGGCGGGGAGCTCGACGGTGAAGGCCGTCCGCCCCGGCACGCTCTCCACGGTGACCGTGCCGCCGTGCGCGGTCACGATGGCGCGTACGAGGGCCAGGCCGAGGCCCGTGGAACCGGCCTGCCGGGAGCGGGAGGCGTCGCCGCGGGCGAACCGTTCGAAGACGGAGGGCAGCAGCTCGGCGGGGATGCCGGGGCCGTCGTCCCGCACTTCGAGGCGGACGCGGGGCCCGGCCGCGCGCACCCGGACGGTGACCTCCGTGCCCGGCGGGGTGTGCGTACGGGCGTTGGCGAGGAGGTTGGCCAGGGCCTGGTGCAGCCGGTCGGTGTCGGCGCGGACCAGGGCGGGCTCGTCGGGGCCCGGAAGTTCGAGCCGCCAGAGGTGGCCGGGTCCCGCGGCACGGGCGTCGCTGACGGCGTCGACGACGAGCGGGGTGAGGTCACCGCTCCGGTACGCCGACGCGCGCACGCCCCCGCCGCCCGCGAGCCCCGCGCCCTCCTGCTGCTCGGCGTCGAGCCGCGCGAGCAGAAGCAGGTCCTCGACGAGCCCGGTCATCCGCTCGGCCTCGGACTCGATCCGCCCGAGGGCGTGCCGCGTGTCGGGCCCGGCGGACTCCCGGCCGCGACGGGTCAGCTCGGCGTAGCCGCGGATGGAGGCGAGCGGCGTACGCAGCTCATGGCTGGCGTCCGCGACGAACTGGCGTACCCGTGTCTCGCTGCGCTGACGGGCGTCGAGCGCGGAGTGGACGTGGTCGAGCATGCGGTTGAGCGCGGCGCCGACCTGGCCGACCTCGGTGTGCGGATCGGCGTACGGGACGCGCTCGCGCAGGTCCACCTCGCCGCTGTGCAGGGGCAGTTCGGATACGCGGGTGGCGGTGGCGGCGATCCTGCGCAGCGGGCGGAGGGCCACCCCGACCATGGCGGCGCCCGCGAGCGAGGCGGCGGCGAGGCCCGCGGCGGTGACGCTGACCTCGACGACAATCAGCGTGCTGAGGGTGTTGGCCACCTTGGCGGTCGGAACGCCGACGACGAAGTCGCCGATGACGCCGGACGCGTACGTGACGCGGTACTCGCCGAGGCCCGGAATGTCGACGTTGTGCTCGTCGCCGTCCCTCGGTACGGAGGCGAGCGCGTCGACCTGGTCCGTGTCGAGGCGCGTCGCGTCGGGCAGTTCGCCGACGCTCTCCGCCTCGGTGCTGACCAGCGCGCGGCCGAGGGAACCGCCGTGTACCTCGGCGCCGATCGTGCCGATCTCCTGCGGGCCGCGCGAGACGAACTCCAGCGGGTCGCGTGACGTCGGGGGGCCGTCCGCGTGCTTGCCGGGGAGGTCGCCGCCGGGCTGCGCGGAGGGCCCGGCGGCGCGGTCGGCCACCTGGGCGAGAGCGCTGTCGAGCTGCTCGTACAGGTGCGACTTCAGGGCGATGGTCGTGACGGTCCCGATCACCGCGCAGACGACGGCGATCAGCGCGACGGCGGAGAGCACGAGCCGCGTGCGCAGGGTGCGGGTGCGGGTGCGCTGCCGGGGCCGTGTCCGTATCAGAGTGCGTGCCCGTATCAGAGTCCGTGCCCGTCTCGGAGTCCGTGCCCGTCTCACGAAGGCACGGGCACGGCGGACTTGATCAGATACCCGGCGCCACGCCGCGTGTGGATCATCGGCTCCCGGCCCGCGTCGATCTTCCTGCGCAGATACGAGATGTAGAGCTCGACGACGTTGGCCTGGCCCCCGAAGTCGTAGTTCCACACCCGGTCGAGGATCTGCGCCTTGCTGAGCACGCGCCGCGGGTTGCGCATGAGGTAGCGCAGCAGCTCGAACTCGGTGGCGGTGAGGTGGATGGAGTCCCCGCCCCGCGTCACCTCATGGCTGTCCTCGTCGAGGGTCAGGTCGCCCACGACCAGCGTCGACTCACTGCGCTTGTCGGCGGCCCCGGCCCGCCGGATGAGCCCGCGCAGCCGAGCCACCACCTCTTCCAGGCTGAAGGGCTTGGTGACGTAGTCGTCGCCGCCGGCCGTGAGCCCGGCGATGCGGTCCTCCACCGCGTCCTTCGCGGTCAGGAACAGCACGGGCACGTCCGGCATCTCGCGGCGCAGTCTGCCGAGGAGGGAGAGGCCGTCCATGTCGGGCAGCATCATGTCGAGCACCACGGCATCGGGCCGGAAGGCACGCGCGACCCGCACCGCACCCGCCCCGTCGCCCGCGCTGCGGATCTGCCAGCCCTCGTAGCGCAGGGCCATGGACAACAGCTCGGTGAGCGACACCTCGTCGTCCACCACGAGTACGCGGACGGGGCTCCCGTCCGGCCTGAGCAGTGCGGAGTGCGCGTGCGCCTGGGGCGAGATCGTGGTCATACCCCAAACTTTGGGCGGCGACCGTGAGAGCTCCCTTGCGTGAACCTATGAAATCCCTGAGAAAGCCAAGGCCGCCTCACGCGCGGTGGAAGCCACGCCCGCCTCCCTCGCCGTCGAAGCCACGGCTGCCTCCCTCACCGCCGAAGCCACGCCGACTCATCCCGCGTCGAGGCCACGGGGCCGACTCACTCGGCGTCGACACCCCGGCCGCCCGCTGCGCGTCGAAGCCACGCCCGCCTCCCTCGCCGTCGAGGCCACCGTCGCCCGCTGCGCGTTGCGCGTCGAAGCCGCCGCCCGCTCACTCCCACGCCGGAGCCCGGCCCTGGGCAACGACCGGAGACCGGCTGCGGGCAGGCCGAAGGCCGACTCTGACGGAGACCGAGGACCGACCGTGGGCGGACCGCAGACCGGCTCCGGCGCAGGCCGGAGACCAACCGCGACGCGGACCGAAGGCCGACTCTGACGAAGTCCGCAGAACCACCGCGACGCGGCTGGAAGGCGACCATGGCGAGCCGGAGGCCAGCCGAAGGCCAAGTCTGGCGGAGGCAGGAGACCGACCGTGGACGCACGGCACCGCACCGCACCGACCCTGCCGAGGGCCAGCCCAGGCGCCCACCCGCCAAAGACCACCCGCACCGGCCCAGCCCAGCTCACCCCAGCCCAGCTCACCCCAAGCCAGGCCAGCTCAGCGCAGCCCCCCCCAGCCAAAGACCACCCGCAGCGGAACAAGCAGAGCGGAGCGGCCCCGTCAGAAGAGCCCCTCCTGCTCCGCACCGCGCCCCGCCTCCTCGCCCCCGATCTCCCGCACCGGCACGCTCACGCCACCCCCCGCATCCGCCCTCACCAGCGTCCACCCCACGAGCACCCGCGTATCAACGACCAGGAGCCCGGGTACGCCCGCCACCTCCAGGTGGAGATCCGGCCCGGCGGCCGCCACGAGCCGCCCCCCGACGCTCCCGTCGGCGACCAGCTCCCGTACCACTCCGGTGGCTTCGCCCTCAAGAGCCGCGAGGCCGAATGCCGGGGCGTGGTCGACCGCCTCGAAGTCCAGCCGTCGCAACGCCTCGGCCCAGCCGTCGAGGGCCACGGCCCGCCCGTACAGCTCCTCCAACTCCCGGTCCCGCTCGCCCCAGTCGGGCAACGCCGCCCGTACCGCCCGCTTGCGCGCGTACGGCACCCGGTCCGGCACCCCCAGTGCCGCCCGCAGCAACTCCTCCGTCCGCCGAGCCGCCATAAGCGGCCCGCGCCCGAGCCAGCAGAACGCCACGGCACCCTGTTCGAGCAGCCGTACGGAACCCCGTTCCTCCGCGGTGATGCCGACCTTGACCAGCCCCGGCCCGAACCACGCCAGGTACACCCGGTACGTACGCGGATCGTCGGGTACCCCGTCCGCGGCCACGGAGAAGGCCCGGTCGAGCCGCGCGCACTCCGGGCACCGCGCCTGCGTGGCCCGGCCTGGCACCACGGCCCGCAGCGGACAGGCGTTCCCCCGCGCCCCCACGCACCGCCGCTCACCCACGGCCCGGAACCCGACCGCCTGCCCGTACGCGAGCGAACTGGTCCGGCCCCCCGCCCACCGCAGCACGGGCATCCCCTCCGGCCACCCGAGCCCCACACAACGCCACTCCACCGCCGCGCACCCCTTCCACCGGGCAGTACACCCGCCACATCCGCCACACGGGCCACGCCCACCACAGCGCATACCGCTCCTCCGGCCACCCGGACCAGTTATATGCGGACCAGCTCAGCCGACGGAGCAACGTACGAGGGACCACCGACCGAGAAGAATGAGTCGAACCGGATCAAGGGGATCCCACTGACCGACGTGCGACCCATGACCGACCGCCGCGACATCGTCAGCAGCGGCTCCCTGATGGGACTGCTCTACGTACGAAGTCCGGACGACGGTTGATGTCACCCACGAACGCCAAAGGCCCCGTCCGGCGAACCGGCGGGGCCTTTGACCTGTGTGCACTCGGCAGGATTCGAACCTGCAACCTTCTGATCCGTAGTCAGATGCTCTATCCGTTAAGCTACGAGTGCTTGTGCTTCCGGGGTTTTTTCTGCCCCGTCGGCGTTGCGAGAACAACATTACATGACCTGCGCCGTGAGGCGAAATCCGATTCCCGCAGCCGCCCTGAGGCCGCCCTGAGCTGGGCAGACACCCCCAGCAGGTCTCCCCAGTAGGTCTCCCCAGTAGGTCTCCCAGCGGCTCCCCCCAGCAGCCAGTCGTCCGGCCACGCCCGCGGTCCCGGGAACGACCGAAGCCCCGGTCGCGGACGACCGGGGCTTCGGGCTTGCAGCGGAGGCGGAGGGATTTGAACCCTCGATGGGATTTAAGTCCCAAACCGCATTAGCAGTGCGGCGCCATAGACCGGACTAGGCGACGCCTCCAGCTTGCACACCGCCGCGAGCGCGGGGGTGCGTGCAGATGATGACACAGCCAGGCGGCGTGTCACCAATCGCGGCCTCCACGGTACTAGGAGCGCGCCCCGCAGGGCAAAGCGCTTCCCCCCGTCCGCGACCCCGTCCGCGACCTCGTACGCAACCCCGTCCGGAATCCCGTCCGTGACGTCCCGCGACGGACGGCGTTAGAAGCGGTAGAGCCACCCGTGCACGTTCCGCCGACCCCTGTGGAGTCCCCATGCTGCGCCGTCTCCTCCTCACCGCCGCCGCCTCCGCCGCCGCGCTGTCCGCCGTGCCGCCCGCCGCGCAGGCTGCCGAGCACCCCGTAGCCCCGACCGACCGGCTCACCATCACCGTCGCCGACTCGGGGAGCGACGACGGTACGTACGTACTCGACTGTCATCGCACGGGCGGCACGCACCCGAATGCCGAGAAGGCGTGCGCGCGCCTCGACGAGGTCACGGTCTACGGCAAGGACCCCTTCGCCAGGACGCCGCGCGGCGCGATGTGCACCATGCAGTACGGCGGGCCCGCCACCGCGCGCGTGACGGGGACCTGGCAGGGGCGGCCCGTCGACGCGACGTACGACCGCAGCGACGGCTGCGAGATCTCCCGCTGGAACCACCTCGTCCCCGTGCTCCCCGACACCTCCGCGCGGGCGTGACCTCGTGACGTACCGGCGCGTCGGCCGCCCGTCGTGCGAGGGCGGCCCTCGGCCCCTCCGTGACCTGGCGGTACGGAAAACTCACATCTTCTGCGTGCGACCTCCCTCTCATCCGGCGTCGCGCCCGCAACCACTCCCCGTAGACTCCCTCCCGTGACACGCCACGGACCGAGGGGCAAGATGGTCTGAGCGAGTCGGCAAGCAGCGGTAACCAGGGAGGAAGCGTCGTCGTGAGCAGCAGGCCATCCCGAGGCGCTGCTCGCCTCGCAGCCATACTCGACGCGCTCCCGGACGCCCTGGTGCTCGTCAACGCCAACGGCACCGTGGTGAACGCCAACGCGATCGCCCTCGAGGCGTTCGAGACGCCGGGCACGGCCCTGGTGGGCCGCGGACTGCTCGATCTGCTGCCGGAGTTCGACTCCCGGCTCATCCCCGGGTCCATGCGGCGCCCTGACACCATCGACGACCGCGGCAGGACCAAGCCCACCCGGATGACCGCGCGCCGCACGGACGGCACCGAGTTCCCCGTCGAGGTGACCAGCTCCCCGCTGGAGGACGGCAGGGACGCGTACGACCAGTACGGATACACCGGCGACGAGCTGCTGATGCTCGTCGTACGGGACCTTTCGGGCACCGTGGACACCGAGGCCGAGCTGGCGCGTTCGCAGCGGCAGACCGAGATGATCCTGCGCGCCGCGGCCGAGGGCGTCGTCGGCACGGACACCGAGGGGCGCGTCGTCCTGGTCAACCCGGCCGCCGCGCAGATACTGGGCTTCCGGGCGAGCGACCTCGGCGGGCAGGAACTGCACCCGCTGGTCCTGCACTCGCGGGCCGACGGCGAGCCCTTCCCCTACGACGAGTCCCCGCTCGCCGACACGCTCCGCTCCGGACGCAAGCACCGGGTGCGCGGACAGGTCCTGTGGTCCAAGAGCGGCGCCCAGGTGCCGGTCGACCTGACGACGTCGCCGGTGCGTGACGGGGACCAACTGGTCGGCGCGGTGATGACGTTCACCGACCGCAGGCCCTACGACGAGCTGGCCGAGAAGCACGAGGCCGCCCTCGCCCGGCACGCGGAGGAGCTGCGTGCCGCCGCCGAGGAGCGCGCCGCCGAGATCAAGGCCGCCGAGGAGCAGCGGGCCGAGGAGCTCGCCGCCGAACAGGAGCGGTACGCGGCGCTCGCCGAGCGCGAGAAGGACCGCTTCGAGGAGCTGGCCGAGCGCGAGAAGGCGCGGTACGACGCGCTCGCCGCGCGGCACGAGCAACTGCTCGCCGTCCTCGGCTCGTCGCTGCGCGGGCCCCTGGACGAGCTGCGCCAGGAGCTCGCCGCCCTCGCCTCGGACGACGCGGGCCAGCTCTGGCCCGAGGCCAACCAGGTCCTGCACCACCTCTCCGCCGGGTACGCCCGGATGACCACGCTCGTCGACAACGTCCTCGGCTTCCAGCGCCTCGACGCGGGGGACGAGCGGCTTTCCCGTACGCCCGTCATGCTCGACGCGGTCATCGCCACCGGTGTGGAGGGCGCGGTCGAGCTGATCGGGCCCGGGCGCGCGCAGTTCGCGGTGCACGCGCCGCCGATCGAGATCTCGGTCGACGCGGGGCGGCTCGCCACGGCCGTGGCCCATCTCGTCGCGGACGTGGCCGGAATCGACGCCACCGGCAACACGCGCGCGGGTGCCGCCTCCGGCGCGGCCGGTGGCTACGTCGACTCGACCATCGTCGTGGCCGCCGCGCAGCGGGGCGAGGTCGTCCGCATCGAGGTGCGAGGGCCGTACGCCGGTGGCGATCCGGTGCACGAGCCGATCGTGCGGGGCATCGTGCGGGCGCACGGCGGTGTGTTGCAGACGCACGAGGTGCCGGGCATGAGCGGCAGCGCGTACGTACTTGAAGTGCCGATCGGGGCGGGCTCTACGGAGAGGGCTGTTTCCGGGGCGGGCTCTACGGAGAGTGGTGTTTCGGGAGCGGGCTCTACGGAGACATCGATTTCCGTGGCCGGGGCTCCCGGAGCGGCGGCCGGCGGTGCTGTCGCCCTGCCTGTTTCCGTGCCCGAGCAGGCTACGGGCGGCGGGCGTCGGCGGGCTCGGCGTCCCTCGGTGGACTCCTTCCTGGAGAGCGGCGTCCCGGAAGCGGCCTCCAGTGGCCCTGCGGCCGGTGCGCCCGCCGCGCCGACCGGTACGGGGCGACGCAGGGGACGGCGTGCCGCGGAGGCCTCGCCGGACACCCTCGGCGGTTCGGTGACGACCGCTCCGGGGGCCGGGCCGGGAACCAGGCCGGTGGCCAGGCCGGGCGGAATCGGTGCGCAGGCGCGGGCTTCGGAGACGTCCGGCGGGGCTGCCGATGTCACGGGTGGTGTCACGAGCGTGCCCAGCGGTGCGTCCGGTGGTGAGCCCAGTGGTGAGCCCGGTGGTGGCGCTTCGGGCGGGACCGGGCGGCGACGTGGGCGGCCCAGTGCCGCCGAGATTTCCCAAGGCGCTGCGGGCGCTGCGGGGGGCGCAGGGGCCACGGGGGCTTCTGGCTCGGCGGGCTCCATCGGAACTGGCGGCTCCGGCGGTTCCGTCGGCTCCGTGGTGACTGCGGCCGAGCATGCCGCCGGGTCCGCCGCGCTGGGGCAGGCGGTGCCGCCGCAGGGCGTTCCCGTACCCGCGGGCGGTACGGGGCGTCGCGCACGGCGTGGCGGTGAGCAGCACGCGCTGCCCGCGCTCGCCTCGGGGCCTTCGGAGGCGTCCGGCGCTCCCGGCACCGAACTCGCCGCGGTGGAGGCCGCGCACGGCGATGCCGCGCGGCCCACGGGGCGTCGGGCACGGCGTGCGCTGGCCGCGGCCAAGGAGCGTGCGGCGGCCGAGGAGACGAACAGCGGGCGTGTCTTCGCCCTGCCGCCCGCCACAGCCGACCGCGCGCCGGGCCAGGAGCCCGGCGGCCAGGAGCCCAGCGGCCAGGATCTCGCCGGACAAGAAGTCGGCGGACAGGAAGTCGGCAGCCAGGGAATCGGCGGACAGGGAATCGCGGGCCACGCGGGCGTGGGCCGGCCCGGAGCCGGTCAGACCGGCGTCGGCCATGCCGTGGTGAACCAAGGCGCTGTCGCCGTGAGCCAGGGAACTCTCCGCCCGGACACCGAGCCGCACGGCACCGATCCGTATGGCACCGAGCCGTATGGCACGGGTGCTCAGGGCGGGGCTGATCAGCGTGCCCAGGGGGGCGCTGCCCAGGGTGGCGCCGACCCGAGCGGTCTCGGCCAGGCCGTGCTGAACCAGGCGGCGGCCGGCCGTGCCGCGGTCGGCGAGGCTCCGCTGCCCGGAGGGTTCGCGGGCGCCGGGGCGCCGGGTCCGCAGCGGTATCCGGGCGTCCGGGGTGAGGGCACCGGGCAGCACACCGCCGCGGGGCACGTACCGGGTGACGACCACACGCCGCCGCAGCCGCATCCCTCGCAGGTTCCTACGGGGCGCCGGCACTCCCGGCAGGCCCCCTCGGACCCGAGGGCGGCTCAGGGCGGTGCTTCGGGGACGGCGGTTCCTCCGCGGCAGGCCGCTCCTCAGGGCCCGGCGGCCACGGGCAACCCGGCGGCCACGGCGGGACCTGCGGCACCGTCAGCCCCGGGCGCACCGTCAGCCCCGGGCACCCCGGGAGCCCCCGCGGCCCCCGGCCCGCTCCCCGACCCGCAGCCATGGCCGGAGGGCGCCACCCCGGCGGCCGGTGTCCCGACGCAGGGCGACCCGCGCTCCACGGGCACTCAGGCGCAAAGCACCCCGGCGCAAGGCACCCAGGCACAGGGCACCCCGGCGCAAGGCACCCCCTACCCCATGGCCACGCCGACGCCCGGCGTTCCGCACCCCACGGGCACCCCGGCGCACGGCGTTCCGGCGTCCGCCCCCCAGGGCACCGCTCTGCCGCCGGAGCGCGGTACGCAGGCGCGCGCCGCTCAGCCGCTGCCCGCGGAGTCCGCGCCGGTTGACCCCAACTCGACGCAGGGGCGCGCGTTCAGCGTGCGCACGCTCGGGCAGGGCGTGCCGTTCGGCCGGCAGATCGCCGAGCAGCAACGCGGTCCGCAGGACGAGGCGGCCGTGCCCGCCCAGGACCGCCGCCCGACGCGCAACCCTCGTATCCCACAGGCACCGCAGGCACCGCAAGCACCGCAAGCACCGCAGGCACCGCAGCCTCCGCTGCCGCCCGAGGCAGGCCCTGAGCAGCCGCAAGGACCTGCCCCGCAGCAGCCTTCGAGCGGTTCCGGGCGTCGGCGCAGGCTGGGCACGCCGCCGGACCCCGCCGCCGACGAGCGCCCGGAGGCTTCGGCGCGCCCGCACACGCAGCCCCACACTTCCGGCCCGGCGCTGCCCCAGTCCCGTATCGCCACCCCGTCGGAGGGCGCCGGACGTTCGTACGCGATCGGCGCACCGGACCAGGACGCCGACGAGGGCCCGGAGCCGCTGGACGGTCCCGGCGGCGCGGTCGAGGTCTCCAACCGGCCCCAGCCCCAGCCGATGGACGACGAACTGCCGCCCGAGCCGCTGGACAACCCGCGCCGCCTCCTGGTGTGGCCCGCGCCCGACGTCACCACCCAGCAGGCGCTCAGCGACCGGGGCTACCGTCCCGTGATCGTGCACTCGCGCGAGGAGGTCGACGCGCAGATCGCGGCGTTCCCCGCGGCCCTGTTCGTGGACCCGCTGACCGGCCCGATCACCCGCACGGCCCTCCAGTCGCTGCGCCAGGCCGCGGTCGCCGCCGAGGTGCCCGTGCTCGTGACGGCCGGCCTCGGCCAGGCGACGCGGGAGGCGGCGTACGGCGCCGATCCCGCCGTACTCCTGAAGGCCCTCGCGCCCCGCGACAGTGAGCAGCACCCGCCGCGGGTCCTGCTCATCGAGGAGCACGAGGAGATCGCGCTCGCCCTGACCGCCACGCTGGAGCGGCGCGGCATGCAGGTGGCGCGGGCCGAGAGCGACGCGGACGCGGTGACGCTGGCGGCGCAGATGCGGCCGAACCTCGTAGTGATGGACCTGCACCAGGTGCGCCGCCGCAGGGCCGGGATCATCGACTGGCTGCGGGCGAACGGGCGGTTGAACCGCACTCCGCTGGTCGTCTACACCGCCGCCGTCGACGAGACGGAGCTGCCGCGGCTCGCCGCCGGTGAGACGGTGCTCTTCCTCGCGGAGCGTTCGACGAGCACCGAGGTGCAGAGCCGCATCGTGGACCTGCTGGCGAAGATCGGTACGAACTGAGCCGCCGGGCCCCGGGCTGTTCGGCGCGCGTCAGGGTGCACGCGAGCGCGCGCGTCAGAACGCGTGTCGGAGCGCACGTCAGTGCACGCCAGCGCACGCGTCAGGGCGCGCGTCAGGCGGTGATCCGCCGCACGGCAGCCTTGATGGAGGCGCGCAGCAGGTCTCTGTCGGCCTGTTCGTCGCCGACGAGGATGCGCCGCATCTGCGGCACGGCCGTGGACCAGCCGGCCAGCGCGATCACCATGAAGAGCAGGTGCGGCGCGGGGATGTCGTCGCTGATGACGCCGCGCTCCTGGGCTTCGCGCAGCACGGAGACCTTGCGGTCGTAGTGGTCGCGGCGCTCCTCCTCGTCGGGGAGGTCGCCGGTGCCGTACTCGATGCCCTCCCAGAAGAGCAGCCGCAGCAGTTCGGGCCGGGTGGCGTGGTAGTCCATGAGCCGGTCCATCCAGCCGTCCAAGTCGTCCGGGTCGACGGGGTTGGCGACGGCCATCTCCAGCATCCGCTTCTCCAGGACCTGGGTGAACAGCTCGGCCTTGTTGCCGAAATAGGCATAGATGAGCTGTTTATTGGCCTTCGCCTCGCTCGCGATGCGGTCGATACGGGCGCCCGCGATGCCGTACCGGGCGAACTCCGCGACCGCCGCATCGAAGATCCGCGCCTTGGTGGCCTCGGGGTCTCTGACTGCCATGGGTCCAGAGTAGGCCACCCCCTTCGGGTAACCAACTGGTTGGTTGCTTGACAGGACGCCCACGCCGGGCGCAGACTCATTCCAACCAACCAGTTGGTTGCCTTCGTGGCGGCCACCGCGCCAGTTCTTGTACGACGGTCGTGAAGGAGTCCGCCGCTCATGCCTTCCGCAACACCACCCAACACGGACTCGCATACGGCGGCCTCAAGACAGCCGGGCTCGCGTACGGCGGCCCCGCAACCGCAGGACTCACATACGGCGGCTCCCCGGCCGAAGCCGGACGGCCGGCAGCCGGACGGTCACGTCCCGCTCCCCGTCCCGCACGGCCTCTTCCTCGGTCTCATCGCCGTCTGCACGGCGGTGACCGCCGCCAACATCTACATCGCGGCGCCGCTGCTCCCCCTGATCGCCCGTGACTTCGGGTCCACCCCGTCGGCCATCGCGTGGGTCGCCTCGGTCGCCCAGTTCGGGTATACCGCGGGGCTGCTCTTCTTCGCGCCGCTGGGCGCGAGCGTGAACCGCCGCAGACTCGTCGCCGTGCTCGCGGTGGTCACCGCCGGGGCGCTCTCGCTGGGCGCGGCGGCATCGGGGGCCACCGCTCTGGCGGCGGCCGTCCTGGTGGCGTCCGCCGCGACGGTCGTGCCGCAGCTGCTCGTGCCGCTGGTCGCCGAGCGGGCGCCCGCGCACCGGCGGGCCAGCCATGTCGCGGCGCTCATAGCGGGCCTCTTCACGGGCGTCGTCGCGGCGCGCGTGCTCGGCGGACTCGCCGGCCAGGCCTTCGGGTGGCGTTACGTCTTCGTGGGCGCCGCCGTGCTGACGGCTCTGCTGGGCCTCGCCACGGCCGCCGTGCTGCCCGCCGAGGGCCGCCGCCGGTCGGGGCCGCTCTTCGCGGGCCTGGCCCAACTGCCGGGCGTGGTGCGCGGCTCGGCCGAGCTGCGCCGAGCCTGCATACGACAGGGCGGGATGTACGGGGCGTGGAGCGCGCTGTGGACCTCGCTCGCCCTGCTCCTCACCGACAAGGGCGCGGACGGGTATGGGCTGACGACCGCCACGGCGGGCCTGTTCGGGCTCTTCGGCCTCGCGGCGAGCATCGTGGCCCCGCTCGCGGGCGGCCTGGTCGACCGCTTCGGCGCGGCGAAGATCGTGGCGTACGGGTACGGGCTCGCGGCGGTGTCGGTGCCCCTGTTCTGGCTGGGCGGCGGCGGGGTCCTCTGGGCGCTGTGCGCGGCGGCGGTCGTGATCCACATGGCGCTGGTCTCCAGCCACATCGCCAACCAGACCCTGGCGCTGACGACCACCTCCACCCCGGCGGTCGCCAATACTGCCTACGTGGTGGCCGGTTTCGCGGGCGGCGCCCTGGCCTCCGCGTTCGCGGCCGGGGCGTTCACCCACTTCGGCTGGACAGGTGTGTGCGCGGTCGCCGCCCTTTGGCTGGTGCTCGGCTGGGCGACGACCGCGATACCGGGCCGCGGGGCCCGTGGGCCCCGTGGGGTCAGAGCTGCGTGACGTCCAGTTCCCCGTCGGCGTACTGCCTGCGCAGGACCTTCTTGTCGAACTTGCCGACGCTGGTCTTGGGGACGGCGGCGATGGTGGCCCAGCGCTCGGGGAGCTGCCACTTGGCGACGGTGCCGGCGAGGAAGTCTCGGAGAGTGGCGTAGTCAGCGGTGGCGTCCTCGTTCAGGACGACCGTGGCGAGCGGGCGTTCACCCCACTTGTCGTCGGGGACGGCCACCACGGCGGCCTCCGCGACGTCGGGGTGGGCCATCAGGGCGTTCTCCAGCTCGACCGACGAGATCCACTCGCCGCCCGACTTGATGACGTCCTTCGCCCGGTCGGTGAGGGTGAGGAAGCCGTCGGAGCTGATCACGCCGACGTCACCGGTCTTCAGCCAGCCGTCCTCGCTGAACTTGTCGTCCGGCCTGAGGCTCTCGCCGCCCGCGCCGCCGTAGTAGGCGCCCGCGATCCAGGGGCCGCGCACCTCCAGCTCACCGGCCGACTCGCCGTCCCAGGGGAGGTGTTCGCCGCCGGGGCCGACCAGGCGGGCTTCGACGGACGCGGGGAAGCGGCCCTGGGTGAGCCGGTAGCCGAACTCCTCGTCGGTGCCGATCGCGTGGGCCGGCGGCCGGGCGATCGTGCCGAGCGGTGACGTCTCCGTCATGCCCCAGGCGTGACAGACCCGCATGCCGAGGCGGTCGAAGGCCTCCATCAGGGACGGCGGACAGGCCGATCCGCCGATGGTGACCTGGCCGAGGGAGCTGACGTCGCGCGGCTTCGCGGTGAGCTCGGCGAGCAGGCCCTGCCAGATGGTGGGGACGGCGGCGGCGTGAGTGGGCCGCTCGGCCTCGATCATCTCGGCGAGCGGGGCGGGCTGGAGGAAGCGGTCCGGCATCAGCATGTTGACGCCGGTCATGAGGGTGGCGTGCGGCAGCCCCCAGGCGTTGACGTGGAACTGCGGGACGACGACCAGGGAGGTGTCCGAGTCGGACAGGCCCATGGACTGGGCCATGTTGACCTGCATGGAGTGGAGGTAGATGGAGCGGTGGGAGTAGACGACGCCCTTGGGGTCACCGGTGGTGCCGGAGGTGTAGCACATGGCGGCGGCCGCGCGTTCGTCCAGCTCGGGCCAGTCATAGACGGTGGGCTTCCCGGCGAGCAGCTCCTCGTACTCGTGGACCTGGGCCCGCGCGCCCGCCAGGAGGGCGCGGTCACCGGGTCCGGAGACCACGATGTGCTCGACGCCCGGCATCTGGGGGAGAAGCGGCGCGAGGAGGCCGAGGAGGGAACCGTTGACGATGATGACGCGGTCCGCGGCGTGGTCGACGATCCACGTGAGCTGGTCCGCGGGCAGCCGCAGATTGAGGGTGTGCAGGACGGCGCCCATGCAGGGCACGGCGTAGTAGGCCTCGACGTGCTCGGCGTTGTTCCACATGAACGTCGCCACACGCTCGTCGTCCGTGACGCCGAGGTCCTCGCGCAGGGCGTGGGCGAGCTGTGCGGTGCGTTCGCCTATCTCGCGGAAGCTGCGGCGCTGCGGGGCGCCGTCGCCGGTCCAGGTGATGACCTGGGACGTCCCGTGCACGGTCGACCCGTGACGGAGGATGCGGGTGACGGTCAGCGGTACGTCCTGCATCGTGCTCAGCACGGCGTCCTCCTGGGGCGACATTGCCTACGCGGCAGTAGGGGCTGCGCTGATTCTGCGCGCATACCGCTCGGTATGTCACTACTCCAGGGAATGATCGATCATCGGGCGTGCCGGGCCAGCGGACCGGGGTCAGCTCCGGGTCAGCGGACCGGGGTCAGCTCCGGGTCGTCGCGGAGTTTGCCGAGGGCGCGCGACACCGCGCTCTTCACCGTGCCGATGGAGACGCCGAGCACCTCGGCGGTCTGGGCCTCGCTGAGGTCCTCGTAGTACCTGAGTACCACCATCGCCCGCTGCCGCGTCGGCAGCTTCATGATCGCGTGCCACATCGCGTCGCGGAGCACCTGCTGCTCGGCCGGGTCCCCGGCCGGCGTCACATCGGGCTCCGGCAGCTCGTCGCACGCGAACTCGTCGACCTTGCGCTTGCGCCACTGCGAGGTGCGCGTGTTCAGCAGGGCGCGGCGCACGTAACCGTCGAGCGCGCGATGGTCCTCGATGCGGTCCCACGCGACATACGTCTTGGTCAGGGCGGTCTGGAGCAGGTCCTCGGCATCGCTCGGGTTCGCGGTCAGCGAGCGGGCGGTGCGCAGCAGTACGGGCTGGCGTGCCCGTACGTAGGACGCGAACGACGGGTAGGCGAAGGACCCCGTGGCCCGTGCCGGACCCGTCCCCCGCGTCGCGGCCTTCGATGCGCTGGTGCACACGGACACCATGGATGCGGTCATGGCTCCACGCTAGAAGCGCCCCCTACTTCAGCGGATCGGCCCCAGGTCCCGAAGCCATGTCCGCCTCAGGTTGTACGAGTGGGGCCTGCCCCACCTCCTACAGGTGGAGGAGGCGAGCACATCCCTGAGGGTTCACCCCTGAGAGCCGCCCCGGCGCGCGGGCACCGGGGCGGGTGCGGGCGGCTACCGGAAGCGCGCCACGGGGGCGTGCACCAGGTTGCGGTCGATCAACAGCGTGCGCCCGCCGTGCCGCTCCTTGACGTTCCCCGCGTACTGGTGGATGCGGCGCGCGGGCCGCCAGGCGTTGTCGCCGAGGGCCGGCTCCCCGTACAGGCGCGGCGTGGTGCGCCAGCGCGCGAACCACATCACCGACGGGAGGTCCCTCTTGCCCGCCCGCCGGGCCACGTCCATGTGCCGTACGCCGGAGTCGGCGCTGCTGTAGAAGCCGGGCAGGTAGCCGCTCGCGCGCACCGCGCGGTTCCACGCCTGGATGAAGGCGAGCGTGGTGCGGCCGCACGCCTTCTGCTTGTACGCGTACGCCTCCATGTCCAGGTAGAGCGCGCTGCCCGCCTGGATGCCGTAGGCCTTGGCCCTGCGGACCGCGTCGCGGCCCTCGTTCTTCCCCTGGGTCGTCGGGTACCGGCCGATGGGCACCCCCTTCTTGTTCTTGGCGCCGACGCAGGGCGACTGCGAGCCCACGTACACCGGAAGGACCCGCCACCCGTTGGCGTGCACCGCGCGCATCCAGCTCCGGCTCAGGTTCGGCTGGTTCTTGCAGGCACGGCCGCGGCCCGCGTAGTAGACGCCGATGGCGCGGTACTTGGAGCTCTTCCAGCGGCGCATGGTGTCGGCGGTGGGGGCGATGCAGGTGTCGAACGCGTAGCCACGGAAGGTGGACACCTTGGCCGGCGCCTTCACGGGTGCCTTGTCGGGTTCCTTGACGGGCTCCTTGGCCGGCTCCGTGGCCGGCGTCTTGGCGGGCGCCGTGGTGGGCGCCGTAGTGGCAGCCGTGGTGGGCGCCGCGGGAGGCTCCGTGGTGGGCGCCTCGGCGGCAGCCGTGGCAGGCGCCTTGCCGGGCGCCGTGGCGGAAGCCGTGGTGTCGGACGCCGAGGCCGTCGTGTCGGACGCCGAGGCCGTCGCGTCGCTGTCGGTGGGGGCGGCCGAGGCGCGCGGCGGGGACGCGGTCATGTCGAGGGAGAGTGCGGCAAGGACCAGGACAAGTCCAATGATCATTTTTCGGAGACGCATACGCCGTAGTGAACGGCTCGGGCCCCGCCGCGGCCCGAGGACACGCGCGCGTTCAGCCGTCCGACCCCAATATCAGCCCCGATGTGGGGACACCCGTGCCGGCCGTGACCAGCGTGCGCGCGGCACCTTGAATCTGGTTCACGGATGTGCCGCGCACCTGCCGGACGGCCTCGGCTATGCCGTTCATCCCGTGGAGGTACGCCTCGCCGAGCTGGCCGCCGTGGGTGTTGAGCGGCAGCCGCTCCTCGGCGACGAACCCCGCCGCCTCCCCGGGTCCGCAGAACCCGAACTCCTCCAGCTGCGTCAGCACGAACGGCGTGAAGTGGTCGTAGAGGATGCCGACGTCGATGTCGGCCGGGCCGAGCCCCGACGTCCGCCAGAGCTGCGTCGCCACGACGCTCATCTCCGGGAGCCCGGTCAGGTCGTCACGGTAGAAGCTGGTCATCTGCTCCTGCGCCCGGCCCGCGCCCTGGGCCGCCGCCGTGATCACGGCAGGGGGGTGCGGCAGATCGCGGGCCCGTTCGACGCTGGTCACGACGATCGCCTGGCCGCCGTCCGTCTCCTGGCAGCAGTCCAGGAGACGCAGGGGTTCGACGATCCAGCGGGAGGCGGCGTGGTCCGCGAGGGTGATCGGCTTCCCGTGGAAGTACGCCGCCGGGTTGGTCGCCGCGTACTTCCGGTCCGTCACCGCCACGGGGCCGAAGGCGTCCGGTGTGAGCCCGTACGCGTGGAGATAGCGCTGGGCCGCCATCGCCACCCAGGAGGCGGGGGTCAGCAGGCCGAACGGCAGCGCCCAGCCGAGCGCGGCCCCCTCGGCGGACGCCTCGCGCCGCTGCACCCCGGAGCCGAACCTCCGCCCCGAGCGCTCGTTGAACGCCCGATAGCAGACCACGACTTCGGCCAGGCCCGACGCCACCGCGAGCGCCGCCTGCTGCACGGTGGCGCAGGCCGCGCCGCCGCCGTAGTGGACGCGGGAGAAGAAGGACAGCTCGCCGATGCCCGCCGCCTGGGCCACCGTGATCTCCGGGCTGGTGTCCATGGTGAAGGTGACCATGCCGTCGACGTCGGCGGGGGCGAGCCCCGCGTCGTCGAGCGCCGCCCGCACGGCCTCCACGGCCAGCTTCAGCTCACTGCGTCCGGAGTCCTTGGAGAACTCCGTCGCCCCGATGCCGGCGATCGCCGCCCTGCCGCCGAGGCTGTCGCGCGTACGGAGACTCATGCGGCGCCTCCCGCCGGGACGGTCACGGTCACGGTGCCGGTGACGTGCCTGCCGATTCCGTTGGCCCCGACAACCCTGACAGTGGCCGTCTCGCCCTCGCGTGACGCCTCGACCCGCTCGACGACGCCGGTCAGGACCATGGTGTCGCCGGGGTGGTTGGGCGCGCCGAGCCGTATCGCCACCTTGCGCAGGATCGCCGTGGGGCCGAAGTGGTCGGTGATGTAGCGGCCGACGAGACCGTTGGTCGTCAGGATGTTCATGAAGATGTCGGGCGATCCCTTCGCCCGCGCGAGCTCCGCGTCGTGGTGCACGTCCTGGTAGTCGCGGGAGGCGATGGCCCCGGCGACGATCAGGGTGCGCGTGATCGGCACCGTCAGTGGCGGTAGCGTCTCGCCTGGCCTCATACGATCCTTCCCGCCGGCGGCTCCACCACCGGGGCCCATATCGGCCACACCACCGGGCTTCATACCGGTTCCTCCCTAGCGGCGGCCGTACTCGCCGCTCCCTCGGCCAGCAACGCCCCCAGTTCCTCAAGGACTTCGCTGCCGCACCCCAGGTACGCGTCCAGTTGCCGTCCCCACAGGAAGTGCCGGTGCACGGGATGGCCCAGGTCGGCGCCCGTGCCGCCGTGCAGATGCTGCCCCGTGTGCACGACCCGCTTGCCCGCCTCCGACGCCCACCAGGCCGCCGTCAGCGCGTGCGTCCCGTACGGCAGGCCCGCGTCACGGCGCCAGGCCGCCTCGTACGCGGTGACCCGGATCGCCTCGGTGTCCATGTACGCGTCGGCCGCCCGGAGTTGGACGCCCTGCTTGGCGGCGAGCGGACGGCCGAACTGCTCCCGCATGTTGGTGTGCGCCACCGCTCGGGCCAGCGATCCCGCGCACACCCCGGCCTGTAGCCCGGCGAAAGCCGTGCGCGCGCTCGCCAGTACGTCGTCGTACGCCGTGACGCCCCCGATCCGCTCCCCGGGCGCCCCCCTGAGAACCAGCCGCCCCGCCGCCCAGGGCGCGGTCAGCTCGACGGGCTCCACCCCGGCTCCGGCCACGGGTACCAGCCACAGGCCGCGATCGGCGGCGGCGACCAGGACGTGCGTGGCGTCCCTCAGCCAGGGCACCCACGGGACCGTGCCGTGCAGCACCCCGCGCCGCGCCCCGCCCCGCGCCCCGTCCGCAGCCGCCGTCGCGTCGGCCACGTCCGCCGAAGCCTCCACCCCGCCCCGCGCCGGAAAGGCGCCCGTGGCCACCGCCGTCCCCTGCCGCAGCGCGGGCAGCAGCCGGTCCCGCTGCTCCCGCGTGCCGTGCGCGGCCACGGCGAGGAGCCCGTAGACACAGCTCGCCGCGAACGGCACCTGGGCGGTCACCCGGCCCTGCTCCTCGAGGAGCAGGACGAGACCGAGCAGCCCGATGTCCTCCACCGCGTCCGGCAGCCCCGCCGCGCAGAGCGCCTTCCACAGCTCGGCGTCCGAACCCGTGCCCGCCGCCGCGAGCCGCTCCGGCGTGGCCAGGTCCCCGAAGATCTCCGCGGCGAGCGCACGGGCGGCGGCCTGCTCCTCCGTGGGCGTGAAATCCATGTCAGCCCCCGCCTCCCACGCCGGCGCCGGAGGCCCCGTTGCCGCCCGAAGCGCCGCTGTCGCCCGAGGCGCCGCCGTCGCCCGAAGCGCGGAACACCGGCAGTTCGAGCTCCTCGTCCACCCGCTGGAACTCCAGCCGCACCGGCATCCCGATCCGCACCTCGTCGTACGGCACCCCGACGACATTGCTGATGATCCGCACGCCTTCCGCCAGTTCGACGAGCCCCACCGCGTAGGGGGGATCGAAGGCCGGGAAGGGCGGATGGTGCATCACGACGTACGAGTAGACCGTGCCCTCGCCGCTCGCCGTGACGGTGTCCCACTCGGCGCAGCCGCAGGCGTTGCACCCCGGCAGCCAGGGGAAACGCAGCACACCGCACTCGCCGCAGCGCTGGATCAGCAGACGGTGGGCGGCGACCCCCTCCCAGAACCCGGCGTTGTCCCGATTGACCACCGGCCGAGGCCGCCTGGCCACCGGCCCCGATCGCTCGCCCACCGGACCGGACCCCTCGCCCACCGGCCCGGGTCGCTCGCCCACCGGCTCCCGGCGCGCGGCGGGGGCGTACTTGAGGATGCGGAAGCGGTGCGTACCGGCGAGTTCGCCGTCCGCCCTGACGTCCATCCGCGTGGTGACGAAGTGGCCCGTGCCGAGCTTGGTGGTCTTGCGCTCGGACACCGACTCGATCACCGCGTCGAAGGTGATCAGGTCACCGGGCCGCAGCGCCCGTACGTACTCCTGCTCGCAGTCGGTGGCGACGACCGAGGTGTAGCCCGCCCCGTCGAGCAGGGCGAACAACGTGTCGTACGCGTCCGAACGCCCCTCGTGCCCCGAGAGCCCGCCCATCGTCCACGCCTGAAGCATCGTCGGGGGCGCCACCTGATCCGGGCCCGCGTACGCCGGGTTGGCGTCGCCCATGGCCTCGCACCAGTGCCTGATCATGGACGCGTTGACCGGGTCCTTGCCGCGCCCCGCCACTGCGGCGGCCCGCCCCTCGAACGCCTTCAGCTCCGCGTACGAGAGCCCCTTGCCCACGGCCTCCGCGGCCCGGACGCCCCGCGTCCCCTCCACCCCCCGCACACCTCCCACCACCTGCTCCCCACCCCTCACCTGCTCCCCACCCCTCATCGGCTCCCCCTCCGCATCCCGAGCCGCATCGTCGCAACGATCTCGCGCTGGACCTCGCTCACCCCGCCCCCGAACGTGTTGATCTGCGCGGCCCTGTTCAGCCGCTCCAGCTCGCCGTCCCCGGCCTGCCCCGGTGAACCGGCCCGTACGAGTCCGGCCTCACCCGTGATCTCCTGGCACATCCGGTACACCTCGACCGCCGACTCGGTCCCCGCGAACTTCACGCCGCTCGCGTCCCCGGGCGTCAACCGGTCCACCCCCACGTCTCCCACGAGACGCCAGTTGAGCAGGCGGGTCGCGGCGAGCCGGGCGTGCGCCTCGGCCAGCCTCGACCGCACCCACGGCGCGTCGGTCCGGCGCTCGCCCGTCACCGGATCGGGGGTGCGCGCGGCCTCCAGCGCCGCCGCGAAGAAGTCCTCGGCCTGCATGCCGAGCGCGGCCAGCGCCACCCGCTCGTGGTTGAGCTGGTTGGTGATGAGGCTCCAGCCGCCGTTCTCCTCGCTGACGAGGTTCGCGGCGGGCACCCGTACGCCGTCGTAGTAGGTCGCCGTCGTCGTCAGGCCTCCCACGGTCTCGATCGGCGTCCAGGAGAACCCGGGCGCGTCCGTCGGTACGAGGATGATCGAGATGCCCTGGTGCTTCGGGGCGCCGGGGCCGGTGCGGCAGGCGAGCCAGATCCAGTCGGCGTTCTGGGCGTTGGAGGTGAAGATCTTCTGGCCGTCGATCAGCCAGTCGTCCCCGTCCCTGACGGCCCTGGTCCGCAGCGAGGCCAGGTCGGTGCCCGCCGAGGGCTCGCTGTATCCGATGGCGAAGACGAGCTCGCCGCTGAGGATGCGCGGCAGGAACGCGGCCTTCTGCGCCTCGGTGCCGTACTTCATGAGGGTGGGGCCGACGGTGTTCAGGGTCACCATGGACACCGGTGCGCCGGCGCGGTGCGCCTCGTCGAAGAAGACGAACTGTTCGTCGGCGCCCCGCCCCTGGCCGCCGTACTCGACGGGCCAGCCGAGCCCGAGCATGCCGTCCGCGCCGATGCGCCGCAGCAGAGCCCGCTGCCCGGCCGCGTCCGCGCCACCGGGAGGGCCTTCGGGCGTACCTCCGGGTGCGCCGTCGGGCGCGACGTCAGGTCCATTCGGGACACCACGCGCGGGCACGCCGCCATGTCCAGGCATGACGTCGCGGAAGTACGCACGCAGTTCGGCACGGAGCTGCCGTTGGCGTTCGGTGGGGGCGAGGTGCACGCTGCCGGCCTTTCCATCGGGTGCCGGACCGCTTCTGACTCCTGACGGTTTCTGACTGTCCGTCAGGTAGCTCGTCGGTGTCAAGACGTCGCGCCCCCACACACGGCTGTGCGGCGACGCCGAAGCGTCGCCGCACAGGACCCACTACCCCTCACACCCCTGGGCGCCGGTCGCGCCCACCCCGCGGAGCCGTCCCGAGCGGCTCCGCGGAGCCCCGGCTCACCAGAGCTCGGTGAAGTTGACGGCGATGTTCTCGTTGGACTGGTAGATCGGGGTCCATGCCGAGCCGTTCACCTGGGCGTTGTTGTTCTGGTTCGAGGCGCCGTTGCCAACGGCCTGCTGCTGCGTGGTGGACGAGTTGCCGTGGTTGTCGTCCCCGACGCCACTGCCGTTGACGGTCGCCACACCGGCGTTCGACCCGTTGCCCGCGATGGCGCCGTTGTCGGCCGTCGCGACGCCCGTGAAGAGGGCGGCGGCCAGGGGCAGTGCCGCGACGGCGGCGATGACGCGGACGGTACGGATGCTTGCCATGTCTTATTCCTCCGGAACAGGAGTACGCACCGGCGAAGAGCCGGAGGTACCGAGAAGTACGGCTTGGCCAAAACGGTCGGCCGACCGCCTGACGTGCCGGCCGACCACCTGAAGTACCGGCCGACCGCCTGGAATGCCGGTCGACCACCTGAAGTACCGGCCGACCGCCCTGGAATGCCGGTCGACCACCTGAAGTACCGGCCGACCGCCCTGGAATGCCGGTCGACCACCTGAAGTACCGGCCGACCGCCCTGGAGAGCCGGTCGACCACCTTGAAGTGCTGCACGACGTCGCGGGATCAGAGTCGCCCACCGAATCCCCGTCGAACCACCCCGGAAGAGCGGAATCCCCCTCAAGCGTGAGGACTTGTCGATAAACACCCGATGCGCACTTCGGGGCGCGGGGCTGTCCCAAAACCCCCGCTCACGCGCGGGCGCCATTCCACCTGCTCCAGGCCCCCCAAGGGGCGAAGCGTTACGGCGGCCACGCGCAGGAGGGGCTTGATCTGGCGCGCGGAACGGCCCCCCGGACCCGTCCCGGACGACGACCCCTTCCCTTCTTCGAACACGCGTACGAAACTAATCTCATGGCCATCACCGACCGCCATGCCGCCGCCCTCGCGCTCGCGCACGCCCTGTCCGCCGCCGAGCGCGGGCTCGCGGTGATCCCGCTGTCCCGTACGAAACTGCCGGCGGTGCGCTCTCCGCACCCCCTGTCCCCGTCCGAGCCGGTGGCCGGCCCCCGCCCCTGTCACGGCGAGTGCGGCCGCCCCGGCCACGGGGTGTACGACGCGTCGAGCGACCCGCGGCGCATCCGCGAGCTCTTCGCCGCCGCCCCGCGGGCCACCGGCTACGGCATCGCCTGCGGGCTGCCCCCGCACCATCTGATCGGCATCGACCTGGACACCAAGTCCGGCACCGACGCCTCGGCGGCCCTGCGTGAGATCGCGCTGCGGCACCTCTTCACGATCCCCGAGACCGTCGTCGTCACCACGCCGAGCGGTGGCCGCCACATCTGGCTGGCCGGGCCGCCGGGCACCGTGGTGCCCAACTCGGCGGGGCGGCTGGCCCCCGGCATCGACATCCGAGGCGCCGGCGGCTACCTCGTGGGCCCCGGCTCCCACACCGAGCACGGCGTCTACGGCACCGCCCCTGGCACGGCCCACCTGCCGCCCGCGCCCTGCCCGCCGGCTCTGCTGCGCCTGCTCACCCCACCGCCTCGCCCGCCGCACCGCGCCAGGCCCCGCCCGAACGGGCCCGGCGGCGCGCAACAAGGCCAAGGCCTGGTCCAGTTCGTACTGGCGGCACACGAGGGCCAGCGCAACACCCGCCTCTTCTGGGCAGCCTGCCGCGCCTACGAGAACGACTTCGGCGAGGCCCTGGCCCCCCACCTCGTGGCCGCCGCACTCCGCGTGGGCCTCACGGAACACGAGGCCCAAGCGACGATCGCGTCGGCGGCACGGCTGACGGGGCACGCGTAGAGCGGGCGCGCGGAGAACGGCGGACGCACCCGACGCACCCGACGCACCCGACGCACCCGATGCGCCCGATGCGCCCGATGCGCCCGATGCGCCCGATGCGCCCGATGCGCCCGGGGGAGGATCACCCGTTTGCCCTAATACCCCCGATGCCCCGCACACCCCCGGTAAATAGGCTCAGCCGCACTTCAGAAGGGACTTTCGGGCCCTCCTGAGTTGCGCGGCCCGGCGGCGTCACGCGACATGGGGTGCAAGACCCCGTCCGTGGGTCATGCAAGGAGGAACTATGCGTCGCACGACTATCGGTGCTCTCCTGACCGCCGCTCTCCTCGCGGGCCCCGCTGTCGCCACCGCGGAAGCGCAGACGCCGGTGGTGGCCCAGGCAAGCGTGGCGCAGGCTGCCCCGGTCCAGGCGCCGGATGACGACAACAAGGACGATGACAACGGAGGATGGGGCCTATGGGGCCTCGCCGGTCTGCTGGGTCTGCTCGGTCTCATCCCGCGCCGCCGGAAGACGCCCGACACGGGCCATCGCGGCACAGGAGGCGGCGCCCACCCCAACGACCGTCTGTGACACAGACGCTCGTCAGGCCCGCCTTCCTGGCTGACACCAGCGTCTGCCACCAACGGCTCACCCCCCGGGCCAAAGAGAACGGCCCCCGACCGATCCACCCGGTCAGGGGCCGTTCTCCCAAGCCGTGGGGAACACCGAGCGGCTGACGCTCCCGACCTCGCCGCTTAGGACGATCATCTCGGTCTTCTGCCCCCTCTGACCTCTCACGGAGGAAGAGGTTCCCGACCTGATTTCAATGCGTACATCGTCGCTGTCCTTAATGACATACGTCGAGTTCTCCCGCCTCCATCCGACAGGCAGCAGGTAGTACCGGTGATCACGCTCGATCAACAGTCGAAGATTGGTGTACCGATATCGGAAGTGTGTGCCCTTCCCCAGGTCTGCGACGCGAGGACCTGGCGGGGCAAAGCTCAACTTTTCAGCACTCAGTAGAATCACGCTGACTCGCCGGACCAAGTGTTGGGAGTCTTGACGAGCGTCCTTGCGACCTAAGTCCCCGGCCACCAGGGCCACTGCCCAGACCAGGCAGAGGCCGGCGATCACGAGGGATGACGCGAACCTCCAGACCGGTTCGAGCGGTTGCCCTGAAGGATTCGCCGAGCGAAGGCGTCCCAATAGCACTCCGGTTGCCACCAGTAGTGGCGCAACCCACGCGAACGGCTGGATCCGGGACCACAGCACCATTAACAGTGCTCCGCCGGCAAGGAACACATAGTGAGACTTCGCCACTATGCGCCCCAGCTCCGCCACCTTGCCCAAATACCGTTCGGGAACCCGTAGATAACGCAGAAGTCGCGGAACGGCCGGCAGTAGTAGCGCCACAGTCAGAATCTCAAGGACAGGCATAGTGGCGAGCCGGAGGCTTCGGATCACCAGCTCGTCGGGACTGAACCCCATGGCAAAGTTGTCGAGATGGAAGTATCCGAAGTATGCGTTGGTATAGATGTAACCCGTGTATAACATCAGTACGCCGATGAACGCCACGGTCCCCACAGCGGAGTTGAAGAGTTCCAGGTTGGGGCCGCTGTCTCCTGCTGAAGCGGGCTCTGACTGAGACCTGGCGCGAGTGGAGCGGACGCGAACGCCGGCCACCGTGGAGCGACCAGTGCGGCGGTACCGCGGCGATCGGTTCGGCTCACGCGACGAGGCAGGAGAGCCGGCGAGCCGCCGGTTACGGAGGGCGCCCACTCTGCTAGCTCTCGGGGCTGTTGCGACGCTGACTGTCCGGCGGGGCCGAACACGTGGCGGCGGGCGATGACGTCATCCAGCAAGGGTCGGGAGGCTGAGTCGACGGCGGATCTCCCACGAGACCAGGGTCGGTGGTGTCGAAGGAGCCGGGGTCCCTTGGCTCCGGGTCCAGGGGCGGGATGCCGCGATCACCATTCCCACCATTGTCGTGCTGGTCAGCAGTTGGCCCGAGAGACGTATCGTCACCGTCATCTTCCTGCCCACCGGAGCGGTCGCCCTCCTGCCCGCCTGACTGGCTACCCGCTTCGCCTCTACTTGCGCCCGGCTCGCCTGGTTCGTGCCGACCGCCAGCACTGCCGCTTTGACCGCCTTGCCCAGGAGTTGCTCCTCCGGGTGCATCGGTCCCCTGCACTGAGGCGACGCCTGTTGAGGCTCCGCCAGGCGGCTCCCCCGAGAAGTTGCATGAAGTGATGCCCAGACCCGTGATCGTCGTCAAGACGAGTGCAGCGCCGACCGCCGCCACCTGAGATCTCCGCATGTGTGCCCCTGGCGCCTGCTAGTCACGATGTGCAATCAGAGAATCCCACCGTGCGCAGGTTGGGCGGACCTGTTGAACCCGAACTACGAAGGTTGAAGCACGGGGTCGCTACGTTCGGCTGCTTACCGGCGCCCCTCAAGATCGTCCACTGACTCCCGGCAGAGGCGCGAACGGGTGCATGATGTCGCAAGAAAAGGGTGCCTCTCAACGAGAGACACCCTCCTGACCAGCCCATACGCTGACCTACTGCGGTGGGTGTGGGATTTGAACCCACGGTGACATCGCTGCCACGACGGTTTTCAAGACCGTTCCCTTAGGCCGCTCGGGCAACCCACCTATGCACCGCCCACCAGGGACGGAGCGGGTACAGCGTACCGGTCCAGGGGGTCTCGCGGGGTTCGTGGTCCACACGGGGCCCACTGGCTCCGTTCAACTCCCCGGCGCACCGCTCCGATCAGTGCCCCGCGCAGCCCACACCGGCGCTGGAAAGGCGCTCCACCCGGACCTCTCCGGTCGCGCGCCTCAGTGACCGGCGTCACACTGGGAACGTGGCGGATTCGGCTATCCGCTCCGCATTCCTCGACGAACGTCGATCGCGGAGGAGCCATGACAGCGACGAGGCGGAGCGACGCTCCCGTGGCGATCGAAGGCGATGGTGTCGAGCTGCGCACACAGGAGGTCGGGGGAGACATGACCGCCGCGTTCGTGCGGCTTCCCCAAGGCACGAACCTGGCGCCCGCCCTTGTGGGGCAGCCCGATGACCTGTGCCAGTGCCCTCACTGGGGTTACGTGCTCAAGGGCCGGCTGAAGATGCGGACGAAGACCGGCGACGAGATCTACGAGGCCGGACAGGCCTTCTACTGGGCGCCCGGCCACGCACCGGAAGCGGTCGAGGACTGCGAGTACGTGGACTTCTCGCCGTCCAAGGAGTTCGACGAGGTCATCGACCACGTCAAGTCCCACATGGGATGACGCACATGGTGTGGCGCACATGAAGGTGGCGCACATGAGGTGGCGCACATGAAGGTGGCGCACATGAGGTGGCGCACATGGAGTGGCACACATGGGGTGGCGCACCCGCACATGGGGTGACTGGCATGGCACCTTCGTCCGCCCGTGACCATCGGGCTGAGCAGTGGGCCGACCAGCGGGCTCCCCAGACTTTCCAAGAGGTGTTGGACCATGAGCGGCATAGACGCAACTGCTCTCGACAGCCTGCGCGCGGCCCTGCGGGGACGCGTGGTCACGCCGCGGGATGCCGACTACGACCAGACCCGCAGCATCTACAACGCCATGATCGACCGTCGTCCGGCCGCCGTCGCCCAGTGCATGGGCGCGGCGGACGTACGGGCGACCCTCGCCTTCGCCCAGGAGGCAGGTGTCCCCCTCGCGGTTCGCGGTGGCGGTCACAGCGGGCCGGGGCTGTGCCTGATCGACGACGGGCTCACCCTCGACCTGTCCCCGATGCACTGGGTACGCGTCGACCCCGAGGCCGGGACCGCGCAGGTGGGCGGAGGCAGTCAGCTCGGCGAACTGGACCAGGAGACACACGCCTTCGGTCTCGGCGTGCCGGCCGGAATCATGTCGACCACCGGGGTGGGCGGTCTCACGCTGGGCGGCGGGCACGGCCACCTGACCCGCAAGTACGGGCTGACGATCGACAGCCTGATCGCGGCGGACGTCGTCCTGGCCGACGGCAGCCTCGTCATCGCCTCTGAGGAGGAACACCCGGATCTCTTCTGGGCGCTGCGGGGCGGCGGCGGCAACTTCGGCGTGGTCACGTCGTTCACCTACCGGCTGCATCCGGTGGACACGGTCGGGGTCGCGGTGACCGTATGGCCGGTCGACCGCACGAGAGACGTGTTGCGGTGGTACCGGCAGTTCCTGCCCGCCGCTCCGGAGGATCTCACCGGCTTCTTCGCGGTCCTGGTCGTACCGCCCGGCCCGCCCTTCCCTGAGCCGATCCACGGGCAGAAGATGTGCGCCGTGATCTGGTGTTACACGGGCGACCTGGAGGCCGACCGCTTGGAGGAGGTGCTGTCCGTGGTCAACGACCCGGCGCCGCCGGCCTTCCACTTCACGACACCCATGCCCTACCCCGCCTTGCAGACCATGTTCGACGAGCTGATCCCCAAAGGGCTCCAGTGGTACTGGCGCGGCGACTTCTTCGACAGCATTTCCGACGACGCCATCGCGGTGCACGAGAGGTACGGGCAGGGCCTCCCCACCGGCTTGTCGACCATGCACCTGTACCCGGTGGACGGGGCGGCCCACCGGGTCGGCCCCGACGAAACGGCGTGGGCCTACCGGGATGCGGTGTGGTCCGGCGTCATCGGCGGCATCGATCCCGATCCGGCGAACGCCGATCTGATCCGGCAGTGGTGCGTCGACTACTGGACCGACCTGCACCCGCTCTCCATGGGCGGTTCGTACGTCAACTTCCTCGGGGAAGCGGAGAGCCCCGAACGGGTCCGGTCCACCTACCGCGGCAACTACGACCGGCTGGCCTCGGTCAAACACGCCTACGACCCGGACAACTTCTTCAGCGCCAACCAGAACATCCCGCCGTCCGCCGCATGATCCCCGCGACGCGCGCCGCCCCGGCCGATGGGCCGGGGCGGCGCGGGCGCGCGGTCGGGGGGCGGTTCAGCTGTCGCCCTTGCGCTGGCCCAGGGTGACGTCGACCGTGTGCTCCTTGCCGTCGCGCTCGTACGTGATCTTGACCGTGTCGCCCGGCTTGTGGGTCCAGATCTGGCCGATCAGGGTCGGGCCGCTGTCGATGACCGTGCCGTCCAGCTTCGTGATGACGTCGCCGGGCTTGAGGCCCGCCTTGTCCGCCGGGCCGTTCGGGGTGACCGCCTCGGAGCCGCTCGCGCCCTCCTGGGAGATGGTCGCGCCGCTCGCGCCCTCCTGCTGGAGGGAGACCGAGGCGCCGATCACGGGGTAGACGGGCTGGCCGGTCTTGATGAGCTGCTGCGCGACGTTCTTCGCCTGGTTGACCGGGATCGCGAAGCCGAGGCCGATGGAGCCCGACTGGCCGGTGCCGCCGAGGCCGCCGCCGCTCTCGGCGGGCTTGATCGCGGAGTTGATGCCGATGACCGCGCCGCGGCCGTCCAGGAGCGGGCCGCCGGAGTTGCCGGGGTTGATCGAGGCGTCGGTCTGCAGGGCGCTCATGTAGGAGCTCTTGCCGCTCTGCCCGCCGTCGCTGGAGGTGACCGGGCGGTTCTTGGCGCTGATGATGCCCGTCGTGACGGTGTTGGAGAGGCCGAAGGGGGCGCCGATCGCGATCGTCGAGTCGCCGACGGCCACGCGGTCGGAGTTGCCGAGCGGCAGCGGCTTCAGATTGTCGGGGCGGTTCTTGAGCTTGATGACCGCCACGTCGTAGCCCTCGGCGCGGCCGATGACCTCGGCGGCGTACTTCTTGCCGTTCGAGAACGTCGCCTGGAGCTTGCCGCCCTCGGCGGCCGACGCCACCACGTGGTTGTTGGTGAGGATGTGGCCCTGCTTGTCGTAGACGAAGCCGGTGCCCGTGCCGCCCTCGCCGCTGCCGCTCTGCGCCTCTATGGTGACGACGCTCGGCAGCGCGTCGTTCGCGATCTTGGCGACCGATCCGGGGTCGCGCTTCAGGTCGGCCGGGGTGTCCGCGGCGGCGACCGTCGTCGAGCCGGTGTCGTTGTCGTTGCGCTCCGCGGCCCAGTAGCCGACGCCACCGCCGACGCCGCCCGCGACCAGTGCGGCCGCCAGCACCCCGGCGACCAGACCACCGCGCCGCCTGCCCGGCTTCGGCTCCTGCGGGTGGTACGAGGAGCCCCAGCCGGAACCGGAACCTCCACCACCGGCGTACGGAGGCACGGCCGGCGGCTGCGGAGGCGGCCACGCCTCGCCCCCGGCACCCCCCGCACCGCCGGTACCGGCCTGCCCCCCGGCGGCTCCCGGACCGCCGGCCATACCGGCACCACCGGCGGCTCCCGGACCACCGGCCACACCAGCACCACCAGTCACACCAGCACCACCGGCCATACCGGCACCGCCAGCACCCGCACCGGAAGCCGCGTCCGCGGAGTCGGCGGAAACAGCGGGAGCGTCCACCGGCACAGGAGGTGCGGACGGGGCCTGAGGTACAGCGTTGCCCTCGTTCTCGGTGTTCACAGCTCTACTCCTCGGTCCATGCTGTCGTAGCTGTCCTGGCTCGGCGTTCGTTCACGGCCTGGCTGTGCCAACTGTGCAGCTGTCTGCAGACAGCTTTTCCCATGGGCCGTCAGGGCACCATAAGCCGAGCCTGTGTGTCCGGCGCTCCGCGACGCCACCCTCCGGCGAGCCTTCAAGTACCCCGTGATGGCACCATGACGCGGTGACCCTCGCACGACAGCACCAGATCCAGGTCGTCGCCCACCGCGGAGCCTCCGAGGAGGCCCCCGAGCACACGCTGGCCGCGTACAGGAAAGCGGTCGAGGACGGGGCGGACGCCCTCGAATGCGATGTGCGGCTCACCGCGGACGGCCACCTCGTCTGCGTCCACGACCGCCGCGTCAACCGCACCTCGAACGGCAGAGGAGCCGTCTCGGCCCTGGAGCTGGCCGACCTCGCCGCCCTCGACTTCGGCTCCTGGAAGCGGAACCACGACGAGGCCGTGGAGGGCGAGGGCCCCGACTGGGAGGGCTCCGCCCTGGAGGGCCGCCGCACGGAGGACACCTCCGTCCTGACCCTTGAGCGCCTCCTCGAACTCGTGACCGAGAGCAACGCCTCGGGCCGCCGGGTGCGCCTCGCCATCGAGACCAAGCACCCCACGCGCTGGGCGGGCCAGGTGGAGGAGCGCCTCCTGCTGCTCCTCAAGCGCTTCGGCCTCGACACGCCGTCCTCCGACGAGCAGTCGCCGGTACGGGTCATGAGCTTCTCGGCGCGTTCGCTGCTCCGCGTGCGCGCCGCCGCCCCGACGCTGCCGACGGTCTACCTGATGCAGTTCGTCTCGCCCCGCCACCGCGACGGACGCCTCCCCGAGGGCGTACGGGCCGCGGGCCCCTCCCTGCGGATCGTGCGGAGCCACCCCGGGTACGTGGCGAAGCTGAAACGGGCAGGTCACCAGGTGCACGTATGGACCGTGAACGAACCCGAGGACGTCGAGCTCTGCGCCGAGCTCGGCGTGGACGCGATCATCACCAATCGCCCCAAGCAGGTACTCACCCAGCTCGATCGTCTCGGACTGCGGTAATTCCCCTCACAGGGAGTGCACCGGCGCGTTCGGTCCGTATTCGATCGTCACGAGTGCGTCACCGCACACGTACTGGCCGGTTTCCGGTCCAGGCCATTGGGGCATCCACACCGTGGCGTGGGGGCAAAGGAGGTCTCGGGGGTGGCGTTGGTGGTGGCACGGGAGGTGCCCACGTCGTCGAGCATGGCCGTACCCCATGGCCCTGCGGGCGTGGGGGAAGCAAGGCACCGGATGCGTGATCAGTTGCGTGTCGGCGGAGTGTCCGAGTCGGTCATCGACGATGCCGTACTGATCCTGTCGGAATTGCTCAGCAATGCCTGCCGGCACGGCAGGCCGCTGGGCCGCGGAATGGTCGGGGACGGTGACGTGCGGGCGGCCTGGCACGTCGACAAGACGGGCCGGCTCACGGTCGAGGTGACGGACGGCGGCGGCCCGACCCGCCCGGTTCCGGCCACACCCTCGGTCACGGCGCACGGCGGCCGCGGGCTCAACATCATCACGGCGCTCGCCGACGCCTGGGGCGTGCGCGACGACGTGCACGGCGAGGTCACGGTCTGGGCCGTCGTCCACTCGGGGCACCGCCACGAGGACTTCGCGACGCGCATCGCCGCCCCGTCGGCGGCCGCGCTCTCGGAGCTCGCCTTCGCGGACCCCTACGACGACATGGACTGAGGGGCCCCAGCGGCTAGGCTCGCGCCCGTACGCGAAAGAGCACGAGAGCCGCAGCCGGGAGACACCCAGATGGCCAAGAAGCGCCCCCAGACCAAGGGCAAGCAGCAGCCGCAGCTGAATGGGGACGAGATCCCCGTGGTCGGCGCCCGCGAGCCCTGCCCCTGCGGCTCGGGCCGCCGCTACAAGGCCTGTCACGGCCGTGCGGCGTCCCACGCGGTGACGGAGCTGGTGCAGCGCCCCTTCGAGGGCCTGCCCGGCGAGTGCGACTGGGTCGCGCTGCGCGAGCTGGTGCCCGCGGCCACCGTCGAGCTGACCCTCAAGGACGGTCTGCCCGACGGCGTCCCCTCAGTCGCCCTCGCCACCGTCCTGCCGATGGCGTGGCCCGCGCTGCGCCGCGAGGACGGCTCGGTCCTCCTCGGCCTCCAGAACGACACCTCCTCCGGTGACATCAGCCGCGACCTGGCCGACACCCTCGCGCGCGCCCTCGAGGCCGAGCCGGGTACGCCGGTGCAGGGCCGCAGGGCGCCCGCGGAGGGGCCGCGCCTTCAGGACCTGCTCGCTCCCGGGGGTCCGTTCGAGCCGACTGTGCACGCGGGCTTCGAGTTCTGGGTGCCGGACGCGGAGAACGCGACGGCGGAGGTCTCCGCCTCCCTGGAGCGGGCGAACGCCGCCGCCATCCCGACCGTGCGGCTCACCGGCGTGGACGCCGCGTACTGGTGCGAGACGCCCGAGAAGAACCATCTGCGCTGGGTCATGCCGCACGCCGAGGAGAAGCTCCTTGACGCGCTGGCCCGGCTGCACGCGGCCGGTACGTCGAGCCTCGGCGAGGGCACCCGCCTGGTCGGTTCCTTCCGCGCGCACGGTCTGACCGTGCCGGTGTGGGACCTGCCGAGCGGCGTCGGCGCCGACGACGTGGAGAAGCCCGCGGCGGAGTTCGCCGAGCGGCTGGCGGCGGCGCTTGACTCGGACGCCCCGCTGACCGCGGACGAGCGCAGGGCGCGCGGCGGCCTCACCAACCGCCAGGTCACTCTGAGCTGACCTCAGGGTCATTTCGTACGGAATGCGTGACTCCTGTCACAACTCCCCGTACCCACACGTAAATCCCTGTCCGGATAACTGAGATCGAATTTGCCAGGAGCCGATCTCTTGTTACCGTTCAGGTAGCCCGGTTGCTGGTGCATCCCCCGTCGCCAGCAACCGGGCCTTTGTATGCCCGGGACCGGTTCGGGGCTCAACTGCCCTGAGGTGCGGCGGAGTTGCTGCCCGAGCGCAACATCAGCGCTCCCGACTCCCCCGCGGCGAACTCCGCCACCGCCGAGTAGGCGGCCGGCTCGCCCGCCGAGCGCTCCCGCGGCGTCTCGCACACGCCCGGCTCGTCCCCCGCACCGACCGCGCAGTGCATCTGTACGGTGCGCGCGCGGGGGCCCATCGCCGTGAGTACGGCAGTCAGCTCCTCGCCGGTGACGTTGCGGTAGTAGGTGCGCGCCCAGGTCTCCGCGCCCTCGGTGAGGACGCAGGTCTGGGCCTCGACGCCGTCGGGGGAGGAGAGTTCGGGGCCGCACCGGGAGACCCTGACGGGATCTTCGGCGGGCGCTCCGACGGGGGCACCGGCCGGAGATCCGGCGGGAGCCTCGGCGGGGGAGGGGAGGGGCGACTTCGCGTCACCGTCGCCGACCGGGCCCGCCGCGGCGCCGGTGAGGGGCAGGAGAGCCGCGGCGGCCACGGCGCCCAGGAGCACGATGAGGCGGGGTTGCATGGCCCGAACATAACGACAGTTGACGCGCGTCCCGACCGCCGCGCGCCCATTTCCCCTACATCTCGGGCGCGCTCACACCCGTACGAGTGAGGGCGTCGACGACGGCGTCCACGACGGCCTCGACGTCGGGCACCCAGGGGGCGGCCGAGCCGGGCAGCGGGGCACGCTCCCAGTGGACCGTGCCCTGTCCCGTCCCGGAGGGGGGCAGGGCCAGATAGCCGCCCTCGCCGTGGAAGCGGAGGGAGCCCGGCACATAGTCCTGTGCGTGGAGCAGCTCGCCCAGCTGGGCCAGGGAGTAGGGAGCGACCAGGAGGAAGACGCGGCTCTCGGTGGCGACCACCGGGCCGAGCCTGATGCCCGCCTCGTCGAGCGCGGCGAGGGCGCGCTCACCGGCGTCCACAGGGAGGCTGACGGCGCACGGGGCGCGGCCTCCGGTGGCGAGCACGACGGGCGCGGCGGGGCGGTTCGTCCACCACCAGCGCACCATGCGTTCATCGGTGCTCGCGGCGAGGAGGCCGGGGTCGAGGGGGTGTGCGCCCGGCACCACGCATTCGGGGTCGGGGCAGGCGCACCGGCCGCCGCCGCGCCGGTCGAGGCCGACTCCGGGCAGGACGGGCCACCGCCAGGCGGTGGCGAAGGTCAGGGCCGCGCCGAGCTGTCCGGCACCGCGGCCGGACCTTCTTCCGATTCGCCAGGACAGAAGCCTGCGTCGCCTACCGAGGATCTCGCGCATGAGCGCTCGTTCCTTTCCGTTGCACGCCGGTGTGAGCCGGAAGGACTGCGGGCCACATCGCACCATGGGTGGATCACTTCGCTGAACACACGAGCTGAGCGCACGAGCTGGCACATCTGACCCCAGCCTGCGGCATGGGGGACCACTCTGAACCGAGCGTTGACGTGGCGTGGGGTGGCGGCGCCTGGCGTTTTGCCGTCACGCGATATTGCTGGCCGCCTCCCCCACGGGAGGATGGGGCACGGTCGTCGTCAGTTATGACGTCCGGGTCCTCCGCGAGGTTCCGGAAGGTCTCCAACTGCCCCTTGCCATCACTGAGTACGTACCCAGCCCGACCGATGCAACGCTCTACCGAACGCCCTCAGTCGATCGTAATATGCCCTACCCAGCGCTGTTTTCGGCCAAGTTTTCAAGATCAATTCTTGGCCCCAGAATTCCCACGGACACCAGGAATCCCAGCAGGACAATGCTGGACATCTCCTCATCAGTGCGTGTACATCTGGAGACATTGCTAGCGGCGCATAACGACATGGGGGTTTGCGATGCTATTGAGCAATACGCACCGGCCGGAAAGCCGTCAGCCATGAACGCCCCGCATCTTCCGAAAGTGGCCGGAATCGACTCCACAGTTCCGTCACCCGCCCACACTGTCGCGCCGCCCGCGCAGACCGCGTCCGCACCGACCGGCTCCCCCACCCCCGGCGCCCCCGCCGCGGTGCTCCAGGACCGCCTCGCGGGCTGGGTCTCCGACCTCACCACGCTGCACGAACTCACCGAGCGGCTGTCCCGTACGGACACCCTGGACGACGCCGTGCGCGAGCTGCTGCGCGCCGGCGCCGCCCTGGTCGGCGCCCGGCGCGGCCTCCTCGCCCTGGAGCCCGCCGACGGGCTCGGCCCCGACTCCACGACCGGCCTCGGCCTCACGCGCGCGGACCTCGGGCACATCGAGACGGTGCCGCGCGCCGCGACGAGCCACGGGCGCCTCCTGGACGACCCGAAGGCCGGCGTGCCCGCCCGCGGGACCGAGCTCGTCAGGCCCGACCTCCTCGCCGAGGAAGGCCTCGACCCCCGGCACCACGAGGTCGCCGCCCGCCTCGGCTGTGCGGCGAGCTACGCACTGCCGCTCGCCACCGAGGCCGGGGGGCTGCTCGGCGCCACCGTCTGGCTGTACGACGAGCCCGCCGAACCGGCCGAGCGCCGCCGCCACCTCACCAAGCTCTACGCGCGCTACGCCTCCGACCACCTGGCCCGCCTGGTCGAACTGCACCGCGCCCGCGCGGCCAACGCGACCCTGCGCGAGGAGCTGATGCCCTCGCGGCTGCCCCGGATCGCCGGAGTGCGGCTCGCCGTGCGGCACCGCACCGGGCCGCGCGGCGGCGGTGACTGGCACGACGCGCTGCCGCTGCCCGAGGCCGCGCTCGGCCTCTCGGTGGGGTCGGTCACCGGGGCGGGGCCCAGCGCCGTCGCCGCGATGGGGCGGCTGCGGGCCTCCCTGCGGGCGTACGCCGTGATGGAGGGCGAGGACCCCGTCGCCGTACTCTCCGATCTGGAGCTGCTGCTGCGGCTGACCGAGCCCGCGCGGTCGGCCACGGCGCTCTTCGCGTACTGCGAGCCGGCCCTGCGCAAGATCGTGCTCGCCGGTGCCGGGCACAGCCCGCCGCTGATCATCGGGGAGCGGCGCACGGAGTTCGTCGAGACCACCCTCTCCGCCCCGCTCGGCATGCTCGCCTGCTGGGAGGCGCCGAGCGTGGAGTTCTCGCCGGAGCCGGGAGAAACGGTGCTGCTCTACACCGACGGCCTTCTGCACCGCACCGGAGAGGCGGTGGACCGGGCCTTCGCGCGGCTGCACGCGGCGGCGGCGTGCGTGCCCAAGGGCATCCGCGACGACCCCGGGGCGATCGCCGACCACATCCTGCGCTCCGTGCTGCCCGAAGGGCCCGGGGCCGAGGACAGCGAGGAGGACGTGGTGCTCCTCGCGGCCCGCTTCGAGTGAGGCCGCTCGTGGCGCACGCGCGCGTGGACCACGTTTCGCGCCTGGCGCCGGGCACGCACGCGTGGGACCACGTTCTCGCGCGAGGCACCGGGCACGCGCGGTAGAGGCGCCGGGCACGCGCGGTAGAGGCGCCGGGCACGCGCGGTAAGAGGCCTTACGGCCCTGGGCCCCCTTCCGTACAGCCGTACGATGGAGGGTGGCCCAGTGTCGTACATAGGAGGCAGATCGTGTCGGACGCTCTCAACGCGGAGATCCCGGAGACCCCGGAGGAGACCGAGGAAGAGCCGATCAAGCAGCGCAAGAACGGCTTGTACCCGGGGGTCTCCGACGAGCTCGCCGAGAACATGAAGTCCGGCTGGGCCGACACCGAGCTGCACGACCTGCGGCCGATCGCCCAGGCCGACAACACCGCTGCCCGCCGTGCCGCGCTCTCCGCGCGCTTCCCGGGCGAGCGTCTCGTCATCCCCGCGGGCAACCTCAAGACCCGCTCGAACGACACCGAGTACGCCTTCCGCGCCTCCGTCGAGTACGCCTACCTCACCGGCAACCAGACCGAGGACGGCGTCCTGGTCCTGGAGCCCACCGCCGGCGGCCACGACGCGACGATCTACCTGCTGCCGCGCTCCGACCGCGAGAACGGCGAGTTCTGGCTGAACGGCCAGGGCGAGCTCTGGGTCGGCCGCCGCCACTCCCTCACCGAGGCCGAGAAGCTGTACGGCATCCCCGCCTCCGACGTCCGGAAGCTGGCCGACGCGCTGCGCGAGGCCACAGGACCCGTCCGTGTCGTACGCGGCTACGACGCCGGCATCGAGGCCGCGCTGACCGACAAGGTCACCGCCGAGCGCGACGAGGAGCTGCGGGTCTTCCTCTCCGAGGCCCGCCTCGTCAAGGACGACTTCGAGATCGGCGAGCTGCAGAAGGCCGTCGACTCCACCGCGCGCGGCTTCGAGGACGTCGTCAAGGTCCTCGACAAGGCCGAGGCGACGAGCGAGCGCTACATCGAAGGAACGTTCTTCCTGCGCGCCCGCGTCGAGGGCAACGACATCGGCTACGGCTCGATCTGCGCCGCCGGCCCGCACGCCACCACCCTGCACTGGGTGCGCAACGACGGCGCCGTCCGCTCCGGCGAGCTGCTCCTGCTCGACGCCGGCGTGGAGACGCACTCGTACTACACCGCGGACGTCACGCGCACGCTGCCGATCAACGGCCGCTTCAGCGAGCTCCAGAAGAAGATCTACGACGCCGTGTACGAGGCCCAGGAGGCCGGCATCGCGGCGGTGAAGCCGGGCGGCAAGTTCCGCGACTTCCACGACGCGTCGCAGCGCGTGCTCGCCGAGAAGCTGGTGGAGTGGGGCCTCGTCGAGGGCCCGGTCGAGCGCGTCCTGGAGCTGGGCCTCCAGCGCCGCTGGACCCTGCACGGCACCGGCCACATGCTCGGCATGGACGTCCACGACTGCGCCGCCGCGCGCCAGGAGTCCTACGTCGACGGCACGCTGGAGCCGGGCATGTGCCTGACCGTCGAGCCTGGCCTGTACTTCCAGGCCGACGACCTGACCGTGCCGGAGGAGTACCGCGGCATCGGCGTCCGGATCGAGGACGACATCCTCGTGACGGAGGACGGCAACCGGAACCTCTCGGAGGCGCTGCCGCGCCGCTCGGACGAGGTCGAGTCCTGGATGGCGGAGCTCAAGGGCTGAGCGGTCCCCCGGGCAGTGACGGCCGGACCCCGCGGTTTCCGCGGGGTCCGGCCGTCGTCGTACGTGCGGCCCTCGCGGACCTCAGTGGACCTCGCGGACCTCGCGGACCTCGCGGACCTCGCGGACCTCAGTGGGCGGTGCGCTCGTCGTCGCCCGCGGTCTTGGCGGTGCTCAGGGCGATGCGGTTCCAGGTGTTGATGGCGAAGATCAGGGCGAGCAGGCGGGCCAGCTCCGCCTCGTCGAAGTGCTGGGCGGCCCGCGCGTAGACGTCGTCGGGGACCCCGCCCCGGGCGACCAGCGTGACCGCCTCGGTCAGCGCGAGTGCCGCCTGCTCCTTCTCCGTGAAGAAGTTCCGCGCCTCGCGCCATACGCCGATCATGTGCAGCCGCGCCTCGTCCTCGCCGGCCTTGCGGGCGTCGGAGGTGTGCATGTGGAGGCAGTAGGCACAGCCGTTGAGGAGCGAGGCGCGGATCTGGACCAGCTCGACCAGGGCCGGATCGAGGCCGTCCCTGGCGGCGGCGTCGAAGCCTATGAGGGCCTTGAACGCCTTGGGGGCGGCCTTGGCGAAGTCGAGCCGAGGAGCGGCCACGGTCCGAGTCTGGGTCTGCGGGGCGGTCTGGGGCTGCGGGGCGGTCGCGTTGTTCGTCATGACCATGAATCTAGGGGCCGAAAAGACCTCGGATAAGGTGCATTCCCATGCGGGAATCATGGGTCAATCTGGCGGAGCGCATCGGCAGTGACCTGCACCTGGAGCTGTCCGGAGCGGGCAGCCGCCGGGCCGTGCTGATCCGGGCGCTGCGGGACGCCGTGCGCGAGGGCAGGCTGGCTCCCGGCACCCGGTTGCCGCCCTACCGCTCGCTCGCCGCCGATCTCGGCCTCGCCAGGAACACGGTCGCCGACGCCTATGCCGAACTGGTCGCCGAGGGCTGGCTGACCGCGCGCCAGGGCTCCGGGACCCGCGTGGCCGAACGGGCGGCGCCGCCCGAGCGCACCCGGGTGCCGAAGCCCGCCCCGGCCAGGCCCGCGGCCCCCGTGCACGATCTGCGCCAGGGCAGGCCGGACCCCGCGTCCTTCCCGCGCCCCGCCTGGCTCACGGCCACCCGGCGGGCCCTCGCCGCCGCCCCCAACGAGGCCTTCGGGCCAGGCGACCCCCGCGGCCGGATCGAGCTGCGGCGGGCGCTCGCCGACTATCTGGCAAGGGCTCGCGGCGTGCGCGCCGACCCCGGGCGCATCGTCGTCTGCTCCGGCTTCGCGCACGGGCTGCGGCTGCTCTTCGCGGGCTCGCACGGCGCGGGCGGCGCGGTGCTGCGCGGCCCCTTCGCCGTGGAGTCGTACGGGCTCGGGTTCCACCGGGAGATCCTGGAGAGCGCGGGCGTACGGACCGTTCCGCTGGACCTCGACGAACAGGGTGCCCGTACCGAGGAGTTGCCGGGGCGCGGCGGACGGGTCCGCGGAGTGCTGCTCACCCCCGCACACCAGTTCCCCACCGGCGGCCCGCTGCATCCGGCGAGGCGTGCCGCGGTCGTCGACTGGGCCCGCGCCGGCGGCGGACTGCTCCTGGAGGACGACTACGACGGGGAGTTCCGCTACGACCGCGAGCCCGTCGGCGCCGTGCAGGGCCTCGATCCCGAACGGGTCGTCTACCTCGGCTCGGTCAGCAAGAGCCTGTCGCCCGCGGTGCGCCTCGGCTGGATGGTGCTTCCGGAGCGGCTCGTCGATGGCGTGCTCGCCGCCAAGGGGGAGCGGGAGGCGTGGGCGAGCGTCCTCGACCAGCTCACGCTCGCCGAGTTCATCGCCTCCGGGCAGTACGACCGGCACATCCGCCGGATGCGGCAGCGCTACCGCCGCCGCCGCGACCAGCTCATCGCCGCTCTCGCCGAGCGGGCCCCGCACATCACCGCCACCGGTATCGCCGCGGGCCTGCACGCGGTGCTGCGGCTGCCGCCGGGGACCGAGGCCTCCGCGGTGAAGGCGGCGGCCTGGCAGGGGGTCGCGCTCGACGGCCTCGCGGAGTTCCGCCATCCGGGGGCCACGATGCCGGTGGCCGACGGCCTGGTGGTGGGGTACTCGACGCCTGCCGAACACGCGTACGGGGCGGCGGTCGATGCGCTGGCGCGGGCGTTGCCGCCGGGGGCGGAGTGAGGCGGAGTGAGGCGGAGTGGGGCGGAGTGGGGCGGAATGACGCTGAGTGAGGCGGAGTGAGGCCCTTGGAGGTCTTACACAGTCGGGTCAGGCCGTCGCGAGAGGCGCGTCCTCGCGCCACTTGAGGATCTTGTCGAAGCTGATCACCGCTCCTCTGCCGGGTCTGTTTCCGCAGTGGACGTGGTCGGCGAGCTCCCTGATCAGGTACAGGCCCCGGCCGTGCTCGTCGGTGTGCGCGGCCGCGGCCGTCTGCCGCGCCGCCGTACGGCCGCGTGGCGCCTTCGGGAAACCGGGGCCCGAGTCGGCCACCTCGATGCGGCACTTCTCGCCGTCCAGATAGGCCGTGACGCGGTACGCGCCGGCCCTGCCCCCGGACGCGGCGGCGCCCCCGTGCTCCACGGCATTGGCACACGCCTCGGTGAGGGCGAGCGACAGGTCGAAGGAGACGTCGGGGTCCACGCCCGCGGTCTCCATCGTGCCGATCAACAGGCGGCGGGCGAGCGGAACGCTCGCAGCCTCGCGCCGCAAATGGAGAGACCACCAGATGCTCATGCTCCAGCCTCCTGGCTGCGGCTCGACATACCGATACGTATTGCCGCGAGTGACCACGAATAAGCACCGCGCACACGTGATGCCGCCCATACGGCGGACGCGCGGCCCGCCCCCGTTCCTGTAGCTGGACGGAACAGGACCTTCCGGACCTGCCGTGTGCGGAGGAAGGGCCCAGTGCGATGATGACCCCGCCATGACTGCCCCCCACCAGCGCCAGCCGCGTGACGGAGTTGATCTCCGGCTGCTCAGGGCCGCGATGTTCGCCGCGGTCTGTGTCGTGCTGTCCGCCGGGGGCCATGTGCTCGCCTCCTGCGTCGCCGTCCCGCTGTGGACGCTCGCCGCGGGTTTCGCCGCCGTACTCGCGGTGGCGCTGCCGCTCGCAGGGCGGGCGCGTTCGCTGCCCGGCATCGCCGCGCTGCTCGCGGTGGGACAGCTCGGGCTGCACGCCCTGTTCGGGCTCGGCCAGCACGGCACGGCCGCCGTCCAGGGTGCCGGTGACGCCACCCTGGTGGAGCGGGCCGCGCGCCTGGTCTGCGGCGCGGGCGCGGCCACGATCACTCCGGCGCAGGCCCACCGCATCCTCAACACGGCGGGGCTCGGCACGGGCGGCAGCGGCGGCGGCAGTGGCGGAGCGGAACACTCCGCCATGCATCAGCACGGCGGGTCCGCCGCCTCGGCCGCGGACAGCGCGCTCGACTCCATGCAGACGGGCCAGATGGGCCCGACGGGCTCGATGGGCTCTATGGGCTCCATGGGCACCGAGGCGCTCCTGCCGTCCCTGCCCATGCTCGTCGCCCACCTCCTCGCGGCCCTCGCCGCCGGCTGGCTGCTGCGGCGCGGCGACCTCGCGCTGCTCCGGCTCGTCCGGCTCGCGCACGGGGCCCACGAGGTCGCGGAAGGGGCGCTCGTACGTTCCCTGCGCTCGGCCCTGACCCTCGTACGCGCCCTGCGGGCCGGTCTGCCCGGAGCGCCCGAGACGGCCGGGCCGCCGGTTCCGCGGACCGCCCTACTGGCACCGCCGAAGCCGTGCACGGTCGCGCTCAAGGACACGTTGATCAGGCGCGGACCTCCGGCCGGCGCCTCCGACGTCGAACTCGCCGCCTGACGCGACGCACTCCACCCATCGGTACGGAGGGGTCGCCACCGGCGGCACGCACGCGCGCGTGCACATCAACCGGCCGCGCGCTTCCCCCTCGTACCCCCTCGTACTGAGTCCTGACTGCTGAGTCCTGACTGCTGAGTACTGAGTCCTGAGTGCTGGATACCGCTCGCCACGTACGGCTGAGCGCGTACCCGTCACCGCTCTCGAAAGTGGAGTGTTCCTCATGAAGATGTCCCGCATCGCCGCCGCCGGCACCGTCGCCGCCTCCGCCGTTCTCGTCCTCTCCGCCCCCGCGTTCGCACACGTGAGCGTCTCGCCGGAGGGCGCGGCCGCCAAGGGCGGCTACGCCACCGTCAACTTCAAGGTGCCGAACGAGATGGACGACGCCTCGACCAACAAGCTCGAGGTCACGTTCCCCGCCGACCACCCGCTCGCCTCCGTGATGACGGAGCCCGTCCCCGGCTGGAGCGTGAAGACCACCAAGTCCAAGCTCGACAAGCCGCTGGAGATCCACGGCGAGAAGATCGACGAGGCCATCACCAAGGTCACCTGGACCGCCGACGACAAGGGCGGCATCAAGCCCGGCACCTTCCAGAAGTTCCCGGTCTCCATGGGCCAGCTCCCCGAGGACGCCGACGAGCTGGTCTTCAAGGCCGTCCAGACGTACGACAACAAGGAAGTCGTGCGCTGGATCGAGCCGCAGCAGAAGGGCCAGGAGGAGCCGGAGCACCCCGCGCCCACCCTCGCGCTGACCGCCGCCTCCGACGACCACGGCGGTGGCGCGGCCGACGACACCAAGGCTGACGCCAAGGACGCCAAGACCGAGAGCGCCGCGGACTCCTCGGACAGCAGCGACACCACCGCCCGTGTCCTCGGCATCGTCGGCATCGCCGTCGGCGTCGCGGGCGTCGCGTTCGGCGTGCTCGCGGGCCGCCGCCGCGTCACCGGCTGAGCCGCCGGCCTGAGCCATCCCTCGGGGTGCGCCGCGACGGCGCCACACCGCCCCCGGTGCACCCCGGCCCCCTCACATCTGGGACATTTTCGTATGCGCACCAAGAGTTCGAAGAACAGTTCGAAGAGCACTGTCGGTTCCATCGCCGCGGGCAAGAAGCTCACGGCCACCGCCCTGCTCGCCGTGGCCGCGTTCACCCTGACCGCCTGCGGCGGCGGTGACGACGACGGCGGCAAGAAGCCGGTGGCCGACGTCTCCACCGAGGCCGACTCGGGCAAGGTGGCGACCGTCCTGGACAAGGAGTTCGAGAAGCCGAACCTCGTCCTGAAGGACACGCACGGCGCCAAGTACGACCTGCGCGAGGAGACCAAGGGCAAGCCCACGCTGGTCTACTTCGGCTACACGCACTGCCCCGACGTCTGCCCGCTGACGATGAACAACATCGCGGTCGCCAAGAAGGCCCTGCCCAAGGCCGACCAGGACAAGCTCAAGGTCGTCTTCGTCACGACCGACCCCGAGCGGGACACCTCCGCCGAGCTCGGCAAGTGGCTGAAGGGCGTGGACGCCGACTTCACCGGCCTGACCGGCGACTTCGCCACCATCCAGGCCGGCGCACGCCAGCTCGGCATCAGCATCGAGCCGTCCAAGAAGGACAAGAACGGCAAGGTCGTCTCGATGCACGGCACGCAGGTCATCGCCTTCTCGCCGAAGACCGACGGCGGCTACGTCCTCTACGGCGAGGAAGCCACCGCCGCCGACTACACCAAGGACCTCCCCAAGCTCCTCAAGGGAGAGACCCCGTGACCCACCGCACCACCGGCCGACTCCGTACGACCGGACGACGCCGCGCGCTCGTGGGCGGGGCCCTGGCGCTGGCCGGCACGCTCGCCCTCGCGGGGTGCGGGGACTCCGGCTCGGGTACCGCCGAGACCGCGAAGAAGCCCGAGCTCAAGGTCTCCGGGGCCTACATCCCCGAGCCGACCGCGGCCGACATGGCGGCCGGGTTCCTCACGGTCACCAACAAGGGCGGCGCCGCCGACAGTCTCACCTCCGCCACCAGCGACATCGCGGGCTCCGTCACGCTGCACAGCACCAAGGGCGGCGTCATGGAGGAGGAGAAGTCCTTCGGCGTACCGGCGGGCGGCGAGCTGAAGTTCACGAGCGGCGCCAACCACCTGATGCTCGAGAAGCTGAAGCGCAAGCCGAAGCAGGGCGAGAAGGTGGCCATGACGCTGCACTTCCGGACGTCGGACCCGATCACGATCGAGGTGCCGGTCAAGGAGGCCACGTACAGCCCCGACGGCACTGACGGCACCGACGGCACCGGGAACACCCACATGTCACACACGTCGCACGTGACGCACGCGTCGCACTGACGGACGGACGGACTGTTGACAGAGACCATCGCTCCCCGCTCCAGGAGCACCGCCGCCCTGTGGCGGCTCGTACTCGTGCTCATCGCCGCGACCGGTGCCTTCCTCGCCGGTGCCGCGCCGGCCTCCGCGCACGCCGCGCTGACCGGCAGCGACCCGAAGCAGGGAGCGGTGGTCGACAAGGCTCCCGCCCAGGTGAAGCTCACCTTCTCGGAGAAGGTCGCCATGTCGGACGGCTCGGTGCGGGTGCTCGACCCGGCCGGCAAGCGCGTCGACACGGGGAAGACCACCGACCTGGGCGCCAACACCTACGGCGTGAAGCTGCGCCCGGGCCTGCCCGACGGCACCTTCACCGTCGCCTACCAAGTGGTGTCCGCCGACAGCCACCCCGTCGCCGGCGCCTTCACGTTCTCCATCGGCGCGCCCTCGGACACCAAGGCGGCCCTGCCCGACCAGGAGGCGGGCGGCGGCCTCGTCGGCGTGCTCTACGACATCGCGCGCTACTTCTCCTACGCCGGGTTCATCCTGGTCGTCGGCGGCGCCGCCTTCGTGCTCGGCTGCTGGCCGCGCGGCGCGGGCGTACGGCCCGTGCAGCGGCTCGTGACGTACGGCTGGGTCACCCTCACCGCCTCCACGCTGGCGCTGCTCCTGCTGCGCGCCCCCTACACCGGCTCCGGAAAGCTCGCCGACGTCTTCGACATGGGCAAGCTCGGCGACGTCCTGAACACCAAGACCGGCGCGGCCCTGGTCTCCCGGCTGCTGCTGCTCGCCGCCGCCGCGCTGTTCATCGCGGTGCTCTTCGGGGCGTACGAGAAGCGCGAGGACCCCAGGGAGAAGAAGGACCTCACCTTCGGGCTCGCCATCGGCGGCACGGTCGTCGCCATCGGGATCGCGGCGACCTGGGCCATGGCCGAGCACGCCTCGACCGGCATCCAGGCGGGCATCGCGATGCCCGTCGACGTACTGCACCTGCTGGCCGTCGCCGCCTGGCTCGGCGGGCTCGCGGCCCTGGTCGTGGCGCTGTACCGCACCTCTTCGGTGGAGGCGACGGCCGTGCGGCGATTCTCGCGCGTGGCGTTCACGAGCGTCGTCGTGCTGGCCGCGACCGGGCTCTACCAGTCGTGGCGGCAGGTCGGTTCGTGGTCGGCGCTGACCGACACGCGGTACGGGCAGCTCCTCCTCGTCAAGATCGGCCTGGTCGTCGTCCTGGTGGGCGTCGCGGCGATCTCGCGGCGCTGGACGGGGCGCATCGTCGCCGGAACGGGCGGCGTCGCGCCGACGGCCACGGTCGTGGAGCGGCGCGCGGAGCGGAAGAGTGCCAAGGCGGCCGAGGAGACGACGGGCGAGGAAGCGGCGGGAGAGGGAACTCCCGGCGAGGAGTCCGCGGAGCTCCCCGAGCAGCAGAAGCAGAAGCAGAGGCGGAAGCAGCCGGTCACGGTCCCCGCGGGTGCCGCGAGCGCGGACGGCTCCGCCGAGCGCTCCGCCCAGCTCGCGCGCCAGCGGGCGGCCATGGCCACCGCCCGCGAGAAGCGCGTGCGCGACGCCGATCCGCACCGCTCCGGCCTGCGCCGCTCGGTGCTCACCGAGGCGGGCGTCGCCGTCGTCCTGCTGGCCGTCACGACGATCCTGACGACCACCGAGCCCGGCCGCACCGAGGAGGAGGCCGCCCAGGCCACGTCTGCCGCCGCGGCCCAGCGCTCGGGCCCGCTCGTCGTCAAGATGCCCTTCGACACGGGCGCCAAGGACGGCAAGGGCACGGTGCAGCTCGACCTCGACCCGGGCCGCACCGGCAGCAACGACCTCCACGTGTATGTGAAGCGGCCCAACGGCAGCGCCTTCGACATCCCCGAGGTGAAGGTCTCCCTGACCCTCAAGGAGAAGGACGTGGGCCCGCTGCCCGTGGCCCCTGACCGCATCGCCACCGGACACTGGACCGCGAGCGGGGTACAGATCCCGATGGCGGGCGACTGGGAGATCAAGGTGACGGTACGGACCTCCGACATCGACCAGGTCACGGTCGACAAGAACGCGCAGATCGGCTGAACGGAAACACCATGGCGGACAACGGGTCCACGGGAACCAGCGGGGCTACGCGTACTGGCCGGGCCACGGGTACTGGCGGAGCCACAGGGACTGGCGGGGCAGGGAGTGCCGGCGGCACTGGCGGGGCCGCGGCCGCTGACGGCGCCGCAGGTCCCCGCCCGCTCTCCAGGCGCCGACTGCTCGGCACGGCCGGCGCGACCGGCCTCGCGATGGGCGCCACCGGCCTCGCCATCGGCGCGACCGGCGGCGGCATCGCCGGATACGCGGCGGGCTCCCCGTCAGGACCGTCCTCCTCGTCCGGCTCGGCCGGATCGGGGACGGAGCTGGTCTCGATCGGCGCGGAGCAGGTGATGTTTCACGGGAAACATCAGCCCGGCATCACCACGCCCATGCAGTCCCGCGGCCACCTCGTCGCCTTCGACCTGAAGGCGGGCGCGGGCCGCAAGGAGGCGGCGGCGCTGCTGCGCCGCTGGTCGAACGCGGCCGAGCGGCTGATGGCCGGCGAACCGGTCGACGACGACACGGCGGTGGCGCGGGACGCGGGCCCGTCCTCGCTCTCCGTCACCTTCGGCTTCGGTGCCTCCTTCTTCGCCCGTACGGGGCTCGAGAAGCAGCGCCCGGCCGCCCTGGAACCGCTCCCGGACTTCTCCTCGGACCACCTGGACAAGGCACGCGGCAACGGCGACCTGTGGGTGCAGGTCGGCGCGAACGACCCGCTGGTGGCGTTCCACGCCCTGCGGGCGCTCCAGCGGGAGGCCTCCGGTGCGGCGCGCGTGCGCTGGCAGATGAACGGCTTCAACCGCTCGCCGGGGGCCACCGCGCACCCGATGACGACCCGCAACCTCATGGGCCAGATCGACGGCACGAACAATCCGAAGCCCTCGGAGAAGGACTTCGACGAGCGGATCTTCGTGCCCGCCGACGGTGACCCCGCCTGGATGGCGGGCGGCTCCTACGTCGTCGTACGCCGTATCCGGATGCTGCTCGACGACTGGGAGAAGCTCGGCCTGAAGGCGCAGGAAGCGGTGATCGGGCGGCGCAAGTCGGACGGGGCGCCGCTGACCGGCGGCACGGAGACGACCGAGCCGAAGCTGGAGAAGACGGGGCCCGACGGCAAGGTCGTCATCCCCGTCAACGCGCACGCCCGCATCACCCGGCCGGATCAGAACGGGGGCGCCGCCATGCTGCGCCGCCCGTTCTCGTACCACGACGGCTTCGACTCCCACGGCGAACCGGACGCGGGCCTGCTCTTCGTCTGCTGGCAGGCGGACCCCATGCGCGGCTTCGTCCCGGTGCAGCGCAAGCTCGACCGGGGCGACGCCCTCTCGGAGTTCATCCGCCACGAGGCGAGCGGCCTCTACGCGGTGCCGGGCGGGGCGGCCAAGGGCGAGTACGTGGGGCAACGGCTGCTGGAGGCGTGACCCCTGCCTTCCGGGGCGAACCCGGTTCGGTACGGGTGTGCGGCGTGGTCACGCCGGGGCGGGGGTCGGTGCGTGAGACGCGTGAGCCGTGCCACGTACGGCGCATTAGGGTGACGGTATGTCGGCGACGCGCTACACCTATCTCGGCCCCGAAGGCACCTTCACCGAGGCCGCTCTCCGCACGCTGCCCGAAGCGGCCACCCGGGAGCTCGTCCCGATGGTGTCCGTGCCCGCCGCGCTGGACGCGGTCCGCAACGGCGAGGCGGCGGCGGCGCTCGTGCCGATCGAGAACTCGGTCGAGGGCGGCGTCACGACCACCGTCGACGAACTCGCCAAGGGCGAGCCGTTGATGATCTACCGCGAGGTGGTCCTGCCGATCACCTTCGCGCTCCTCGTACGCCCCGGCACCGTACTCAAGGACATCAAGACGGTGACCGGCCACCCGGTGGCCCAGCCGCAGGTGCGCAACTGGCTCGCGGCCCATCTGCCGGACGCCCTGTGGGAGTCGGCGGCCTCGAACGCGGACGGTGCGCGTCTCGTCCAGGAGGGCCGCTTCGACGCCGCCTTCGCCGGGGAGTTCGCCGCGGCGACGTACGGCCTCGAACCGCTGGTCAGCGAGATCCACGACGCGGCGAACGCCGCCACCCGCTTCGTCCTGACCGGCCGCCCCGCCCGTCCGGCCGCTCCGACCGGCGCCGACAAGACCTCGGTCGTCATCTGGCTGGGCGACGACCACCCCGGCGCCCTGCTCGAACTGCTCCAGGAGTTCGCCGTACGGGGCGTCAACCTGATGCGCATCGAGTCCCGCCCGACCGGCCAGGGCATCGGCAACTACTGCTTCTCGGTGGACGCCGAGGGACACATCACCGACCGCCGCGTCGGCGAGGCGCTGATGGGCCTCAAGCGCATCTGCCCCCAGGTGCGCTTCCTCGGCTCGTACCCGCGGGCCGGGATGACGTCGGCGGACGTACGTGAACTGCGGCCCGGGACGTCGGACGTGGAGTTCGCGGCGGCGTCCGACTGGTTGGCGCGCTGCCAGGACGGCCGTTTCTAGCCACCAGCGGCCGACGGGCGCCCCGGATACCGCCCCGGACGCCATTCCTACCTGCAGATTTACGTTGTCCACAGAAGTTATCCACAGGCTCGCATCTCGACCTGGGGACAAGTCGACAGCGAGGTGTGACATGGTCGACAAATCGGTCCACAGGACCCAAGTCCCACCACCGTCCCGCACGTCACCCCTCGTCCACCCTTTTCCATTGATCAACTCTTTGGAGCGAACCTTTTCCACTCGAAAGTGGTTGAGAGGGTGGTTTGGGAAGGGATTCCTTCGTCGCACTTGCGGCTTTCGGAATGCCCTCTTCCGGCATCCACAGATCTTTCGCACACCCTGTGGATAACTTTCCTGAGGCGCCCATTCCTGTGGACAACCGGGGTGGGCGGAGCCCCCAAGTCCCGCTTCCCACACGGCCGTCAGGTCAAGGCGACGTAAGCGTTCTGCCCCATTTCAGGGAGGGCGCCCCTTTTATTGACCATGCGCCGACGAACGTACGAGGGCACGCGACGAAGAGCTTTTTCGGCCGCTCCCGCCCATCCGGAAAAGCGGCGAACCCGCTACCGGCGCTGGTGTCGACAACCGACAAAACGGCTATAACGCACGGACGGGAATATGGAGTCGTGGGCCCGAACCGCACAACGGTAGCCTTGAGGGGTGATTGACCTTCGCCTGCTCCGTGAGGACCCCGACCGTGTTCGCGCCTCCCAGCGCGCCCGTGGAGAGGACGTCGCGCTCGTCGACGCCCTGCTCTCCGCCGATGAGCGGCGCAGGTCGTCCGGCGTCCGCTTCGACGAGCTGCGCTCCGAGCAGAAGGCGCTCGGCAAGCTGATCCCCAAGGCGTCGCCGGAGGAGAAGCAGGAGCTCCTGAAGAAGGCGGGCGAGCTCTCCGCCGCCGTCAAGGCCGCCGACGCCGCGCAGGACGAGGCCGACGAGGAGACCAAGCGCCTCCTCGGACAGCTCGGCAACATCGTCCACACGGACGTCCCGGTCGGCGGCGAGGAGGACTTCGTCGTCCTCGACACGATCGGCACCCCGCGTGACTTCGCGGCCGAGGGCTTCCGGCCCAAGGACCACCTGGAGCTCGGCGAGGCGCTGGGCGCCATCGACGTCGAGCGCGGCGCGAAGGTCTCCGGCTCGCGCTTCTACTACCTGACGGGTATCGGCGCGCTGCTCGAACTGGCCCTGGTGAACGCGGCGATCGCGCAGGCGACGGAGGCCGGGTTCATCCCGATGCTGACGCCCGCCCTGGTCCGCCCGCGCGCCATGGAGGGCACGGGCTTCCTCGGCCAGGCCGCCGAGAACGTCTACCACCTGGAGAAGGACGACTACTACCTGGTCGGCACCTCCGAGGTCGCGCTCGCCGGTTACCACATGGACGAGATCATCGACGCCGACAAGCTGCCCCTGCGGTACGCGGGCTTCTCGCCCTGCTTCCGCCGTGAGGCGGGTACGTACGGCAAGGACACCCGCGGCATCTTCCGCGTGCACCAGTTCGACAAGGTCGAGATGTTCTCGTACGTCGACCCGGCCGACGCCGAGAACGAGCACAAGCGCCTCCTGGAGTGGGAGAAGCAGTGGCTGACCGGTCTCGGCCTGCCCTTCCAGGTGATCGACGTGGCGACGGGTGACCTCGGCGCCTCGGCCTCGCGCAAGTTCGACTGCGAGGCGTGGATCCCCACCCAGGGCAAGTACCGCGAGCTGACCTCCGCGTCGAACTGCGACGGCTTCCAGGCCCGCCGCCTCTCCATCCGGTACCGCGACGGCAAGAAGGTCCAGCCGCTCTCGACGCTGAACGGCACGCTCTGCGCCGTCCCGCGCACGATCGTGGCGCTCCTGGAGAACCACCAGCAGGCCGACGGCTCCGTGGTGGTGCCCGAGGTCCTGCGTCCGTACCTCGGGGGCCGAGAGATCCTGGAGCCCGTCGCCAAGTGAGCCAGCCAGCTCCGGTCACGCCGTCCTTCCCGTACAAGCTGGTCGCCACCGACCTCGACGGGACGCTGCTGCGGTCCGACGACACGGTGTCGGACCGCACTCGCGACGCCCTCACCGCGGCCACCGCGGCGGGCGCGGCGCACATCGTCGTCACCGGCCGTGCGGTCCCGTGGACGCGGCACATCCTCGACGACCTCGGTTACGACGGCATAGCGGTGTGCGGGCAGGGCGCGCAGGTCTACCACGCGGGTGAGCACCGGCTGCTCACCTCGGTCACGCTCGACCGGCAGCTCGCGGGCCTGGCGCTGGCGAAGATCGAGGCGGAGATCGGCCCGCTGGCCCTCGCCGCGAGCCGCGACGGCATCGACGGCGAGGTCCTGGCCGGTCCGGGATACGCGGTCCAGGAGGGCCCCCTCCCCGTCATCTCCCTGACGGACCCGTCCGACCTGTGGTCGGCCCCGCTGAACAAGGTGTACATCCAGCACCCCGGCCTCGGTGACGACGCCCTCGCGGCCGTGGCGCACCAGGTGGCCGGGGATCTGGTCGGCGTGACGATGGCCGGCGAGGGCATCGTCGAACTGCTCCCGCTCGGCCTCACCAAGGCCACCGGCCTCTCCCTCGCGGCCCGCCGCCTGGGCGCGAAGGCCGTGGACACGATCGCCTTCGGCGACATGCCGAACGACATCCCGATGTTCGCCTGGGCGGCCCACGGCGTGGCCATGGCCAACTCCCACGAAGAACTCAAGGCAGTGGCCGACGAGCTGACGACGTCCAACGAGGCGGACGGCATCGCGGTCGTCCTCGAACGGCTGCTCGGCCGATAGGGGCCGACGGCCCCGTCCGGCCCCGGCCCCGTCTCCTACTCCTCCCCGGCCAGTGTCAGTGCCCTGAGCTTCTGGCCCGCGTACCAGGTGGCCGCGACCGTGACGATCACCAGGAGAGCCGTCGCCGCCGGCAGGCCCACGTCGGACGTGATCAGGTCGCCCTTGCCGACCTTCTCGGCGACCGCGAGGGACCACTGCTGCACGCTGAGCGTGCGCGCACCGGCCACCAGCGACCCGAACAAGGTCTCCCAGACCAGGGCGTAGACGAGCCCGAAGACCACCGCGTGCCGGGTGACCGTGCCGAGGAGCAGGAAGATCGCGGCGTACGTGATCGAGGCGACCAGCGCCGCGATCGTGTAGGCCACGGCGATCTGCTGGCCGTTGCCGTTGAGGATCATGCCCGCGATGAAGGTGGGTATCGCGGAGAAGGCCATGGTCACGGCGACGGCGACGATCAGCTTGGTGAAGATGATCGTGGGCCGCTTGACCGGCTTGGAGAGCAGATAGACGACGGAGCCGTCGTCGATCTCGGGGCCGATGGCGCCGGTGCCCGCGATGACGCCGATGATCGGCACCATGGTGGCGAGCGCGAAGCCGCCCAGGACGTCGACGGCCACTTGGTCGTCGGCGCCGCTGAAGCCGCGCACCGCGCCGGCGATGACGACCAGCAGGACGGGCAGGGCCAGGAGGATCAGTGCCCGGCGGCGGCCGAGCAGGGCCCGGTAGGTGAGCCGGGCGACAGTGGGGTCGTACATGAGGCTCCCTTTCAGGCCGCGACGAGGTAGGAGAAGACCGACTCAAGGGACTCGTCCGATGGCGAGACCGTGAGGAGCCGGATGCCGTGCTCGCGGGCGACGCGAGGCAGCAGCGTGGTGAACCGGCCGAAGTCGACCGCCTGGATGCGCAACGCGCCCTCCTTGAGATCGACTTCGATCCCGGCCGTCGACGGGTCGGAGATCAGCGCGGCGGCCAGGGCCCGGTCGTCGCTGGAGCGGATCAGATAGCGGTGGGGCCGGTCGGTCATCAGGCGGCGGATCCTGCGGAAGTCACCGCTCGCCGCGTGCCGTCCGGCGACGATCACCTCGATGTGCGAGGCCAGTTGCTCGACCTCTTCCAGGATGTGCGAGGAGAACAGGACGGTGCGGCCCCGGTCGCCCATGGTCCGCAGGAGCTCCATGAGCTGCATGCGCTGACGGGGGTCCATGCCGTTGAACGGCTCGTCGAGCAGCAGCACGGAGGGGTCGTGGACCAAGGCGGAGGCCATCTTCACGCGCTGGCGCATGCCCTTGCTGTACGTGGAGATCTTCCGGTCCTGCGCGTACTCCATGTCGACGGTCGCGAGCGCCTTCTTGGCGGCCCGCTCGTCCAGGCCGTGCAGCTCGGCGTTGGCGACGACGAACTCGCGGCCGGTGAGGAAGTCGTACATCGCCTCGCGCTCGGGGACGATGCCGATGTCCTTGTATATCTCTTCGTTGCGCCAGATCGGCCTGGCGTCGAGCGTGACGCTGCCCGTGGAGGGGGCGAGAAAGCCGCCCATCATATTGATGAGGGTCGACTTGCCCGCGCCGTTCGGGCCGAGGAGCCCCGTGACTCCCGGACCGACGTTCATGGTGATGTCGTTGACCGCCACCACGTTGCCGAACCAGCGGGACGTGTGGTCGATGCTGATGGTGGTCATTAGAGGCCGACCTTTCGGTAGCGGCGCATCAGCGCGCCGTAGCAGCCGGCGATGAGGCCGAGCACGACGAGTACATAGACGACGCCGACACCGGACGATGGTCCGTCCCCGCCGGGGAAGGCGGAGGTCGCGCCGAGGAACGCCGTCTGCACGCCGTCGATGAGCGTGATGGGCGAGAACAGCCCGAGCCAGGCGATGGCGTCCGTGCTGCCCTGCTCGTAGGCGATGGCCTGGACCGTGGAGACCGCTCCATAGGTGATCGTCAGGACGGCGATGACGGCCGCGATGCCGAAGCCGCGGCGGGGTGTGACCGCCGAGATGACAAGGGCTATGCCGGAGAAGAGGAGCGAGAGCAGCGCCACGGAGACCAGGCCCTGGCCGAAGCCCTCCGTCTGGTCCAGGAAGTCGAGCTTGGCCAGCAGCGCCCCTATGTAGAGCACGAGCAGCGGCGCGGCGGTGAGGACGAAGAGGGCGGAGGTCATGGCGGCGAACTTCGCGAGGACGTAGTCACCGCGCTCGATGGGCCTTGAGAAGTACAGCGGCACTGTCTTGAAGCGCAGGTCGCGGGAGACCGTCTGCGGTGCCTGGGCGGCGAGGAAGAGGCTGATGACGGCCTGCAACACGATCGCGTAGCGCGTGTAGTCGACGGGGAGGTCCTTGGCCTTGGTCGCCACGGCGACGGCCACCATGATCGCGGCCGGCAGGCACATCACCGCGAAGAGGATCATGGGCAGAACCTTGGACTTGGCTGAGCGCCCGAGTCCGTACGCGCCGCGCAGGCTCTGCGAGAAGAGCGAGCGGCGGGCATACGCACGGCCGAGCCGCGGTCCGTCGTAGTCGCGGTAGCCGATGTTGTGGATCTGGGTGGACTCAACGCTCATCGCGCCCGCCTCCTGTCTGCTGTGCGGCCGCGGTCGTGGCCCCCACGGGCTCGGAGACGGGCTCCGGCCGTGCGGCGTCCTGGTCCTTGAAGACCTCCGCGATGTGGTGCCTGCGCTGTTCCATCCGGACCAGGCCGAGGCCGAGGTCGGCGACGAGGTCACGCACGAGGTCGTACGTCTCCTCGCCGTCGGCGGTGAGGAGGATCGTATGGCCGGCGCCGGGCAGTTCGCCGCCGGTCTCGGTCTCCATGCCGCGCCCGCGCAAGGCTTCGCGCAGCGCTGTCGTGCCGTCGGGGCGTTCGTCGGAGTCGGTGACCTCGACGGCCAGCGTCGTGGTGGTCTGGGTGAAGTCGGTGGTGGAGCTGGACCGCAGCAGCTTGCCGCCGTCGACGACGACGACGTGGTCACAGGTGCGCTCCAGCTCGCCCAGGAGGTGCGAGGTGACGAGGACCGAGATGCCGAAGTCGGTGTGGACGCGGCGGATCAGATCGAGCATCTCGTCGCGCCCGGCCGGGTCGAGGCCGTTGGTCGGCTCGTCGAGGAAGACCAGCTGGGGGTCGTGCACGAGTGCTTGGGCGAGCTTGACGCGCTGTTTCATGCCCGTCGAATAGCCGCCTATGGGGCGATACCTCTCTTCATAGAGCCCGACGTGCCGCAGGGTGTCCGCGGTGCGCTCGCGGGCCGCGGTGGGCGGGAGTCCGGACATGCGCGCCATGTGGACGACGAACTCGGTGGCCGAGACGTCGGGCGGCAGACAGTCGTGCTCGGGCATGTACCCGACGCGCTCGCGGATCTGGCCGCCGCTGGTGGCGACGTCGAGGCCGAGCACGGCGGCGCGGCCCTCCGTGGCGGGGGACAGACCCAGCAGGATCTTGATCAGTGTGGACTTGCCGGCTCCATTGGCCCCGACGAGTCCGGTCACACCGGGCCCGATATCCATGGAGAGCCGGTCAAGCGCGGTCACCCTCGGGAACCGCTTGCTCAGGCTTTCGGTCGCGATCACAGTCACGATTCGAAGGTAGTGGCGCGGGCCACACAGGTCGTCAGACCACGGTCTTGTGCTGCCCTCACTCTGGAGTATTAGGGGCCCGTAAGGGTCGTCCGGAAGTCGTCCCCTGGGGGAACTTCCGGACCTGTCCCGGAGGCTTCGGCGGAACTCTTGACGTAGCCGCCGTGCATTGTCACATTCATCAGTGTCAAGTTACGAGCACGTACGGCGACGGGCCGACCGCGTACGACGATGGACTCATACGGGTCCTGTGCGCGGGGGCCCGACACGGGACGGACGGTGTCATGACCGCAGGAGGCGCAACCGGACTCTCCGCCGAGCTGCGGGGGTTCAAGGACGTGCAGGCCCTCGCGTATGAATGCGCGGAGGCGGTCGCGGCGCAGCTCCGACCGGGGGTGACGGAGCGCGAGGCCGCTCGGATGCAGCGCGTGTGGCTGCGGGAGCGGGGTGTGCGGGACTGGTTCCATTTGCCCTTCGCCTGGTTCGGGGACCGCACCGCGTTTGCGAACTTCCGGATACCGCTTCAGTTCTTCCCCACGAACCGCGCGCTGGAGCCGGGGATGCCCTTCATCCTCGACATGGCCCCGGTGCACAAGGGCTTCACGGCCGACGTCGGATACTCCGGCTGCCTGGGGCTCAACCCAGTGCACGACAAGCTCCTCGCCGACCTGGAGGCGCATCGTGAGCTGATCCTGCGCGAGGTGCGCGAGCGCCGCCCGTTGCGCGAGATCTACGAGGACGTGGACCGTCTCATGGTCCGCCAGGGCTATGCCAACCGTCATCGCGCGTATCCCTTCGGGGTCATCGCGCACAAGGTGGGCCGGGTCAAGGAGCGCCGTCTGTCGCCGCACCTCTTCGGGTTCGGCACGCAGTCGCTGAAGGGGCTCGCGAGCGACGTGATCCATGGCCACCGGGACGGCTGGTCACCGCTGTGGTCCCCCTACACATTCTCCGACCACCCGCCCCATCAGGGGCTCTGGGCGGTCGAACCGCACCTCGGATTCCGGGGTACGGGCGCGAAGTTCGAGGAGATCCTGGTCGTCACCGACTCGAAGGATCCCGAGGAGAGCGCGTTCTGGCTGGACGACGACCTGCCGCATGTGCGGCGCTGGGCTGAGGAGAGGGCCGCCGCATGACGACCGGAGCAGGCACCGAGGGACTGAAGGGCGCGCGCGAGCGCCGGGTGCGGACGGGCGGCGTGGAGTTGTGCGTCGCGGAGCTGGGCGACCCGGAGCGGCCCACGGTCGTGCTCGTCCATGGTTATCCGGACTCCAAGGAGGTCTGGACCGAGGTCGCCGGGCGCCTCGCGGACGGCGGCGACTTCCACGTGGTGCTGTACGACGTGCGCGGACACGGCAGGTCGACCGCGCCGAAGCCGCTGCGCGGCGGCTTCACCCTGGAGAAGCTGACCGACGACTTCATGGCGGTGATCGACGCGGTCAGCCCGGACGGGCCGGTGCATGTCGTCGGGCACGACTGGGGTTCGGTGCAGTCGTGGGAGTTCGTCACGGTGCGGCGCACGGAGGGCCGCATCGCCTCCTTCACGTCGATATCGGGCCCCTCGCTCGACCACTTCGGGCACTGGATCAAGAAGCGCGTGTCCCGGCCGACTCCGCGCAGGGTGGGCCAACTGCTCGGCCAGGGCGCCAAGTCCTGGTATGTGTACATGCTGCACACGCCGGTCCTGCCGGAGCTGGCCTGGCGCGGCCCCCTCGGCAAGCGGTGGCCGAAGATCCTGGAGCGCGTGGAGAAGGTCCCGGCGGGCGACTATCCGACGCCGTCGCTGCCCCAGGACGCCGCGCACGGAGCCTGGCTCTACCGCGACAACGTCCGCGCGAGGCTGCGCAGACCGCGCGCCGATGCCTATGCCCACGCGCCCGTGCAGCTCATCACGCCCTCGGGGGACGTGTTCCTCTCCGAGCGGCTCTACGACGATCTGGGCCTCTGGGCCCCGCAACTGATCCGCCGCACTCTGTCGGCCAAACACTGGGCCCCCCGCACCCGCCCGGACCAACTGTCGGCGTGGATCTCCGAGTTCGTGACGGCCCAGGAAGGCGGCGGGGCCTCGCGGGACCGCATGGCCACGGGGAAGTACGCCGACCGGTTCAGCGGCCGGCTCGTCCTGGTCACGGGCGCGGGCAGCGGCATCGGGCGGGCCACTGCCTTCGCGTTCGCCGAGGCCGGGGCGCGTGTGGTGGCCGTCGACCGGGACGCGGAGAGCGCGGCCCGTACGGCGGAGCTGGCGCGGCTGGTCGGCGCCCCCGAGGCCTGGGGCGAGACGGTCGACGTCTCCGACGAGCAGGCCATGGAGAAGCTCGCCGAGAAGGTCGCCGGGGAGTACGGCGTCGTCGACGTCCTGGTGAACAACGCGGGCATCGGCCTCTCCGGCTCCTTCCTCGACACCAGCACCGAGGACTGGAAGAAGGTCCTCGACGTCAACCTCTGGGGCGTCATCCACGGCTGCCGGCTCTTCGGCAGGCAGATGGCGGAGCGCGGACAGGGCGGCCACATCGTCAATACCGCGTCGGCGGCCGCGTTCCAGCCCTCCAGGGTGCTGCCCGCCTACAGCACCTCCAAGGCCGCGGTCCTCATGCTCAGCGAGTGCCTGCGCGCGGAGCTGGCGGGCCAGGACATCGGGGTCTCGGCGATCTGCCCCGGCATCGTCAACACCAACATCACGTCGACCGCGCGCTTCACCGGTGTCGACGCCGAGGAGGAGAAGCGCCGCCAGAAGCGGAGCTCCCGGCTCTACGGCCTGCGCAACTACCCGCCGGAGAAGGTCGCCGACGCGGTCCTGCACGCCGTCGCCAAGAACCAGGCGGTGGTGCCGGTCACCCCTGAGGCCCGGGGCGCCCGGCTCCTGTCCCGCTTCGCCCCCAGGGCCCTGCGAGTGATCGCCCGGCTGGAGCCGCCGCTATGAGCACCGAGAAGCATCCGGAACCCACGGAATCCACCGAACCCACGGACTCCACGGACTCCACGGACTCCACGGAACCCGTGCAGCACCGGGTCGAGTACCGCATAGAGGACCTGGCCCACCACAGCGGGGCGACGGTCCGCACGATCCGTGCCTACCAGGACCGCGGCCTGCTCCCCCGTCCGGAGCGCCGCGGCCGGTCCAACGTGTACGGCGATGCCCACCTGGCGCGGCTGCGGCAGATCGCCGGTTTGCTGGACCGCGGGTACACCCTGGCCTCCATCAAGGAGCTTCTAGAGGCCTGGGACACGGGTCGGGGCCTCGGCGGGGTGCTCGGCCTGGCCGTGGAGGTCGACGGGCCCTGGACGGACGAGAAGGCCGACCGGATATCCCGTGCCGACCTGTACGCCGCCTTCGGTGGCGTACCGGACGAGGAGGCGGTCGCGGACGCGGTCGCGCTGGGCGTGCTGGAGCCGGTGGCGGGGCGCGAGGACGAGTTCCTGGTGCCGAGCCCGCAAGAGCTGGCGGTGGCCGTCGAGTTGCATGCCTCCGGGGTCCCACTGTCGGCGATTTCCGCCCATTTGCGGGAGTTGCGGGGACAGGTCGAGCACATAGCCTCCCGTTTCCTGGAGTTCACGACGGAGCACGTCTTCGCGCGCTACCTCGGCAGCCGTCCGCCGACCGAGGCGGACGCGACCGAAGCCGCCGATCTCGTTCGCCGCCTCCGGCCGCTCGCACAGCAGTCGGTCGACGCGGAACTGGCCCGGGCCATGCGCCTGTTCGCCACCCGGCATCTCCGACAGCACCTGGACCCCGGGCAGCCCGTTCAGCGGCCAAGCGGGACAGTTTCCGTCAGCTTGCCGGCTACGACAATGCGGGCCGTCGAGGCATTGGTTGGCGTTGAACGGGCGGCGGAGTTCATCGGTGCGGCCGCTGAACGGGAGGTTCAGGCGCGGCGCTTGGACTCCATGGCGGCAACACAGGGCCAGGAAGGACAAGTTACCCAAAAGCCGTAATTGTTACGGCGGTTATCCACAGGAACGCCAAATAACCTGTGGATAACCGGACTTGGTTGTGGATCAAACCTTGGAGCAAAAATTCATGGATGAAAAGTCGGTGGACGGAGATCAAGCGTGCGGGAAACCGCCGCCCCGGGCCCCGCCGAGCACCCGAGGCACGCCGTACCGCCCGCTCCGACCAGGCATGATCGTCACCATGGAGCACCTGCACAGCACCGAGGCGGCCGTCAACGCCCTGCGCGAGATCGCCCGCGAGTACAACCGCGAGATCGAGGTCACGCACGACATCGGCGCCGACCGGACGACGCGCCGCTCCGCCGCGGGTCTCGGCGTGACGACGGACCCGGACGGATCGCTGCCGCACGAGGCGTTCGCGGAGTTCGGCGGCTCGCCCCGGGTCTCGGTGCGGCTCTACCCCGAGGACGACGGTGACGCCGACACCCTGATCACCGTCGAGGACGTCGAGTGCCACGACATCCCGCGCGACCAGGTGCCCGCCTTCGTGCGCTCGGTCTTCGGCGGCCTCGCCCACGTCCGGGCCAGGCGCTTCCCGCCCGGCTACCGCCTGGTCGTGCCGCTGCCCGGCGACAAGACGCACAAGGAGTACATCCCGATGGTGCTGCTCACGCCCTGGCTCAGCTCCCGGGTCCGCTGAGCGTACGGCCGGCGGACGGACATACGCTCGGGCACATGAACCTGCGTCTGAGCACCGTGATCCTCCCCGTCCGCCGCTGGCACGAGGGCGGCAGGGAGCGCTGGCAGCGCGCGGAGGAGCTCGGGTTCCACACCGCGTACACCTATGACCACCTCTCCTGGCGGACCTTCCGTGACGGGCCCTGGTTCGGGGCGGTACCCACGCTGACCGCCGCCGCGGCCGCCACCGAGCGGCTCCGCCTCGGCACCCTCGTCACCTCGCCCAACTTCCGGCACCCGGTGACGCTCGCCAAGGAGCTGATCACCCTCGACGACGTGTCGAACGGCCGGATCACCCTCGGCATCGGCGCGGGCGGCAACGGCTTCGACGCCACGGCGCTGCGGGCGAGCGACGAGGAGCCCTGGACGCCCCGTGAGCGGGCCGACCACTTCGGCGAGTTCCTTCCCCTTCTCGACCGGCTCCTGACCGAGGACGTCGTCTCGTACGAGGGGAAGCACTACTCCGCCACCGAGGTGCGGAGCATCCCCGGCTGTGTGCAGCGCCCACGGCTGCCCTTCGCGGTGGCCGCGACCGGGCCGCGCGGGCTGCGGCTCGCCGCGCGCCACGGACAGGCGTGGGTCACCACCGGCGACCCGAAGCTCTTCGAGTCCGGCACCCCGGAGCAGTCACTTCAAGCCATCCGCGGGCAGGCCGAGAAGCTCGCTGCGGCCTGTGACGAGATCGGCCGGGATGTCGCCGAAGTCGACAAGATCCTGCTGACCGGGTTCACGCCCGACCGGCCCCTGGACTCCTTCGACGCCTTCGTCGACTTCGCCGGTCACCACGCTGACCTGGGCTTCAACGAAATCGTTCTGCACTGGCCGCTGCCGGACACCTACTTCGCGGCGGACGAAAAGGTCTTCGAGCGGATCGCCCTGGAGGCGCCGGGGCAGTTGAACACGGGCACGATCAAGTCCTGACGGCACTCAGATGTGCGCCCCAGCGCACGCCCGTGCACGTTTGTGCGGGACAATCGATGGCGTGACCCCAGCTACCCCAGGGCCCGAGACCCCCGCCCCGAACGCCCCGGCCACGACGGACGGAACCGGCAGGACCGAGCCGTGTCCGAGCCCGCGTCCGAGCCCGCGGCTGATCGCCACGGATCTGGACGGCACGCTTCTGCGTGACGACAAGACGGTCTCCGACCGTACGGTCGCCGCGCTCGCCGCGGCCGAGGCCGCCGGGATCGAGGTCTTCTTCGTGACCGGCCGCCCGGCCCGCTGGATGGACGTCGTCAGCGCCCACGTCCACGGTCACGGCCTCGCCATCTGCGGAAACGGCGCGGCGGTGGTCGATCTGCACGGCGGCCCCGGCACCCACAGCTTCGTCAAGATCCGCGAGCTGGAGCGGGCATGCGCACTCGACGTCGTCCGCAGGGTGCGTGCCGCGTCGCCGGGTACGTCCTTCGCGGTGGAGCGGACCGGGGGACTGCACCACGAGGAAACGTATCCGCCGCTGCACATGGAACCCGGCGAGAGCGTCGCGCCCGCCGAGAAGCTCCTCGCGGAGGCCCCCGCGGACCCCGCGGTGGCCGAGCAGCCCGTACTCAAGATCCTCGCCTACCACCCGGAGCTCGCGCCCGACGACTTCCTGGTGGTGGCGAGGGCGGCCGTCGGGGACCGGGCCACGGTGACCCGTTCCAGCCCCAGCGCGCTCCTGGAGATCAGTGGCCCCGGTGTCTCCAAGGCCAGCACGCTGGCGCTGTACTGCGCCGAGCACGGCATCTCGCCCGCCGAGGTCGTCGCGTTCGGGGACATGCCCAACGACATAGAGATGCTGACCTGGGCGGGTACGTCGTACGCGATGGGCAACGCCCACCCGGACGTCATCGCCGCCGCCTCCGGCCGCACGGTCGCCAACAACGACGACGGCGTGGCCGTGGTCATCGAACAGATCCTGGCCGAGCGTGCAGAGCCGAGGACTTAGTGAGGCCCTGGTGAGGCCCTAGTACGGAGCCTGCCAGACCACCGTCGTGCCGCCGCCGTCCTCGCCGGTGCCCGGGCCGTACCAGCTGTCGCCGCCCAGGGACTCGGCCCGCCGTTTGAGGTTCCGCAGGCCGCTGCGCCGGCCGCCCTCGGCGATGCCCACGCCGTCGTCCGCGACGGTCAGACGTACGCCCTGCCGCCCGTCCGGCAGGATCACCGTCGCGTCGACGACGACGTCGATACGGGCGGCCCGCGCATGGCGGAACGCGTTGGAGAGGGCCTCGCGCAGGGCCGCGATGAGGTTCTTGCCGGTCAGTTCGCCGACCATGGTGTCGACGGGCCCCTCGAAGTGGTGCGAGGGCTTGAAGCCGAGCGGGACGGCGGCCATGTTGATCTCCCGCAGCACACGGGTGCGCAGCCCCGACGGCGCCTCGGCCGGGCCCTGATGCAGCGCGAAGATCGCCGTCCGGATCTCCTGAATGGTCACGTCCAGTTCGTCGACGGCCTTGCCGACGCCGACCTGCACCTCCGGCACGACCGACCTGCGCTGGGCGCTCTCCAGCATCATGCCGGTGGCGAAGAGCCGCTGGATGACGAGATCGTGCAGGTCCCTGGCGATCCGGTCGCGGTCCTCGTAGACCGCGAGGCGCTCCCGGTCGCGCTGGGCGTCGGCCATTATCAGCGCGAGCGCGGCCTGTGAGGCGAACTGTGTGCCGAGCGTCCGCTCGGCCTCGCTGAAAGGGCGTTCCCCACGCGCGCGTGGCGTGACGAGGGTGCCGAGGACACGGCCGTCGCTCTGCAGCGGAAGGAGCATGACGGGGCCGTAGCGGCGGGCCAGTTCCGTCATGACGCGCGGGTCGCCCGCCGCGTCGTCGATGAACACGGGCTCTCCGTCGAGGAGCTGGGCGACGATGCGGCTCTCCGGGGGGACGATCATGCCGAGCGCCCCCGTGGGCTCCTCCGAGGAGACCGCGACGACCTCCATTCCGCCCTCCCTGTCGGGCAGCAGCACGATCCCGGCGTCCGAGTCGGCGAGGTGCCTGGCCTGTTCGGCCACGACGGCGAGCGCCTCCTCCACGTCGCTGCCGGAGAGCAGGGCCGTGGTCACCGCGACCGAGCCGTCGATCCAGCGTTCGCGCTGCTTGGCGGCCTCGTACAGACGGGCGTTCCCGATGGCGATGCCCGCCTCCGCGGCGAGGACGCGCACGATGTGCACGTCGTCGTCGTTGAACTCGGCCCCGTTCCGCTTCTCCGTCAGGTAGAGATTGCCGTAGATCTCCCCCTGTACGTGGATGGGGACCCCGAGGAAGGTCCGCATCGGCGGGTGATGGGCCGGGAAACCGCAGGAGCGGGGGTCGGCGGAGAGGTCGGAGAGACGCAGGGTCCTCGGCTGGTGGATCAGCGCGCCGAGCAGGCCCTTGTGACCGTCGGGCAGGCGTCCGATGCGTTCGGCGGTCTCCTCGCCGATGCCGTGGTGGACGAAGTCGGAGAGCCCTTGGCCGTCCTCGGCGACCACGCCGATCGCCGCGTAGCGGGCGTCCGCGAGCTCGGCGGCGGTCTCGCAGATGCGGTCCAGGGTGACGTGCAGCTCCAGCCCGGTGCCGACCGACCGCATGGCTTCGAGGAGCTGCGGCACCCGCGAGGTCAGCTCGGGCGAGAGCCCCTGGAGGCCGCGCGCCGCCCGCGCCTCCGCCTGTCCCGGGCGGGATGTGCCGCCGGGGGGCGGTGAACCGGCGGAGGCCGAAGGTACGGACATGCCTTTGAGCCTAGTAAGTCCTATTTACAGGGGAAAGTCGAAGCCGCCCAACCACCCCAGCACACGCTTCACCCCACCGCCAGCAGATCCGCCGCCAGTTCCACGTCCAGCATCCGCCGCAGCGGGCCCTCCACCGCCGCCAGTTCCGCGTACGTGCCGCGCTGTGCCACCCGGCCCCCGTCGAGGACGATCACCTCGTCCACCGCGTCGAGCCCGGCGAGCCGGTGCGTGATGAGCAGCGTCGTACGTCCCTCCGTCGCGGCCAGCAGGTCGGCGGTGAGGGCGTCCGCGGTCGGCAGGTCGAGGTGCTCGGCCGGCTCGTCGAGAACGAGTACGGGGAAGTCCGCGAGCAGCGCACGGGCCAGCGCGAGCCGCTGCCGCTGGCCCCCGGAGAGCCGGGCGCCGTGCTCGCCGACCAGCGTGTCGAGCCCCCGGGGCAGCGAGTCGGCCCAGCCGTCGAGCCGCGCCCGCGCGAGAGCGGCCCACAGCTCAGCGTCCGTGGCGTCCTTCTTGGCGAGCAGCAGGTTCTCGCGGACCGAGCTGTCGAAGATGTGCGCGTCCTGGGCGCAGAGCCCGACCATGCGGCGCACGGTGTCGCCGTCCAGCGTCGCCGCGTCCGTACCGCCCAGCGAGTACGTCCCCTCGTACGCGCCGAGGAACCGCAGAAGCACCTGCGCGAGCGTCGTCTTGCCCGAGCCCGAAGGGCCCACGACGGCGATCCGCCTGCCCCGTTCCAGGGTCAGGCTCACGCCCGCGAGCGCGGAGGCGTCGGCGTCCTGCCCCGCGTGGCGGGCGTGCAGCGCCTCGACCCGGAGCGGGAAGGGCGACGCCGGCGCCTCGGCGGGGACGGCGGGCTCCGGAACCGGCTCGGCGGCGTCGAGGACCTCGTACACGCGCTCCGCGCTCCTCCTGACCCGCTGCCGGTACTGCACGGCGAGGGGCAGGCCGATGACCGCCTCGAAGGCGGCGAGCGGGGTGAGCACGACGACGGCCAGGGCGATACCGCCGAGCCGCCCGTCCTGCACCGCCTGGACACCGACGAGCGCGGCCGCGGCCACCGTGAGCCCGGTGGCGAGCGCGCCGAGCCCGTTGCCGAGCGCGGTGGCCCCGGCCTGCCGGGAGGCGATACGCGTCAGCTCGGCGTCGGCCTCCCTGGCCTTGGCCGTACGCCGATTCAGCGCACCGGCGACGGTCAGCTCGGCGGTTCCGGTGAGCAGATCCGCCACGCGCGTGGCGAGCGCCCCGCGTGCGGGCGCCAGCCTCCGCTCGGCGCGCCGGGCCACGGCACCGCTCAGCAGCGGCACCCCGACACCCGCGACGAGCAGCCCGGCGGCGAGCACGGCACCGGCCTCGGGCAGCAGCCAGGCGGTGAACCCGACGGCCCCCGTACCCACGAGCGCGGCGGCGGACACGGGCAGGAGCCAGCGCAGCCAGTAGTCCTGCAAGGCGTCGACGTCGGCGACCAGGCGGGAGAGGAGGTCACCTCGGCGGGCCGTACGCAGGCCGGCGGGGGCCAGCCGTTCGAGGCGCCGGTAGACCGCGACCCGGGTGTCGGCGAGCATGCGGAGCACGGCGTCGTGCGAGACGAGCCGCTCGGCGTAGCGGAAGACGGCACGGCCGATGCCGAAGGCACGGGTCGCCGTCACGGCGATCATCAGGTACATCACCGGCGGCTGCTCCGAGGCACGCGAGATCAGCCACCCCGAGGTCGCCATGAGCCCCACGGCACTGCCGAGCGCGAGACTCCCGAGCAGCAGCGCGAGCCCGAGCTGCGCCCGCCGCTCGTGAGCGGCCACCCTCACCCGGGCGAGCACCCCGCGAGACTCCACCGAGCCCGAGCCCGAGCCCGAGCCGGAGCCCTGGCCCTGCCCCTGCCCCTGGCCCTGCCCCTGCCCCGAGGCCAAGCCCAGGCCCAAGCCCTCGCCCTCACCCCTGTCCTGAGCGGGGGCGACCCGGTCATCCGCCACCACGTCACCGCCGGTGCCCTCGCCCCGTCCGGATGCCCCACTCACGCCCGCCGCCCGCACTTCCGCCGCGGGCAACCGCACCACCCGGTCCGCGACAGCCAGCAGCGCCGGCCGATGCACGACCAGCAGCACCGTCCGCCCCACGACCAGCCGTCGAACCGCCTCCACGACCTCCGCCTCGGTCCCGCCGTCGAGCGCCGCCGTGGGCTCATCGAGGAGCACCACGGGGCGGTCCGCGAGGAACGCCCGCGCCAGCGCGAGCCGTTGCCGCTGCCCCGCCGAGAGCCCGCCCCCGTCCTCCCCGAGGACCGTCTCCGCCCCGAGGGGCAGCGCGTCCACGAAGGACAGGGCACCGGCGGCCCGCAGGGCGTCCCGCAGCTGTTCCGGCGTCGCCGAGGGCTTCGCGAGCCGTACGTTCTCCGCGATGGACCCGGCGAAGAGGTGCGGCCGCTGCGGCACCCACGCGATCCGCTCACGCCAGAGCTCCGGCGAGACCTCCGCCAGGTCGACGCCCCCGACACGGACCCGCCCCTCGGTGGTTCCCACGAACCCGAGCACCACGTTCAGGAGGGTCGACTTGCCCGCCCCGCTCGGCCCGACGAGGGCCACCGTCTCTCCGTCCCCCACCGTGAAGGACACCCCGGAGACCGCGTCGGCGCCCCGGCCCGGGTACCGCACCGTCACGTCCTCCACGCTCAGCGCGCCCGAGGGAGCCGGCCCGCTCCCCGCGGCCGGAACGGGCGTCTCCAGCACCTCGAAGATCTCCTCGGCGGCTGCCAGGCCCTCCGCCGCCGCGTGGTACTGCGCCCCGACCTGGCGCAGCGGCAGATAGGCCTCGGGCGCCAGGACGAGGATGACCAGACCCACGTACAAATCCATCTCGCCGTGGACGAGCCGCATACCGATGGTCACCGCGACCAGCGCGACCGAGATCGTGGCGAGGAGCTCCAGGGCGAAGGAGGAGAGGAAGGCGATGCGCAGGGTCCGCATCGTCGCCTGCCGGTACTCGCCGGTTATCTTCCTGATCGACTCGGCCTGGGTCTTGGCGCGGCCGAACACCTTCAGGGTGGGCAGGCCCGCGACGACGTCCAGGAAGTGACCGGAGAGCCGCGAGAGCAGCCGCCACTGACGGTCCATCCGGTTCTGGGTCGCCCAGCCGATGAGGATCATGAAGACCGGGATCAGCGGGAGCGTCACGACGATGATCGCCGCCGACACCCAGTCCTCGGTCACGATGCGGGCGAGCACCGCCACCGGAACCACCACCGCAAGCCCGAGCTGCGGCAGATAGCGCGAGAAGTAGTCGTCCAGGGCGTCCACGCCCCGCGTCGCGAGCGAGACCAGCGAGCCGGTGCGCTGACCGCTCAGCCAGCCGGGACCCAGCGCGGCCGCCCTTTCGAGGAGACGCCCCCGCAGTTCCGACTTGACCGCCGCACTCGCCCGGTGCGCCGCGAGCTCGGTCAGCCAGGAGACCAGAGCGCGGCCCGCCGCGACCAGGGCGAGCAGCAGCAGCGGCGTGCCCAGGTCGGCGACGGACAAGCTCTTCTGGAAGGCGCCCACCACGATCTCGGCGATGAGCATCGCCTGGCCGATGACCAGCCCCGCCCCGACCAGGCCCAGAACCACGACGGCGACGAGGAAGACGCGCGTGGCACGGGCGTACCGCAGCAGACGCGGGTCGATTGGTTTCACGTGAAACACACCCTCCGGGGGGCCGGCAGGAAGACCAGGGGCCAGGGACCTTCTGATGAATCTCCGCGGTGAAGCGGCTCAGTGCGCGGCATCAGCGATGTGCTGCGTCCCGATCCGCTTACTGAACACCCAGTAAGTCCAGCCTTGGTAGAGCAGCACGACGGGGGTCGCGATGAGCGCGCACCAGGTCATGATCCGCAGCGTGTACGGGCTCGACGAGGCGTTGGTGACCGTGAGGCTCCACTCCGCGTTCAGCGACGACGGCATGACGTTGGGGAAGAGGGTCAGGAAGAGCATCGCGAAGGCCGCCGCGATCGTGACGCCCGAGAGTGCGAACGACCAGCCCTCGCGCCCGGCCGCGATGGCCCCGATGGCCCCGAGCAGCGCGAGGACCGCCACGACCATCGCGATCAGGCTCTTGCCGTCACCCTTGTCGGCCTGGGTCCAGAGCAGGAACCCGACCGCGAGCACCCCCGTGACAAGGCCGAGGCCCAGCGCCATCCTGCGGGCCCGCACCCGGATGTCGCCGACGGTCTTGAGCGAGGCGAACACCGCGCCGTGGAAGGTGAACAGCGTCAGCGTGACGAGGCCGCCCAGGATCGCGTACGGGTTGAGCAGGTCGAAGAAGGAACCCACGTACTCCTTGTGGGCGTCGATCTTCACGCCGCGCACGATGTTCCCGAAAGCGATGCCCCACATGACTGCGGGGATCAGCGAGGTCCAGAAGATCGCGTGCTCCCAGTTGGTCTGCCAGCGCTCCTCGGGCCTCTTCGCGCGGTACTCGAAGGCCACGCCGCGCACGATCAGGCAGATCAGGATGAGCAGCAGCGGCAGGTAGAAGCCGGAGAAGAGCGTCGCGTACCACTCGGGGAAGGCGGCGAAGGTCGCGCCGGCCGCCGTGAGCAGCCACACCTCGTTGCCGTCCCAGACGGGGCCGATGGTGTTGATGAGGACCCGCTTCTCCACCCGGTCCCTGGCGAGCAGCTTGGTCAGGACCCCGATCCCGAAGTCGAACCCCTCCAGGAAGAAGTAGCCGATCCACAGGACGGCGATCAGTACGAACCATATGTCGTGAAGTTGCATGGCCTGGTCGCTCCTTCCTTCAGTACGAGAAGGCCATGGGCCGGTCGGCGTCGGCGTCGGAATCCGCGTCCGGGCCCTTGCCGGAGCCGGGTCCAGTGATCTTTGTGGGCGGGTTCAGATCCGCCTCCGTCAGTTCGGGCGGCCCCTGCCTGACGTACTTGAGCAGCAGCTTCACCTCGATCACGGCGAGTACGGCGTAGATGAGCGTGAACCCGATCAGCGAGGTGAGCACCTCGCCCTGGGAGACGCCGGGCGACACCGCGTCCCTGGTGCGCAGCACGCCGTAGACCACCCAGGGCTGGCGGCCCGTCTCGGTGAAGATCCAGCCCCAGGCCGTGCCGATGAGGGGGAAGATCAGCGTCCACTGCGAGAGCCGCCACCACCACTTGCCGAACCTGGGGGCCAGCTCGGTGTTCTTGGTGAGCATCAGCTTGGGCACCTCGTCCGCCCCGGTGCGGTGCTCGGGCGCCAGCCAGAACCTCTTCCGCGTCAGCCAGAGGCCCGCGGTGCACAGGGCCATCGAGACCCCGCCGAAGCCGATCATCCAGCGGTAGGACCAGTAGGCGGTGGGGATGTTGGGCCGGTAGTCGCCGGGCCCGAACTTCTCCTGCGCCTCCTTGTTGAGGTCGTTGATGCCGGGGATCTCGGCGTTGAAGTTGTTCTTGGCGAGGAAGGACAGGACGCCGGGGACCTCGATGGCGACGTCGTTGTGCCCCTTGGAGACGTCTCCGTACGCGAAGAGCGAGAAGGGCGCCGGCTTCTCCGACTCCCACAGCGCCTCGGCCGCCGACATCTTCATCGGCTGCTGCTCGTACATGACCTTGCCGAGGGTGTCGGCGCTGACCACGGTGAGCAGCGTGCCGGCGAAGGCCGCGACCAGGCCGAGCCGCAGCGACGTGCGCATGGTGCGGATGTGCCGCTTCTTGCGCAGGTGGAAGATGGCGATGCCGGTCATGAAGGCGCCGCCGACCAGGATGGCCGCCGAGATGACGTGGAAGAAGTTGACCAGCGCCGTCTCCTGGAAGAGCACCTTCGCGAAGTCCGTGAGCTCCGCGCGCTTGGTGCCGTCCCGCTCCACGATCCGGTAGCCGACCGGGTGCTGCATGAAGGCGTTGGCGGCGATGATGAAGTACGCCGACAGGATCGTGCCGATGGAGACGATCCAGATCGTGGCGCAGTGCAGCTTCTTGGGGAGCTTGTCCCAGCCGAAGATCCACAGGCCGATGAAGGTCGACTCGAAGAAGAAGGCGATCAGCGCCTCGAAGGCCAGCGGCGCCCCGAAGACGTCACCGACGAAGCGCGAGTAGTCGGACCAGTTCATGCCGAACTGGAACTCCTGGACGATGCCGGTGACGACGCCCATCGCGATGTTGATCAGGAACAGCTTTCCCCAGAACTTGGTCGCCCTGAGGTAGTGCTCCTTGCCCGTGCGCACCCACGCGGTCTCCAGGATCGCCGTGAGGGCGGCGAGGGAGATCGTCAGAGGGACGAACAGAAAGTGGTAGACGGTGGTGATGCCGAACTGCCATCGCGCCAATGTTTCCGGCGCCAGAGCCAGGTCCACTGCGTCATCTCCTTACTCGCCGTGGTCGAAGCGGCAGTTTGCACCCGCTTGTCCCACCGATCTCCGGAAGAACCGGGCGCGCTTGTGAACGCGTTCACATTCACAAGCATTATGTCGTACTGGATTCACGCACCCATAGGGGGGTCCCTGTCTCGCTCGTCACATGGCCACGTCCCTGGCCTCGTCACATGGCCTCGGTCACATGGCAGGGGGCGGGGCACGGAAAAGCCCCGGATCTCGCGAACGAGTGGCCGGGGCCTTCACGCCTTTACCTGCGGCGGCGGCAGGTCTACGTCAACGGGGCTAGAGCTCCTTGCGGAAGCCCTCGGCCGCCCGCAGGAAGATGTCGTTGGCCTCGGTCTCGCCGATCGTGGCCCGCATCCCCTCGCCGGCGAACGGCCGCACCACCACGCCCGCCTTCTCACAGGCGGCGGCGAAGTCGGCCGTACGGTCCCCCAGGCGCAGCCAGACGAAGTTCGCCTGCGTCTCGGGAACCGTCCAGCCCTGGCCGCGCAGCGCCTCGACCACCCGCGTCCGCTCGGTGACCAGCGCGCCGACGCGGCCCATCAGCTCGTCCTCGGCCCGCAGCGACGCCACGGCCGCGTCCTGCGCGAGCTGGCTCACGCCGAACGGCACCGCCGTCTTGCGCAGCGCGGCGGCCACCGGCTCATGGGCCACCGCGAAGCCGACGCGCAGCCCCGCGAGGCCGTACGCCTTGGAGAACGTACGCAGTACGCAGACGTTGGGGCGCTCGCGGTAGATCTCGATGCCGTCCGGCACCTCGGGGTCGCGGATGAACTCGCGGTACGCCTCGTCGAGCACCACCAGGACGTCGCTCGGCACCCGGTCGAGGAAGCGCTCCAGCTCGGCCCTGCGGACCACGGTGCCGGTGGGGTTGTTGGGGTTGCAGACGAAGATGAGGCGGGTGCGGTCGGTGATGGCGGCGGCCATCGCGTCCAGGTCGTGCACCTCGCCCTCCGTCAGCGGCACCCGTACCGACTTCGCCCCGCTGACCTGCGTGATGATCGGGTACGCCTCGAAGGACCGCCAGGCGTAGATGACCTCGTCCCCCGGGCCCGCGGTGGCCTGCAAGAGTTGCTGGGCGACGCCGACGGAGCCGGTGCCGGTCGCGATGTGCGACGCGGGCACCCCGAACCGGTCGGCCAGCTCGCTCATCAGGACCGTGCAGGCCATGTCGGGGTAGCGGTTGAAGGACGCGGCGGCGGCGAGCGTGCTCTCCATGACGCCGGGGAGCGGGGGGTAGGGGTTCTCGTTGGAGGACAGCTTGTAGGCCGCCGGGCCGTCCGCCGCGGCGGCGGGCTTGCCGGGCTTGTAGGTGGGAACACCCTCCAGCTCGGCGCGCAGCCTCGGGCTCGTCTCGCTCACCGCAGTCCTCCTCGTACCAGTGCCAACACAGTTCGAATACTGCTCACCTTATGAGGATTCGACGCCACTGCGAATGGCCTACCGGGATCCGCTTCACGGGAGGCCGTGCGGACTGCCTTGCGGGGGCCGCCCCGCGGCTCGTGCGGGCGTCGGCTGCCCGGCGGCGGCCGATACGAGAGAAGCGGCCGTGTGCCCGCTCTGCGCCGTGCGCCCGGCAGGGGAGCGCCCGTGCTCCCCCGTGCGCCGGTGGCTCGCTCCGTGGCGCGCGTCCCCCGTGAAGGTGAGTTGAGACCTCTCCGAGACATGGCGCATCGATCAGGGCCAGCTAGACGATCAGCGACAGCCACACTGGAACGGACCAACTGCCTTGCCTTCCAAGGCCATTGCGCGGCAAAAGCCTTGCAGAAACGTGCCTGTCAACGACTGCATATGCACCCGCGCTATCCATGCCTATGAGCCCTACTATCAGCTCGCCATGACAGCAGCAGGTAAATACCAGGTGAGCCGAGCGGAGACCGCCCGCCGGGGGAACCGGCAGAGCCGCGCGGGCATCAGAGATGTCGCCGCCGCCGCCGGCGTCTCCATCACGACTGTCTCCGATGCCCTCAACGGCAAGGGCCGTCTGCCGGACGCCACCCGACGCCACGTCCGCGAGGTCGCCGAACGGCTGGGCTACCGCCCCTCCGCCGCCGCCCGCACCCTCCGTACCGGCAAGTCGGGCCTCATCGGCCTGACCGTGACCACGTACGGGGATGAACCTTTCACCTTCACCGAGTTCGCCTACTTCGCGGAGATGGCCAGAGCCGCCACCTCCGCCGCCCTCGCCCGGGGCTACGCCCTGGTCATCCTCCCCGCCACCTCCCGCCGCAGCCCCGTGGACGTGTGGTCGAACGTCGCGCTCGACGGCACGGTCGTCGTCGACCCCTCCGACCACGATCCGGTGGTCAGCGAGCTGGTCCGCCAGGGCCTCCCGGTCGTCTCCGACGGCCGCCCGGCCGGCTCCCTGCCGGTCACCGCCTGGGTCGACAACGACCACGAGGCGGCGGTCCTGGAGATCCTCGACCACCTCGCGGCCGCCGGCGCCCGCCGGATCGGCCTGCTCACGGGCACCACCACGGATACGTACACACATCTGTCCACGACCGCCTATCTGAACTGGTGCGAACGCATCGGCCAGGACCCGGTCTACGAGTCCTACCCCGCCCACGACCCGTGCGCGGGCGCGGTCGCCGCAGACCGGCTGCTCGCCAGACCCGACCGCCCCGACGCCGTCTACGGCCTCTTCGATCCCAACGGCACCGACCTCCTCGCCGCCGCCCGGCGGTACGGCCTGCGGGTCCCCGACGACCTGCTGCTCGTCTGCTGCAGCGAGTCCACGGTGTACGCCACCACCGAGCCGCCGATCACCACGCTCTCGCTCAAGCCCCGGCGCATCGGGACGGCCGTCGTACAGCTCCTCATCGACGCCATCGAGGGCTTGGACTCGGGCGGCCCGGTCGAGCAGGTAATACCGACCGAGTTGATCGTGCGCACCTCGTCCGAGCGACGCCCGCCGCGCACGACGGTCAGCCCGCCGCGCTCGTCGGGCTCGGGCTGACCGCGAGGACTTGTCCGAAGATTTTTACGGGGCAGGGGCAGATGAACGGCCCGCCATCAACACGGAAACCCCTGCCCAATTCGGGAGAAAACAGCGGTGAACCCGGGTCAAGGACCGATTCACCACCCCTGGTGCACCACACAGCGGGAGCCGCATTCCTATGATGGGCGGACGACACCGCGGGCCGCTGCGACCAGGCAGTCCGATCTCGGTGCAGATGCGGCGCAATGGTGGTGGAGGGGTCGATGACTCAGGGGGCCGGTCAGGGACCCGATGTGCGGACGGCGACGCTGCGCGACTTCCGCGTACCGGCGTACGTCCATGAGATGACCGGACCCGCCGAGGCGGGCCCCGGAGCACCCGGCGAGCCGGAGGTCGACGGGTACACGCCGACGCAGCGCGACCTGCCCGTCATCAACCGCGGGGACACCGTGCAGGTGCAGGTCATGCCGGAGCCCCCGCAGCCGAGGGCGAGCGAGGAGCACGGCCCCCTGTTCGTGGTGGGTGACGTGCACGGGTATCTCGGCGAGCTGATGGCCGCGCTCCAGGAGCAGGGCCTCGTCGACGCCGAGGGGAACTGGTCCGCGGGCAACGCGCGCCTGTGGTTCCTCGGCGACTTCACCGACCGGGGGCCCGACGGCATCGGCGTCATCGACCTCGTGATGCGCCTCTCCGCGGAGGCCGCAGCCGCCGGCGGCTACTGCAAGGCCCTCCTCGGCAACCACGAACTGCTCCTGCTCGGCGCCAAGCGCTTCGGCGACACCCCGGTCAACTCCGGCGCGGGCACCGCCACCTTCCAGGCCGCGTGGCTGCTCAACGGGGGCCAGAAGACGGACATGGAACGCCTGGAGGACCACCATCTGCAGTGGATGGCCCGCCTGGACGCCATGGAGGAGGCGGACGGACATCTCCTCATGCACTCCGACACGACCGCCTACTTGGACTACGGCGACTCGATCGAGGCCGTGAACGACACGGTCCGCGAGACCCTGACGCGCAACGACGCCGACGAGTGCTGGGACCTTTTCCGGAAGTTCACCAAGCGCTTCGCCTTCCGCGACGAGTCGGGCCCCTCCGCCGTGCGCGAACTGCTCGACATGTACGGCGGCACACGCGTCGTCCATGGCCACAGCCCCATCCCGTACCTCCTGGGGGACGTCGGCTCCGAGGACGATTCCGACGGCGCCGGGCCCGTCATCGAGGGTCCGCACGTGTACGCCGACGGCCTGGCCATCGCCATGGACGGTGGAGTGACCATGGCAGGAAAGCTGCTGGTCCGCCAACTGCCGCTGGCGGCCTAGGCGTTCCGCGAGCGCGCCCCCCTCTACAGGATCTCGGTGGACAGGGGGGCAATTTCCGGAAACCCCCTGTCACCGCGCGCCGTCACGGCTCTACCATCGGCTTATCCGTAGCAGGCTCCCCTCCGTTTCTGCCCAACGGCTCGTAGCCATGCGAGTCTCAGCCCTACGGAGCATCGGGGGATGCACATGAACAGCGCTCCACACCTGCTCAATGAGGACCGCCCCGAGTACGAGCGGATCCTCGACGAGGCGCTGCGCACCGCACCGGACCGTCCGGAACTCGCCGCAGTGGGCCAGCGGCTCAACACCGAACAACTGCGCACCATGGCCCTGAACGCGACGGCCCTGATCACTGCCGCGGCCGCAGCCGAGTACGCGCACTACGTGAAGGTTCGCGAGGAGTTGCGCGAACCTCGACCCTCTTCCACATCGATACGCGAAGGGAGTGGACACAGCGCCGCGGAGTCGGGCTCCGGCGGCGTCGGGCTCGCCACCACGATGGGCGAGATCGCCGAACCGGCGGCGGTAGGAGCCGGGGCGGTCGCCGTCGTCGCGGTTCTCGCGCCCGTCCTCGCGGGTGCGGCCGCCGCGATCTTCCTGCTCGTCGGCTACATCCTGAAGATGCTCGAACCCGAGCCCGCCTTCGCGGACACCCTGCTCACCGCGGGCTGGCTGTTCGGCGCGCTCACCGCGGGGGGCATCCTGGTCGCCGCGGGAGGCCTGCTCCTGACCGCCCTGCGCAACGGCTCCACCTCACTCCAGGCGAACCTCCACGGCGAACAGCATCTGGAGGTCTCCCAGGCCAGGGAGGTCTGGGGGCGGGCGCTCCTGGAGCGGGGCTTCGTCCCGTTCCTCCGGGACGCCCTCGCGGAACCGGGCGCGGCTCCCGCGCCCCGGGCGCCGTCACAGGGGCCCGGGGCGGGCAGCAACCGCATGCCGCAACTCGGCTACCACAGGCCGGGGTTCAGCAGCCCGGACGGCGGCTCGACCGCCGGTTCACGTCCGAGCTACTCGAGTCCCGACTTCTCGAGCCCCGACTTCGGCGGGCCCGACCACAAGCCGGAGTAGCGGCCCGACGCACAGCACCGCTTCGGCCACAGCACCGCTTCGTGGTCCCGCCGCCGACGAGGGGGCGGCGAGGCCACGAGGCGTACGAAGCTGCCATGGGGAGCACCGGCCCCACCGGTTACGCCGGTGTGCTCAGTCGGCGATCGGCAGATAGACCCGGTTGCCCGCCGCGGCGAACTCCTTGGACTTCTGGTCCATGCCCGCCTGGATCTCGTCCTGGCCGGGCTCACCAGCGCCGCCACCGGCGCCGGCATCGGCACCGCCATGCCGGCGCCGGATGTCCTGCGAGATCTTCATGGAGCAGAACTTCGGCCCGCACATCGAGCAGAAGTGCGCCGTCTTCGCGGGCTCGGCGGGCAGCGTCTCGTCGTGGAACTCCCGCGCCGTGACCGGGTCGAGCGCCAGGTTGAACTGGTCCTCCCAGCGGAACTCGAAGCGCGCGTCCGAGAGCGCGTCGTCCCAGTCCTGCGCGCCCGGGTGCCCCTTGGCGAGGTCCGCCGCGTGCGCCGCGATCTTGTACGTGATGACGCCGGTCTTCACGTCGTCGCGGTTGGGCAGGCCCAGGTGCTCCTTGGGCGTGACGTAGCAGAGCATGGCCGTGCCCCACCAGCCGATCATCGCGGCGCCGATGCCGGAGGTGATGTGGTCGTAGGCGGGTGCGATGTCGGTGGTCAGCGGGCCGAGGGTGTAGAACGGCGCCTCCTCGCAGATCTCCTGCTGGAGGTCGATGTTCTCCTTGATCTTGTGCATCGGGACGTGACCGGGGCCCTCGATCATCGTCTGTACGTTGTGACGCTTGGCAATCGTGTTGAGTTCCCCGAGGGTCCGCAACTCCGCGAACTGCGCCTCGTCGTTGGCGTCCGCGATCGACCCGGGCCGCAGACCGTCGCCGAGCGAGTACGTCACGTCGTACGAGGCGAGGATCTCGCAGAGCTCCTCGAAGTGCTCGTAGAGGAAGCTCTCCTTGTGGTGCGCGAGGCACCAGGCGGCCATGATCGAGCCGCCGCGCGAGACGATGCCGGTCTTGCGGTTGGCGGTCAGCGGTACGTACGGAAGGCGCACGCCCGCGTGCACCGTCATGTAGTCCACGCCCTGCTCGGCCTGCTCGATGACCGTGTCCTTGTAGATCTCCCAGGTCAGCGCCTCGGCCTGGCCGTCGACCTTCTCCAGCGCCTGGTAGAGGGGGACGGTGCCGATCGGCACGGGGGAGTTGCGCAGGACCCACTCGCGTGTGGTGTGGATGTTGCGCCCGGTGGACAGGTCCATGACCGTGTCGGCGCCCCACTTGGTCGCCCAGGTCATCTTGTCCACCTCCTCCTCGATGGAGGAGGTGACCGCGGAGTTGCCGATGTTGGCGTTGACCTTCACCAGGAACTTCTTGCCGATGATCATCGGCTCGATCTCCGGGTGGTTGACGTTGGCGGGGATCACCGCGCGGCCCGCGGCGACCTCGGCGCGCACGACCTCGGGGTCGAGGTTCTCGCGGATCCCGATGAACTCCATCTCCGGCGTGATCTCACCGCGCCGGGCGTACGCGAGCTGTGTCACCGCCTGGCCCTGCCGGCCGCGGCGCGGCTGGCGGGGACGGCCGGGGAAGACCGCGTCGAGGTTCTTGAGCCCGCCGCGCGGCGAGGTGTGTTTGATGCCGTCGTCCTCGGGACGGGGCGGGCGTCCGGTGTACTCCTCGGTGTCTCCGCGGGCGATGATCCAGTTCTCGCGGAGAGGCGCGAGGCCCCTGCGGACGTCGGTGTCGATGGACTCGTCGGTGTACGGCCCCGATGTGTCGTACAGGGTGACGGCCTTGCCGTTGGTCAGGTGCACCTGGCGGACCGGCACGCGCAGGTCGGGGCGTGAACCCTCGACATACGCCTTGTGCCAGCCGATGGACTTCCCGGCCTCGTCGCTCTGGTTCTGCGTCGAGGCAGGCGTGCGTGCGTCCGATGTGGTCATGAGACCTACTCCCTACGCCGGCATTACCCGGTAACAGGTTCGGCGGTCGACGCAGCGAATCCCGTACGGCTCGTGCACGTTTCGTGCCGCTTCGTACGGAGGTCAGCGCCCTCTCAGCCCGGTGCTCCGAGCTCCCGCGATTGCAAAGGTGACACCACGCTAGCGTCATATCGGGCGCGCTGAACAGAGGGCCCCCTCCGTTCTTGCGATGATCGGGCCGTGACCACCACACAGCCGCCGCCCCCGCCGCCGCCCTCACAGCCTCCCGCCTCGGGTCCGCCCCCGGGCGACCACGGCCCTGGGCACAGCCATGGGCACTCGCACAGCCACGGTCCGGCCGCGCCCGTCTCCAAGCATCTGCGCAAGGTCATCGCCGGGGTGCTGATCCCGTTCGCCGTCGCGGTCGTCGTGGGGCTCCTGGTGTACTGGCCGGGAGGCACGCCCTCGCACGAGCGCACCGGCGTGGGCTTCGACCGGCAGACGCAGTCGGCATCAGTCACAGAGGTGCAGGAGCTCCCCTGCAAGGATCTCAACCCCTCGCAGACCCCGCCGAACGGCGACACCTCCACGGCCGAGGGCCAGTCCGCCCAGTCACGGGCGTCCGGCACCTGCAAGAAGGCGACGATCGAGGTGAGCAGCGGCAAGGACAAGGGCCGCACGTTCACCGAGGTCATCCAGCCGGACTCGCCCCGGCAACTGAAGCAGGGTCAAGAGGTGGTGGTCGCCTACGAGCCCAAGGCCCCGGAAGGCCTGCAGTACTCGGTCGCCGACGTGAACCGCAGAATTCCGATGGCACTGCTCGCCGGTATCTTCGCGCTGGCCGTCGTCGTGGTGGGGCGGCTGCGCGGCGTCATGGCTCTGGTGGCGCTCGCCATCAGCTTCCTCGTACTCACCTTCTTCATCCTGCCCGCCATCCTGCAAGGCTCGAACCCGCTGGTCGTGGCGGTGATCGGGGCGAGCGCCATCATGCTGATCGCGCTCTATCTCTGCCATGGGCTCACGGCCCGTACCTCCGTCGCCGTACTCGGCACGCTCATCTCCCTCCTCCTGATCGGTCTGCTCGGCTCGCTCTTCATCGGCTGGGCCGCGCTGACCGGCAACACGGACGACAACACAGGCCTCATCCATGGCCTGTATCCGTCCATCGACATGAGTGGCCTGCTGCTCGCGGGCGTCATCATCGGCTCCCTCGGCGTCCTGGACGACGTGACGGTCACCCAGACCTCGGCGGTCTGGGAACTGCATCAGGCCAACCCGACGATGGGCTGGCGCGGCCTCTACCGCGCGGGCATCCGCATCGGCCGCGACCACATCGCCTCGGTCGTCAACACCCTCGTCCTCGCCTACGCGGGCGCCGCGCTCCCCCTGCTGCTGCTGTTCTCCATCGCCCAGTCCAGCGTGGGCACGGTCGCCAACAGCGAGCTGGTCGCCGAGGAGATCGTGCGCACCCTGATCGGCTCGATCGGCCTGGTCGCCTCGGTCCCCGTGACGACCGCGCTGGCCGCCCTGGTCGTCTCCGCCGACCGCACGTCCGGCCCGGCCCCCGCGGCGACGGGTGCTCCGGCCCCCCGCTCCTCCCGTGGAGGGAAGGGACGCCGCCGGAAGGCGTGAGACACCGGCAGGACGAGGAGAGACGGCGAGAGGCAGGACCAGGCGGGGAGAGAACGGGGCGAGGCTGGGCGAGGGGCGGAGAGAGGCAGCCGGGGGCCGGAGAGAGGCAGCGGGGGGGACGGGGAGGGCGACTTGTCGCTCCGCCCCTCACCGGAAGCTTCCGGTGCCGCACTCCCCGGAGGCTTCCGGTGCCGCCGCGAAATGCAGCAATCTGCCATTGCCTCTGTCCCCCTCAGGACCAAGATCAACCCGCGTTCTGCTCCTCGGCGAGGATGCGGTCGAGCGTCTCGTCGAGGTGTGCGTCGAAGTCGGCGAGCGCCCGCTCCTGCCCGAGCGGCACCAGCCGGTCCGTCCGGTCGAGGAACGCCAGGAGCGGCGGGATACCCACACGGAACAGCGCCTGCTCCGGCCCCACCTGAAGCTTGATCAGCGCCTCGTCGAGCACATTGGGGTCGGTGGGCTCGATGCGCACGTCCCCCACCCCGCACGGCCGACCCACGCCGTCGACCAGCAACTCTCGCCCGAAGGCCCAGGTCACCGGCGCGTCCCCCGGCAGATGGAACGTCAACCGCACGGCGTACGGATCATCGCTCTCGTACCTCAGCTCCACCGGAATGCGGAACGACAGTTCCTCGGAAACGAGGAAGCTCATCATGACCTCTGCCTGTACCGAGTCGTCCATCGCGCCCTACCCCGTCCCATAGCCCTCGAAGCGGCCAGGAACCGACTCCCTGACACCCTGGGCATCTTGCTCAAAGTGCATGCCATGTCACAAGGAGTGAGTTTTCAGATGCTGATAGAGAAGGCGAGTGTCCCTAGTAGCTTTCCGATCTCGAGCTGAAGAGCCCGTGCCGCCGGTAGCAGCCGGTCGGCCTGATGGGAAGGGACGGAAATGGCCATCGCCGCCGCTGTGTCACCCACAGTGATCGGAATCGCGGCGCAGACGGTGCCGAGTGCGTACTCCTGACGCTCCACGACCGGACGCATCCGGTCCAGCGCGTCGAGCCTCCGCAGGAACGTGTGGTCGTCCCGCACCGAGTAGCGCGTGATCGACTGCACGGGATAGCGGTCCAGGTGGTCCCTCCTTGCCTCGGTGTCCAGTTGACTCAGCAGGCACTGGCCGATCGCATGGGCGTGGCCTGTCTCGCGGAAGTCCGCCCATTCCTCGACGGCCGGGTTGCCCGGGCTGTCCGCGACGCTCACGAGCTCGATCTCGCCCTCGCGGTAGACGGCGAAGTACACGGGCGCCCCGATGACTTCGTGCCAGTGCGCCAGGATCTCGTCGATCGTTCCGCGCCGTTTCTGCCGCGCCCCGCCGGCTGCGAGCCGCTCGGCGGCCTCGCCGAGCACGAGCAGCCCCTTCCTTCGGCGCAGATAGCCTTCGTAGGTCAGCGTGCGCAACAGGTGATAGGCCGTGGGCAGTGCGAGCCCCGCCTCCCGGGCCAACTGCTTGGCCGGGGCCCCGTCCGGGTGTGAGGCTGCGGCTTCCAGCAACCGCATCGCCCGCTGCACGGAGCCGATGAGGGTCGGCGCGGTCGTGGCGTGGTCCGGTGGCGTGGCTCCGCCCGGTGGAGTGGCTCCACCCGGTGAGGTACCGGCATCGGCCGCGACCAAGGTTCACTCCCGAAGACGCGAGGGGGGCCGCCCGCGCCCGGAGACCCGCGGGAGGGAGCAGTGCGCCCTTACGCGAGGGTCGGCCCAGCGGCGGATTCGGACTCTAGCCCTTGACCAACGCTCTACGGCCGCTCATTGCGGAAAATCCCCCGGCCGAGGGAATCTCCGGCGGGAAGTCGCGGGTCGGCGGAAGCGGTGAGCCCGGCGTCGAGCGGGCAGGCAGCCACCGGTCATCGGTACCGGCCATGAGGCCATGAGGCCATGAGGCCATGGTCATCGGTCGGAGAGCGGCACGGTCACCAGTCGGAGCGGGACGAGGAGGAGCCGGATATGAACTTCCGTACGACGTAGATGAGTCCGCCGACCAGGGCGACGAAGAGCAGCGCCTTGAAGAGCAAGCTGATCACGAAGCCGACGACGCTCGCTATCACGCTGCCGAACACGACCAGCGCGATGACGGGCACAGCCACCCACTTCACCCACCACGGCAGTCCCGCAAAGACCTCTTTCGCTGCCATCGTCATTACCTCTCTCTGCGCTCATCGCATCGGCGCTGGTTCCTGAATCTCCGCAGGTCCCCGGCTTCTTGCATTCGATGCTATGGCGCCGAAGGGCTCCGTGGGGGCCTCGGAGCCCTTGTCTGCCCCTGATCCGACCCCTAGGGAACCCCGAGGCCGAAGCCCTGACTCAGTCCGCGAGCCCGTGAGCCCGTGAGCCCGTGAGCCCGTGAGTCCGTCAGCTCTCGGGCGGCGAGAAGACGACCAGAACGCGCAGGTCCTCGCTGATGTGGTGGAACTTGTGGGCCACCCCGGCCGGGACGTAGACGACGCTGCCGCGCGCCACCGGCGTGGTCTCCATGCCCACCGTGATCGAGGCACGGCCGCTGACGACCATGTACACCTCGTCCTGTCCGTGCGGCTGCTGCGGATCGGAGTCCCCCGCATCGAGCGCGTAGAGACCGACCGACATGTTCCGCTCCCGCAGAAACTGCAGATACGCGCCGTCGTTCGCCGCGCGCTCCGCCTCCAGCTCGTCCAGTCGGAATGCCTTCATCGCCGTCTTACGCCCCTCGCTGATGTTTGCCCACAGACACTCTGCCGCAGACACTCTCCGCCGACCGCGAACCTGCCTCTCGTGATCCACGTCTGCCACGATCAGACACATGAAGAATTTCGTAGTCAAGACGATCGCCAACGCCGCGGCCCTGGCCGTCGCCGTGTGGCTGCTGGACAAGATCACCCTGACCGGTGACAGCACGGGCAAGAAGATCGGCACGCTGGTTGTCGTGGCCCTGCTCTTCGGCCTGGTGAACTTCCTGGTCAAGCCGGTGGTGAAGGTCCTCACCTTCCCGTTGTTCATCCTGACCCTCGGCCTGATCACCCTCGTGGTCAACGCCCTGATGCTGCTGCTCACCTCGTGGATCGCCGACAAACTCGACGTCAGTTTCCACGTGGAGGGCTTCTGGACCGCCGTCCTGGGCGGCCTGATCATCTCCATCGTGTCCTGGGCCATGAATGTCGTACTCCCCGACGACAACGACTGAAGACCTCCATCCCGCCGGGAGGACCGTCTCCCTTGGGCGCCCTGCCCGCCGCCCCCGCGAGCCGCTTCGGCGCGCGCACCCCATGAACCGCGGGACCGGCGGGTGCCCGAGAATGGAGAGGGCGGCGGGCGAGGGCCTGCCCCACGCTGTACGGCAAGCGGTGAGAGGCGGGCGACATGACGGATTCGGCAGGCATGGGTGACGGCACTCGGGCGGTGCGGGCCGGGCTGCCCGAACCGGTCAAGCACGAGCCGACGCTGCCAGGGCCGGTGTTCGCGGCCCACTTCCACCTGCCCGGCGACCCCACGGGCGGGTACGCCTACGCACGCGACGAGAACCCCACCTGGACGCATCTGGAGCGCGCCATCGGCGAGCTCGAGGCGCCGGACGCCGGTACGGACGTCGAGACGCTCACCTTCGCCTCCGGCATGGCAGCCATCTCGGCGGTGCTGTTCTCGCAGCTGCGCACCGGCGACGTGGTGGTCCTGCCGGACGACGGCTATCAAGTGCTGCCCCTGGTCCGTGAGCAGCTCACGGCGTACGGGATCGAGGTGCGGACCGCGCCGACCGGCGGTGACGCCCAGCTCGACGTCCTGGAGGGCGCGAAGCTGCTCTGGATCGAGACGCCGTCCAATCCCGGCCTCGACGTGTGTGACGTGCGCAGGCTCGCCGATGCGGCACACGCGCGTGGCGCCCTCGTGGCCGTCGACAACACCCTGGCCACGCCGCTCGGCCAGCGTCCGCTCGAACTGGGTGCCGACTTCGCGGTGGCGAGCGGCACGAAGATGCTCACCGGCCACGGCGACCTCCTGCTGGGGTACGTCTCCTGCCGTGACGCGGAGCTCACCGCTTCCGTGCGGCGCTGGCGCAAGATCGTCGGGGCCATCCCCGGGCCGATGGAGGCCTGGCTCGCACACCGTTCACTGGCCACGCTCCAGCTCCGCGCCGACCGGCAGAACGCGAACGCCCTGGCTCTCGCCGAGGCTCTGCGCGAGCGGACCGAGGTCTCCGGGCTGCGCTATCCCGGCCTGCCCGAGGACCCCTCGTACAAGATCGCCTCCCGGCAGATGCGTCGCTTCGGGTGCGTGGTCTCGTTCACGTTGCCCACACGCGCGCGTGCCGAGCGTTTTCTCGACGCGCTGCGTCTGGTGGACGACGCGACGAGCTTCGGAGGCGTGCGTTCCACGGCGGAGCGGCGTCGGCGGTGGGGCGGTGACGATGTCCCGGAGGGCTTCATCCGCTTCTCAGCGGGCGCGGAGGACCCCGCCGACCTGGTGGCCGATGTGCTGCGCGCGCTGGACGAGACGGCTGACTGAGCGCCGCCAGGGACCATGCCCCGCGCTCCGGCAGGGCACCGGCTGCGCTTCGACCGCATTCGACTGTGCGCCGGATGCTCGTCGGATGCGCACATTGAACGGTCCGAGCCTCCCCCCTCGTGGCTCGGACCGCTCCGGTTCCACGCGCGAAGAACCGCGTCGACAAGGCTAGTTGACTCTGTGTCAGTGTCCAATCACCGTAGCGACAGAGACCTATCGACATATTTATAGTTGGGCGCGCCCAGAGGGCACGGAGGGAGGGGACATCGTCATGGATCTGGCCCTGCTGCGCACCTTCGTGACGGTGCACCGGGCCGGTTCCTTCACCCGCGCGGCAGCCCTCCTCGGCCTTTCGCAGCCCGCGGTCACCTCGCAGATAAGGACGCTTGAGCGACAGCTGGGCCGCCCTCTCTTCCTGCGCCAGGCTCGCGGGGTGACCCCCACGACCATCGGGGACGAGCTCGCCCACAAGGCCGCCCCGCATCTGGACGCCCTCGTGGAGATAGCCGAGACAGGGCTCGACGAGGACTCCTCGGTGCGCACGCTCCATCTCGCGGGGCCGCCGGAGTTCACCGCGGAGCGCGCTCTGCCCGCGCTCACCGCGCTGATCGGCCAGGACGGCCACGGGTACGCCCTGCGTGCGTCGTTCGGCACCGCCGAAGAGACTCTGGAGGGGCTGGCCGCGGGGCACCATGAGCTGGCCATCAGCACGGTACAGCCGCGCGGCGGGCTGCTCACCGCGACGCCGCTCTGCGACGAGGAGCACGTCCTGGTCGCGGGGGAGCGCTGGGCCGCCCGCATCGGTCCCGGCAAGCTGCGCCGCACGGGGGCGCCGCCGCTGGAGAACCTGCCGGTGGTCGAGGTGCACGAGTCGCTGCCATTCGTCTCGCGCTACTGGGCCGCCGTCTTCGGCGCCCGCCCCGCGGCCTCCGGCGCCGTCATCGTGCCGGACCTGCGCGCGGTCCTCGCCTGCGCGGCCTCCGGCGCCGGGCTGGCCGTCCTGCCCCGCTATCTGTGCGCCGAGGCCCTCGAACGCGGGGACGTCGTGGCCCTGCTCGACCCCGCGGTGCCGCCTCTGCGCACGTACTTCCTGGCGGTACGGACGGGCACGCTGGCCATGCCGCACATCGCGCGGGCGCATGAGTGGCTGCTGCGGGCCGCGGCCGACTGGGCTTGATGGTCGCCTCAGCCGGTCCGCGATGTTTCACGTGGAACAGTCCGGGCCACATTCCCCCCATGACCGACCGACCTGTGGTCAAGCGCACCGCACGTGCCGTCCTGCTGGACGGAGACGACCTGATCCTGATCAAGCGGACCAAACCCGGCGTCGATCCCTACTGGCTCACCCCCGGCGGTGGCGTGGAGCCGGAGGACACCACCGTCGTCGACGCCCTGCACCGAGAGCTGGACGAGGAACTCGGGGCCAAGGTGACGGACGTCGTCCCCTGCTTCGTCGACACCGTGGAACACATCGGTGAGGACAGCGGGTCCACGGGCGTGAAGGTGCAGCACTTCTTCGTCTGCCGACTGGAGTCCATGGATCTCAGCCGGCGGCACGGCCCGGAGATCGAGGAGCCGTGCGGCGAGTACGAGATCGTGCGCGTGCCCTTCACCCGGGTCGGCATCGCCTCGGTCCATCTCGTACCGCTGTCCCTGCGGCACTACCTGGACGGCAACATCGAGGGCGTACGGGCGATACAAGCCCCTGACCTGGGCTGATTCTCGCCCGCCTGGCGTTCTGGCCGATAGGGCCAATCGTCCGCCACTCGCGTGGGGGCGCCTCCACCCGCGGGCGCTTCAGATACCGCCGCTCCTCTCAGATACCGCCGCTCCTCACCAATGCGTATGCCTTGCGGAGGTCCTGGCCGACATAGGTGTGGGTCGCCAGGCTCGCCAGCCGTGGATCGGCGTTGACGGCGACCGACACCGGCACGGCGGCGAACAGTTCCAGGTCGGAGAGCGAGTCCCCGTACGCGACACAGTCGCTGATGCTCACTCCGAAGTCCGCACAGAGGCGGTTCGCGATCTCCACCTTGGCGGCCGCGTTGAGAATGCCCGTCGGCTCCACCGGCTCCGTGAACGGCACGGCGGGGAAGCGCGAGCCGTGCGCGGCATGCGCTCCCCACTCGGTGAGCCGTTCGACGAAGAAGGACGGCGAGAGGGACACCACTGCGCAGTAGTCCCCGCCCTCCCGGATCTCGGTCCACGTCTCCCGGATCCCGGACAGCCAGGGCGCGCCCTCGAAGGCGGCCGTCACATGCACGTCCGTGAGCTCCGCCCACAGGGCGTGCACCCGCACCGCGTACTCCGGCGAATCGATGTGTCCCGCGACGAATCCGCGCTCAAGTGCGGCGATCTCCGCGTCCAGGCCGAGCTGCCGCGAGATCAGTACGGGAGCGGCTGTGCCGTGCAGCAGCGTCCCGTCCAGGTCGAAGAGGTGAAGGCGTGCCATGTACGCCGAGGCTAGTACCCGCGATTACTCCTGCGGTCAGACGCCGGATTCCGCCGCGGTCGGCACCGTGTTTCACGTGAAACTAAGCCGCCCCGCTCGTCGGGCCACCCTGGTCGTCCATGTAGTCGGCGCAGCCGGCTGGCTCGGGCTCACGCTCGGCCTGGCCGCTCTCGCCCTCACCGCGTTCTCGACGGAGTCCCCCGCGGCCACCGAGGCCGCCGTGCGCTCCATGAAGGTCTTCTCCGACTGGCTCGTGGTGCCGCTCGCTCTGCTCACGCTGCTGAGCGGGCTGCTGCTCTCCCTGGGCACGCCATGGGGCCTCGCCAGGCACCGCTGGGTCTACACGAAGTTCTGGCTGACCTTGATCACCACCGCCGCCTCCGCCTTCGCACTGCGCCCCGGCATCAACGAAGCGGTCGCGACCGTGGCCGCGGGTGAGCCGATCGCCGACGCGGCCGATCTGATCGCCGGCCCGCTCGTCTCCCTCGCCGCCTATATGTTCATGACGGTCCTTTCGGTGCTCAAGCCCTGGGGTCTCACCCGACGTGGGCGGAAGCAACGTGGAAAACAACGTGGTTCTGCCCACAAACGGGTGGACGCCGAGGTCGTACGTCAGACAGCCTGATCCGGGTGTCGACACCTTCCCTCTCCGCTCTGCCCATCCGCCGGCTCTCCCTCCGCGATGTGACGTTCTGCGCCGATCTCTCCGAGGACCGGGGCTGGCCTCGCGAAGAACACAAGTGGGGCCATCTGTTGTCGGCCGGAACGGGCTACGGCATCGACGACCCCGACGGCGACGGCCTCATCGGTGCCTACGTCGTGACCCGGTACGGTCCACTGGAGCGCCCCGATCTCGCGGCGATCGGCATGGTCCTCGTCGCCGAGCGATATGCCCGCCGAGGCATCGGACGCCGCCTGATGCGGTACGCCGTCGAGGCGGAGGCCACCACACCGCTGACCCTGCACGCGACACCGTACGGGCGGCCGCTCTACGAGCAGCTCGGCTTCAAGGTGATCGGGCGGGCCGAGATGGTCCGCGGCCGCTTCGCTCCCGCGGGCCCACTCCCCGCCGTGGACACCCGCCCTGCCACCGCGGAGGATCTGAGCGCCATCCTGCGGCTCGACACCGAGGTTTTCGGCCACGACCGCACCCACGTGATCACCCGGCTGCCTGCCTTCACCGACCAGTTGCGGGTCGCGGTGTCCGACGGCGAGATCATCGGGTACGCGGGCGCCTGGCCGAACATGGAGACCCATGTCGTCGGTCCGCTCATCGCCCGTGACACCGAGACCGCGAAGGCGCTCATCGCCTCGCTCGGCGCCCACAGCGACCGTCCGCTGCGCACCGACATCGACGTACGGCACGAAGAGCTCCTGGCGTGGGTGAAGGAGAGCGGTCTCGAATCCATCGCCTTCAACACGGTGATGGCCCACGGCATCCCGGAGCTGCCCGGCGACTGGACCCGCCGCTTCGCGCCGCTGACGGTGGCGGCCGGCTGACGCGACCCGCATGACATAGATAGGCCCGCCCTCGAACGCCGGGAATCACCGGCATCCGAGGGCGGGCCTGTCTGTTCGCGCCCGCTCGTGGGTTACGCGAGGACGTCCACGGCCGCCGTCGCGAAGCCGTGGTCCTGCTCCGGCGCACCGCCGCCGACACCGATCGCGCCGATCAGTCGGCCCTCGCGGTGGACCGGTACGCCGCCCGCGATGAAGAGCAGCGGCCGGTCCAGAGCGGTGGGGAGGGTGTGGAAGAGGCCGCCGGGCTGGACCGCGTCGACCAGGTCGGCGGTCGGGGAGTTCAGCTGGAGGGCGGTGTACGCCTTGCGGGTGCTGGTCTCGCCGGAGATCAGCACGGCCCGGTCGTCACGCCGGAAGGCGAGGAGGTGGCCGCCCGCGTCGAGGACGGTGACGGCGACGGTGACACCGGCCGCATCGGCCGCGCGACGTGCCGCGCCGACGAGCGACTCTGCGTCCTCGGTGGTCAGCGGGGCGACAGCGGTGGTGCTCATGGGTGTTTCTCCTTCAGGGATGGCGCTGGTGGGGGGATGGGGTGATCAGTGGTGGACGGGCGTCGCCTGTTCGACGGGTGCCGCGCCGGTCACGACCAGGCTCGGGAGGGCAGCGGTGGAGCGGCGCTCCAGCACGGCCGAGAGGATGGCGAGGAGCAGGGCCGAGCCTGCGAGGGCGGCGCCCACCCAGTTGGGGGCGGTGTATCCGAGGCCCGCGGCGATGACGATGCCGCCGAGCCAGGCGGCCAGGGCGTTGCCGAGGTTGAAGGCGCCGATGTTGACGGCCGAGGCGAGGGTGGGGGCTCCGGACGCCTGGTCGAGGACGCGCTTCTGGAGCGGCGGTACGGTCGCGAAGCCCAGGGCGCCGATCAGCGCGATCGTCACGGCGGCGGCGATCTTGTTGTGCGCGGTGAACGTGAAGAGAGCCAGCACGACGGCCAGGCCGCCCAGCGAGATGAAGAGCAGGGGCATCAGCGCGCGGTCGGCGAACTTCCCGCCGATCAGGTTGCCCGCGACCATGCCGAGGCCGAAGAGGACGAGCAGCCAGGTCACGGAGGAGTCCGCGTAACCCGCGACGTCCGTCATCATCGGCGCCAGGTAGGTGACGGCCGCGAAGACCCCGCCGAAGCCGAGGACCGTCATCGCCATGGCCAGGAGCACCTGTACGTTGCGGAAGGCCGCCAGTTCGTGGCGGAGCCGCCCGCCTTCGGGCTTGGGCAGGTCCGGGACGAGCTTGGCGATGCCCGCGAGGCCGATGACGCCGAGAGCGGCGACGATCGTGAAGGTCATGCGCCAGCCGAGCGTCTGTCCGACGAGGGTGCCCAGCGGCACACCGACGACGTTGGCCACGGTCAGGCCGGTGAACATCATGGCGATCGCGCCGGCCTTCTTCTCCGGGGCGACCAGCTCGGCCGCGACGACGGAGCCGATGCCGAAGAAGGCACCGTGGGCGAGGGAGGCCACGACGCGGCCCGCCAGCATCACGCCGAAGACGGGTGCGACGGCGGAGAGGAGGTTGCCGATGACGAACAGGCCCATCAGCAGCATCAGCATCCGCTTGCGCGAGATCTTGGTGCCGAGCACGGTCATCAGCGGGGCGCCGAGGACCACGCCCAGGGCGTAGCCGGTCACGAGGAAGCCGGCGGTCGGGATGGAGACACCGAAGTCTCCCGCGACCTCGGGCAGGAGCCCCATGATCACGAACTCCGTGGTCCCGATTCCAAAGGCCCCGATCGCGAGGGCCAGTAGCGCGAGAGGCATGGATCTACCTTCCAAACGATTGCAGGTGCGCTTAACGTGCGGCAACAATAATTGCAGACGCGGGCTAAATGCAAGCGCCGTATATTGCGTCCGTGGACTACCCTGGGTCGTAGCCACTCCGGGACGGAGGAATGAAGAGCCATGACAGCGACCGACCCCGCACTCACCGGCCTCGCTCAGGGCTGGTGCGCGCTCTCCCTGCTCCACGGGCAGATCGAGACCCACATCGAGCGCGCACTCCAGGCCGAGCACGGGCTGAGCGTGCGCGAGTACTCCCTGCTCGACGTCCTCAGCCGCCAGCACGACGGTGAGGGCGGGCACCTTCAGATGAAGCAGGTCGCGGACGCCGTGGTGCTCAGCCAGAGCGCCACCACTCGCCTGGTCACCCGCCTTGAGGACCGCGGACTCCTCGCCCGCTACCTGTGCCCCACCGACCGTCGCGGCATCTACACGGACGTCAGCGAGTCAGGCATCGCACTCCTCGCCGAGGCGCGCCCGACCAACGACGCGGCCCTGCGCGAGGCGCTCGACGAGGCGGCACAGAATCCGGAGCTCGCCCCGCTGGTCAGGGCCGTCGAGACCCTCCGCGCACCGGCCTAGAGGGGCGAACGGCCGCCCCTCTGGGCCGCCCCGGGCCGGCACGCCTCCACATAGGCTGCGCCCATGGGAGATCTTGAGATACGCCCAGCCGTCGTCGGCGACCTGTCAGCCATCGTGGCCATGCTCGCCGACGACCCCCTGGGCGCAACGCGTGAATCGCCGGACGACCTCACTCCGTACGTCACGGCATTCGAGCGTCTGGACGTCGACCCGAATCAGCACCTGGTCGTTGCCGTGCGCGAAGGGCGCGTGGTCGGCACACTCCAGCTCACGATCGTGCCGGGCCTCTCCCGCAAGGGGGCGACGCGGTCGATCATCGAGGGAGTGCGTGTCCACGCCGATGAGCGAGGCAGCGGGCTCGGCACCCGCTTCATCGAGTGGGCCGTCGACGAATCGCGCCGCCAGGGCTGCCAGTTGGTCCAGCTGACCTCTGACGCCACTCGTACCGATGCCCACCGTTTCTATGAACGGCTCGGGTTCACCGCATCGCATGTGGGATTCAAGCTTCAGCTCTGAGACGGCTGCCGTTACAAGCGCGCCGGGTCAGGTGATGAGCTGTTTCACGTGAAACATGTACTGCTGTTTCACGTGAAACGCTCCCTCGCCCGAGGCCAACCGGCGCATTGAGGTTGGTCAGCGTGGTCAGAAGCCGCGCCACCCCTGCGGGTCCACGCCGCCGGGGACCGGTGCCCCCGTGTCGTACGGCTCGCGCGTGAAGATGAACGACCCCAGGTCGAGATGGCTCACCGAGCCGTCCGCGGTGCGCACCGCCTGCAACAGCTCCCCCGCGTAGTAGCCGTTGAGCCCCGTCCACGTGCCGTCACCGTTGGCGCGGAACCGCGCCTGGCGCCCCGCCCCGGACAGCGGGCCCAGCTCCACGCCGCCGTCGGCCGTGAGCCGGAGCGCGAGGACCTGAGTTCCCCAGTACCAGGGCCCGGCCAGCTCCAGGACCTTCTCGTCGACTTCGGACAGCGGCCGCCATGGGGCGGGGATGCGCGGCTCGGCCTCAGCGACGATCTTCACCAGGTCCGCGGCGAGCTTGGCCACCAGCGGCCCCGAGGTGCAGTTGGCGAGCGCGACCGCGGTCACCCCGTCCCGCTCGCTCACCCAGAGCCCCGCCAGGAAGCCCGGCAGCGAACCCGTATGGCCCGCCAGGTCGATCCCGTCGTACGTCAGCAGGTCGAGACCCAGACCGTAGGCCCTCTCCCGGCTCTCCGGCTGCGACGGCGCCGACGGGGTGCGCATTTCGCGCACGGAATCGGCGCTCAGGACCCGGTCGTCGCCCTTCGCCAGGAAGCTTCCGAAGCGCACCAGGTCAGCCGTCGTGGACCACAGCTGCCCGGCCGGGGCCATCAGTCCGAGGTCCTCCACCGGCTCCGGCATCATCACGTCGGCCCACGGATGTACGGCAAAACCCCCGGCGTGCGGCGCCTCGGCCTGCGCGCTCGTACGGTTCAGCCCCAGCGGCACGAGGACCTCGCGCCGCAGCACCTCCGCCCAGGGTTCGCCCCGCAGCTCCTCCACGAGAGCTCCCAGCAACGTATAGCCGGGGTTGGAGTAGTGGTGGAGCCGGCCCGCGGGGTGCTTGAAGGGTTGCTCGCCCAGGACGTCGGAGAGCTTCGGACGCGTCGAGCCCGGCGTGCGCTCCCACCACTCACCCGGGGTCTCCGCCGCCAGACCGCCGGTGTGTGCGAGGAGTTCGGCGATCGTGACCTCCCCCGCGCCGGTATCGGGCACGTGCTTCTCCAGAGGATCCCCCAGGCTCAGCAGGCCCTCGTCCCGCAGCCTCATCACCAGTACGGCGGTGAAGGTCTTGGTGATCGAGCCGATGCGGTACTGGACGTCCTCGTCCGGCGCGTGCCCGTCCACCATGCTGCGGCCGCCGCTCCACACCAGCTCGCCGTCCCGGCCCACCGAGGCGACCAGCGAGGGCGCACGGCCCTGCGTCTGTTCGGTGGCGATGCGGTGCAGCAGGGCCCGGCGGGTGGCGGGGAGAAGTTCTTCAAGGGGATTCGTCATGGGACCAGTCCACCTGGGAGCCGCTTCCACGTCGAGCGAATTCGGGCGGCGCCCGGAGGCCGACCGCCGCCCCGTCACTCGGACGGCCGCCGTAGGTGACCACCTTGCCGTGGGCCGCCTTCCGGTCGGCGGCGTACCCGGGTGGGTACGGCGCCGGCCGGTCGGCGTCGGCTCAGAGCAGCGCGTGCGGATACTGCTCGGCGCGGTGCTGGAACGCCAGGACCGCGGGGTTCTGGACCTTGCCGTCGCGGATCTCGATCGCTCGCTGAATCGTGCGGTCACCGTCCCAGCCGGTCGGCCCTTCGAGGACCGACCGCAGGAACGGGATCAGCGCCTGGCTGTTCTCCCAGGTCGCCGCGTCCCACAGATAGGAGGGGCTGTGGTCCACCGCGTAGTAGTTGACGTGGTCGCCGACGGTGAACATCGGCTCAATGAAGGTGGTGGGCCGGGCCCAGGCGAAGCCCATGCCCTCGTCGCAGGAGACATCGATGACGAGGGTGCCGGGCGCGAGCTTCGGCAGGTCCTCCTCTATCAGGAACATCAGCGGCGCCGCGGTGTCCTGGAGCACGCAGTTGACGATGATGTCGTGTCCGGCGAGGAACTCGGCCAGCGGCTCCGGGCCGTCCTCGGTCAGCGCCATGCTGCGCCGCGGGTCGAGGGTGCCGTCGGCCACATCGTGGTCGAACCGCACGATCCGTGCCGAGTGGATCGGCGAGCTGACAGCGGCGACGCCGCGGGCAGTCAGCACGTCCACGTCGTGAACGCCCAGCGCGCTGAGCGCGGTCACCGCGCCGCGCGCGGTGGCACCGAAGCCCATCACCACCGCACGCCGCCGACGCCCGTAGTCACCGGTCGCCCCGGTCAGCTGCATGGCGTGCAGCACCGACGAGTAGCCGGCCAGCTCGTTGTTCTTGTGGAAGACGTGCAGGCTGAACCAGCCCTCCCGGGTCCAGTGGTTCATCGCCTCGAAGGCGATCAGCGTGAGCCTGCGGTCGATGGCGGCCTGCGTGACCTTCTCGTCCTGCACGCAGTGCGGCCACCCCCACAGCACCTGCCCGTCCCGCAGCTCCGCCAAGTCCTCGTGCAGCGGTTTGGCCAGCAGGATGACGTCACACTCCGCGATCAGCTCCTCGCGTGTGCGGAAACCGGCGACCCACGGTGCGAGCTGGTGGTCCGGAACACCGAAGTGCTCGCCGTAACCGGTCTGCAGGTAGATGCTCGCCCGGAGGTCGGCGTCGATGCGTTCGAAGTGCGCTGGGTGGATCGGCAGACGGTGCTCGTTCTCTTTACGGGTCTGCGACATGATTCCGAGCTTGAGCTGCTGCAAAATACCCCTTTGATTACTGCCTGTGTAACACACCCCGGAGCGCGGGGACTTGCTCGGCAGTGTTTCTCCGGGACGGAAGGGGTGCTCAACGGGCGAAGCGCCGACAGTGGATCAGGTCTGTGCCATGTCCACGAAACGGGAGTAGTGGCCCTGGAAGGCGACCGTGATCGTCGCCGTCGGGCCGTTACGGTGCTTGCCCACGATGATGTCGGCCTCACCGGCGCGCGGTGATTCCTTCTCGTACGCGTCCTCGCGGTGCAGCAGGATCACCATGTCGGCGTCCTGCTCGATCGAACCGGATTCACGCAGGTCGGAGACCATGGGCTTCTTGTCCGTACGCTGCTCGGGGCCACGGTTCAGCTGGGAGAGCGCGATCACCGGCAGCTCCAGCTCCTTGGCCAGGAGCTTCAGGTTTCGCGACATGTCGGAAACCTCCTGCTGCCGGCTCTCGGACCGCTTGGACCCGCCGGACTGCATCAGCTGGAGGTAGTCGATGACGACGAGCTTCAGGTCATTGCGCTGCTTGAGCCGGCGGCACTTCGCGCGGATCTCCATCATCGACAGGTTCGGGGAGTCGTCGATGTAGAGCGGGGCGGCCGAGACGTCCGGCATGCGGCGGGCGAGCCGGGTCCAGTCCTCGTCCGTCATCGTCCCGGACCGCATGTGGTGCAGCGCCACCCGGGCCTCGGCGGACAGCAGACGCATCGCGATCTCATTGCGCCCCATTTCGAGCGAGAAGATCACGCTCGGCATGTTGTGCTTGATCGAGCAGGCCCGCGCGAAGTCCAGCGCCAGCGTCGACTTACCCATGGCGGGACGCGCGGCAATGATGATCATCTGGCCCGGGTGCAGACCGTTGGTGAGCTGATCGAGGTCCGTGAAGCCGGTCGGCACACCGGTCATCTCCCCGGACCGCGAACCGATCGCCTCGATCTCGTCGAGGGCGCCCTCCATGATGTCGCCGAGCGGCAGATAGTCCTCGGCGGTGCGCTGCTCGGTGACCGCGTAGATCTCGGCCTGGGCGCTGTTGACGATCTCGTCGACGTCGCCGTCGGCCGCGTATCCCATCTGGGTGATGCGGGTGCCGGCCTCCACGAGGCGGCGCAACACCGCGCGCTCGTGGACGATTTCCGCGTAGTACTCGGCGTTCGCCGCGGTCGGGACCGTCTGCACCAACGTGTGCAGATACGATGCGCCACCGACCTTGGTGATCTCCCCGCGCTTGGTGAGGTCGGCCGCGACCGTGATCGGGTCGGCCGGCTCGCCCTTCGCGTACAGATCGAGGATCGAGGCGTAGATCGTCTCGTGCGCCGGGCGGTAGAAGTCATGGCCCTTGAGGACCTCGACGACGTCGGCGATGGCGTCCTTGGAGAGCAGCATGCCGCCGAGCACGGACTGCTCGGCGTCGAGGTCCTGCGGGGGGACGCGCTCGAAGGACGAGCCGCCGTCCCAGCCGCTCTCGCGGCCCCGCTCATGCTGCTCGTCGCGGCTTCGGCCTCCGTCGCGGCGCTGGCGGGAGACGGGCAGACGGTCACTGGGACCGCTGTCGGCCCAGGGGTCGTCCAAAGGCTCGGAGATACTCACCGGGCCACCTCCTCCCGTCCGCCGAGCGGACCTCGCCGTGCCCCTCTTTCCTAAGGCACGACACTGACAAATAAGGGGGCCCGACTCCGGTTCTGACGCGTTGATTTCGCGGGGTTTCCGAGGTCGTCCGACGAGGCGGGCGCCGGACCACGGTAGGCCCGCGGGCACCGTCAGCCAATCTGGTTATCCACAGGCGGTGTGGATGACGGGCCCGTTGCTGTGGAGAACTCGGGGAAACCTGTGCACGGCTCGGTGGACAGCCCTGTGAACAAGCACTCAGCCTCTCGGAAAACACCCGCCTGACCTGCGTCTTTCCCGTCCACCGGCTGTGCAGGAGAAAAAGTTTCCCGGTATGGCGAAGTTCCTTGCGAACGGCCTGCCACGGAGCGTTCACGCCGGGTCAAAGTAAGGGGCTTAGAGACGTTGCATCTCTTACCTGTGGAAGATTAGATTGGTGCTCATGACACAGGCTTCCGCCGCGCCCAAGGCCGACCGACGCAGGCACGACCGAGAGATCATCGCGCTCGCCGTACCCGCCTTCGGCGCGCTGGTCGCCGAACCCCTTTTCGTACTCGCCGACAGCGCCATCGTCGGCCATCTCGGCACCGCGCAACTGGCCGGACTCGGCGTCGCCTCGGCCCTCCTCACGACCGCGGTGAGCATCTTCGTCTTCCTCGCCTACGCCACCACCGCCGCCGTCGCGCGGCGCGTGGGTGCCGGAGACCTCCCGGCCGCCATCCGACAGGGCATGGACGGCATCTGGCTCGCGCTGCTGCTCGGCGCGGCGGTCATCGCCGTCGTGCTCCCCGGCGCACCCGCGCTCGTCGACCTCTTCGGCGCCTCGGACACCGCGGCCCCGTACGCCGTCACGTATCTGCGGATCTCCTCGCTCGGCATCCCCGCCATGCTCGTGGTGCTCGCCGCCACCGGCGTGCTGCGCGGCCTCCAGGACACCAGGACCCCGTTGTACGTCGCGATCGGCGGCTTCATCGCCAACGGCGCCCTGAACGTCGGCCTGGTCTACGGAGCGGACCTCGGCATCGCCGGCTCCGCCTGGGGCACCGTCATCGCCCAGTGCGGCATGGCCGCCGTGTACCTCTTCGTCGTCGTACGCGGCGCCCGGCGCCACGGTGCCTCGCTGCGCCCCGATGCCGCCGGAATCCGAGCGTGCGCCCAGGCGGGAGCGCCGCTCCTGGTCCGCACGCTCTCCCTGCGGGCCATCCTGATGATCGCGACGGCCGTGGCAGCCCGGCTCGGTGACGCCGACGTGGCCGCCCACCAGATCATTCTGTCCCTGTGGAGTTTGATGGCCTTCGCGCTGGACGCCATCGCCATCGCCGGTCAGGCGATCATCGGACGGTACCTCGGCGCCGACGACCCGGCGGGCGCGCGCGCCGTCTGCCGTCGCATGGTGCAGTGGGGCGTCGCCTCGGGCGTCGTACTCGGCCTGTTGATCGTTCTCGCCCGGCCGCTGTTCATCCCGCTCTTCACCGGCGATGCCGCCGTCCAGGACGCGGCACTGCCCGCCCTGGTGGTGGTGGCTCTCGCCCAGCCGATCTGCGGCATCGTCTTCGTGCTCGACGGTGTCCTGATGGGCGCGGGCGACGGACCGTATCTCGCGTGGGCCATGCTGATCACCCTCGCGGTCTTCACGCCCATCGCCCTGCTGGTGCCCACGCTGGGCGGTGGGCTCACCGCCGTGTGGGGGGCGATGTCCGTGATGATGGCGGTGCGCATGCTGACCCTGTGGTCGCGCTCCCGCTCCGGCCGCTGGCTCGTCACGGGAGCCACGCGCTGACCGTTTCACGGTGTTTCACGTGAAACATCGGGGCGCCTGGCCGAAAGGAAGGGGCCGCACCCGAACGGGTGCGGCCCCTTCACTCAGTCCTGCCGAGAGCAGTGCTCAGGCGGAGACAACCTCGATGTTGACCTTCGCGTCAACCTCGGGGTGCAGACGCACGGACGTCGCGTGGGCGCCCAGGGTCTTGATCGGCGAGCCCAGCTCGACGCGGCGCTTGTCGATCTTCGGGCCACCGGCAGCCTCGATCGCCGAAGCGACGTCGGCCGGGGTGACGGAACCGAAGAGACGACCGGCGTCGCCGGAGCGGACGGCCAGACGGACCTTGACGCCCTCGAGCCGGGCCTTGACCTCGTTGGCCTGCTCGATGGTCGCGATCTCGTGGATCTTGCGCGCGCGACGGATCTGCGCGACGTCCTTCTCGCCACCCTTGGTCCAGCGGATCGCGAAGTTCCGCGGGATCAGGTAGTTGCGGGCGTAGCCGTCCTTGACGTCTACGACCTCGCCGGCGGCGCCGAGGCCGGAGACCTCGTGGGTGAGGATGATCTTCATTAGTCGGTCACCCTTCCCTTATCGCGCGGTGGACGTGTAGGGCAGCAGCGCCATCTCACGGCTGTTCTTCACGGCCGTGGCGACGTCACGCTGGTGCTGCGTGCAGTTGCCGGTCACGCGGCGGGCACGGATCTTGCCGCGGTCGGAAATGAACTTCCGCAGCATGTTCGTGTCCTTGTAGTCCACGTACGTGACCTTGTCCTTGCAGAAAGCGCAGACCTTTTTCTTCGGCTTGCGCACAGGCGGCTTCGCCATGGTGTATCTCCTGTGTGATCAAGAAGTGGGGTTACGGCCCACCCTCGCCCGTGGCCCGAAGGCCCCGAGGCTTAGAAGGGGGGCTCGTCCGAGTAGCCGCCACCGGAGCCGCCGGAGCTTCCGCCCCAGCCGCCACCGGAGCCGCCCTGCTGCTGGCCGCCACCGGCCGGCGCACCGGTCGCCCAGGGGTCGTCGGCGGGAGCACCGCCACCGCCACCCTGCTGCTGACCGCCACCGGAGCTTCCGCCCCAGTTGCCGCCCTGCTGGCCGCCGCCACCGCCGCCGCCGTAACCACCCTGGCCGCCTCGACCGGTGGTCTTGGTGACCTTGGCCGTGGCGTTCTTCAAACTGGCGCCGACTTCCTCGACGTCCAGCTCATAGACCGTGCGCTTGATGCCCTCACGGTCCTCGTAGGACCGCTGCTTCAACCGGCCCTGCACGACGACGCGCATGCCTCGCTGGAGCGACTCCGCGACGTTCTCCGCCGCCTGACGCCAGACCGAGCAGGTGAGGAACAGGCCTTCGCCGTCCTTCCACTCATTGGTCTGCTTGTCGAAGATGCGGGGGGTGGACGCGACACGGAACTTCGCGACCGCCGCACCGGAGGGGGTGAAGCGCAGCTCGGGGTCGTCGACAAGATTGCCGACGACCGTGATGACGGTCTCGCCTGCCATGGGGGTACCTCTCGGCGGGTTTGCTGCTGGCTGCTTGTTGCTGCTGCTCGGTTCCCGGGTGCCGCTGAGCTAGGAAGCTCAGTGCATCTCGGGACGGAGGACCTTGGTCCGGAGGACCGACTCGTTCAGGTTCATCTGCCGGTCGAGCTCCTTGACGACCGCAGGCTCGGCCTGAAGGTCGATGACCGAGTAGATGCCCTCGGGCTTCTTCTTGATCTCGTAGGACAGACGACGACGGCCCCAGGTGTCGACCTTCTCGACCTTTCCGTTGCCCTCACGGACGACGGAGAGGAAGTTCTCGATCAACGGGGAGACAGCGCGCTCCTCGAGATCGGGGTCGAGGATGACCATCACTTCGTAGTGACGCATGTGGAACCCACCTCCTTTGGACTCAGCGGCCACGGTCGTTCCGTGGCAGGAGGGTCGTGATGCGTACGCAACGGTATCGGCCGCCACTGACAATCGGCTCCCGCGAGCGGGAGCTCATGCCGTGGGCCAAGGCAGACACCGGTGCAGACGGTACAGACTACCCGCACCAAGGCTTCCGGTTGAAATCCGGCGGTGGAAGGGGAGAATCTGTACACATCGGGTGTCTATGGCGCTACGATGCGCCGTCTTTCCGCAGGAGGTGCCTCACATGGCACAGGCAATGCGACCCCACGCCGCGACTTCCCTGTTCTCCACGGACGGCAAGGCCCATCCGCTGCAGGACACACTCATGGCCGTGACTCTGGTGCTCGGAGTGGTCGCCTTCGTGACGGCGATGTTCCACCACCTGCACCTGCTCAGCTCGTGGGCAGGCCTGATCGGTATGGCCACGGGCCTGTACGGCCAGTACATCTCCGAGACGACCCGCGAGCGCTTCGGCCTGATCCTGGGCCTCGGCGCCTCGGCGATGGGCTTCTTCCTCGGCATGGCGCACGGCGGGCTCTTCGGCGGAGTCCTGGGCGCCTGAACGGCCTCACGGGACCCCCGGTCCGGGCGGGCCGGGGGTCGAGGTCGTGTACAGCCAGACGGGGCGCTCCCGGGGCGCAGTAGGCTTCGGCGCGAGAGCCGGAGCCCCTGAACCCATGGGGACACACCAGCCCGAGGAGCGCCCCGAATGAGTCTGACCCTGAGGACCATCAGTCGCGAGCAGCATCTGGCCTATATCCAGACGCTGCCGTCGGCGAGTCATTGCCAGGTCCCGGCATGGGCTGACGTGAAGAGCGAATGGCGCTCGGAGAACCTGGGCTGGTTCGACGACAGGACCGGCCAGCTGGTCGGCGCGGGCCTGGTGCTCTACCGACAGCTGCCCAAGCTGAAGCGCTATCTCGCGTACCTCCCCGAGGGCCCGGTCATCAACTGGTACGCCCCGAACCTGGACGAGTGGCTCCAGCCGATGCTGGCGCACCTCAAGCAGCAGGGTGCCTTCTCCGTGAAGATGGGCCCGCCCGTCGTGATCCGCCGCTGGGACGCCCCGGCGATCAAGGCGGGCATCCAGAACCCGGACGTGAAGCGCCTCCGCGACACCGAGGCGACGCACATCGAGCCGCGCGCCTTCGAGGTCTCCGACCGGCTGCGCCGCATGGGCTGGCAGCAGGGCGAGGACGGCGACGCCGGATTCGGCGACGTACAGCCCCGCTTCGTCTTCCAGGTGCCGCTGGCCAACCGCTCCCTGGACGAGGTCCAGAAGGGCTTCAACCAGCTCTGGCGACGGAACATCAAGAAGGCCGAGAAGGCCGGCGTCGAGGTCGTCCAGGGCGGCTACCAGGACCTCGCCGAGTGGCAGCGTCTCTACGAGATCACGGCCATCCGCGACAAGTTCCGCCCGCGGCCCCTCGGCTACTTCCAGCAGATGTGGCAGGCCCTCAACTCCGAGGACCCCAACCGCATGCGGCTGTACTTCGCGCGGCACAACGGCGTGAACCTCTCGGCCGCCACGATGCTCGTCGTCGGCGGACACGTCTGGTACTCCTACGGCGCCTCGGACAACATCGGGCGTGAGGTCAGGCCCTCGAACGCGATGCAGTGGCGGATGCTCCGCGACGCGTACGCCATGGGGGCGACGGTCTACGACCTGCGCGGCATCTCCGACTCCCTGGACGAGACGGACCACCTCTTCGGCCTGATCCAGTTCAAGGTGGGCACCGGCGGTGAGGCCGCCGAGTACATCGGCGAGTGGGACTTCCCGCTCAACAAGCTGCTGCACAAGGCGCTCGACATCTACATGTCACGCCGCTGATCCCGCACAATTCCCTTCCACACCTCTGACTAGACCGCAGACACGAGAAAGGTCCGGGATCCAGCCATGGCGCTCACGCTCTATGTCGACACCGCGCGCTGGCGGGCACACCACAAGCACGTGCTGGAGCAGTTTCCGGGCATCGTCCCGGTCTGCAAGGGCAACGGCTACGGCTTCGGGCATGAGCGCCTGGCCGAGGAAGCCACGCGCTTCGGCTCCGACATCCTCGCCGTGGGCACCACCTACGAAGCGGCCCGGATCAAGGACTGGTTCGGCGGTGACCTGCTGGTCCTGACGCCGTTCCGGCGGGGCGAGGAGCCCGTGCCGCTGCCCGACCGCGTCATCCGCTCCGTCTCGTCGCTCGACGGCGTGCACGGCCTCGTGGGCGCCCGCGTGGTCATCGAGGTCATGTCCTCGATGAAGCGCCACGGCGTCAGCGAGCAGGACCTGCCGCAGCTGCACGCCGCCATCGAGGACGTACGGCTCGAGGGCTTCGCCCTCCACCTGCCGCTGGACCGCACCGACGGCTCGGACGCCGTCGAGGAGGTCATCGGCTGGATGGACCGCCTGCGCGCGGCGCGTCTTCCGCTGCACACGATGTTCGTCAGCCACCTCAAGGCCGGTGAACTGGTCCGCCTCCAGCAGCAGTTCCCGCAGACCCGCTTCCGCGCGCGCATCGGCACGAACCTCTGGCTCGGCGACCACGAGGCCACCGAGTACCGCGGCGCCGTCCTCGACGTCACCGCGGTCGCCAAGGGGGACCGCTTCGGCTACCGCCAGCAGAAGGCGGCCTCCGACGGCTGGCTGGTCGTCGTCGCGGGCGGCACCTCGCACGGCGTCGGCCTGGAGGCCCCGAAGGCGCTGCACGGCATGATGCCGCGCGCCAAGGGCGTGGCCCGCGCGGGCCTCGCGACCGTCAACCGCAACCTCTCGCCGTTCGTCTGGGCGGGGAAGCAGCGCTGGTTCGCGGAGCCGCCGCACATGCAGGTGTCCATCCTCTTCGTGCCCTCCGACGCGCCGGAGCCGAAGGTCGGTGAGGAGCTGGTGGCCCATCTGCGGCACACCACGACGCAGTTCGACCGGATGGTCGACCGCTGAGGCTCCAGGACACCCCGTAGGTACGCCGAAGGGGCCGGACACGACTCACGTCGCGTCCGGCCCCTTCGTCCGTGAGCCGTTCAGCGGGACAGATCGGTGGCCGTTCCCCACTTCACGGTGGGTCCCGTGGTGGAGTGCGCCATGGTCCGCGCCGGATAGGCCGCGGCCCCCAGCACGAAGACGTCCTCGGCGCCGTCCAGGACACCGCCCGAAGGGTCGTCGTCCCCGCTCCGCCGGACCACGTCCCGCTCTGGCATCAGGATGTCCCGTACGACCACGGCGCACAGGTACAGCGTCCCCAGCAGATGGACGGCGATCACCGCCTGGTAGCCCTCGGTGGGCAGCCCCTTGTGGGCGTCTCCGCTGGTCGTGTACGCGAGGTACATCCAGATCCCGAGGAAGTACGCGACCTCGCACGCCTGCCAGATCAGGAAGTCGCGCCAGCGTGGCCTGGCGAGCGCGGCGAGAGGAATGAGCCACAGGACGTACTGCGGTGAGTAGACCTTGTTGGTGAGGATGAAGGCGGCCACCAGCAGGAAGGCGAGCTGCGCGAAGCGCGGCCTGCGCGGCGCGGTCAGCCCGAGCGCACCGACGCCCAGGCAGGCAAGCAGCATCAACGCCATGGCGAGGGTGTTGACCGTCTCGGTGCTCAGCGGCGAGTCCATGCGCTGGGAGAGGATCAGCCAGAACGAGCCGAAGTCGACGGGGCGCTCCTTGCTGAAGGAGTAGAACTTCGACCAGCCGTCGCCCGCGAACAGCATCACCGGCAGGTTGACCACCAGCCAGATCCCCGCGGTACCGAACAGCGCGGCCCCGAACTCCCGCCAGCGCCCCGCACGCCAGCAGAGGATCAGCAGGGGGCCCAGGAGCAGGAAGGGGTACAGCTTGGCGGCTGTGGCGAGCCCGAGCAGCACACCGAAGGCCAGGGCGCGCGAGCGTGACCACATCAGCATCGCCGCGGACGAGAAGGCGACGGCGAGCAGATCCCAGTTGATGGTGGCCGTCAGCGCCAGTGCCGGGGCGAGGGCGACCAGGAGCGCGTCCCAGGGACGGCGCCGGTGAGTACGCGCGACACAGACGGCGACGACCGCCACGCAGGCCATCAGTATCCCGGCGTTGACCATCCAGTAGATCTTCTCCTGGTGCTGCATGGAGCCGCTGCCGGGCGTCACCCAGGAGGCCACCTCCATGAAGGCCCCGGTCAGGACCGGATACTCGAGGTACTCCATGTCACCGGGGAGCTTGTCGAAGTACGGCACGAGGCCGTCGGCGAAGCCGCGTCCCTGGTAGAGGTGCGGGATGTCGGAGTAGCACGCGTGCGTGTACTGGGAGCTGGCTCCGACGAACCATGCGCCGTTGTAGCACGGCATCTTCTGGACCATGCCGAGCGCGAACATCCCGATCGCGACCAGCGCGATGATGCGCACCGGGGACCACCGGGTCGCCGCGTACAGCACTCTCCGGCCGATGGGGCCGCCGATCAGCTCGCTGCCGGCCCGGGCGACCTCGTCCTCCTTCGTCGGCCGTACCGGCTCCGGCTCCTGCGGTCGCACGGGTTCGTACGCGCTCGTGCTCGGTGTCTCTGCGCCGGGGCCGGCGCTGGGGTCTGCACTGGGCATGCCCGCCATCCTGCCGTACACGACTGAGAACGCGGAGAGGACCGCCGCACCGGTCGGTGCGACGGTCCTCGTTTCACGTGAAACATCCGGCGGGGCTCGCTCGACCCGACGGTCAGGCCGGCGTCAGTCGAAGATCCCTCCGCCGTCCTCTTGGCCCGGCGGATCCTGTGTGGCCGGTGACGACTCATCGCCCGGGCCACCACCCGGTCCGCCACCCGGACCGCCGTCGTCGCCTCCACCGTCCGCGCCACCGTTGTGGTTGCAGTCCCAGTCGAACTGGTCGCAGGTATCGCTGGGCTCGGGGGACTTCGTGGGCGGTTTCGTCGTCTCGGTCTCCGAGGGCGGTGCCGACGTAGGCTCCTTCGTCTCCTCCTCGGTCGCGGACGGGGACGGCGGCGGAGGCGGCGTCTCACCGACGATGTCGCCGATCGGTTCCGGCACCGGGAAGGGCTTCGGAGGAACGCCCTTGAGCGCCTGCTTCATGTAGTCCTGCCAGATCTGCGCGGGGAACGAGGCGCCGTGGATCTTCGCCTCGCCACCCGTGCCGAACATCTCCAGGAACTGGCGCTTCTTGTTGGTCTCGTCGTCGTCGAGCCGGTACATGCTGACCGCCGTCGACAGCTGGGGGGTGTATCCGACGAACCAGGCGGACTTGTTGCCGTCCGTCGTACCGGTCTTGCCGGCCACCTGCCGGTTGCCGAGCTGGGCCGAGGTGCCGGTGCCCTTCTCCACGACGGTCCTCAGCACGTCGGTGACGTTGTCGGCCACCTCCGGGGAGAAGGCCTGCTGGGTCTTGCTCGGGTGCTCGTAGACCGAGTTGCCCTTGTGCTGGACCTCGGAGACCGAGTACGGCTCGTTCTGCTTGCCGCTGGCCGCGAACGTCGAGTACGCCCCGGCCATGCGGATCGCGCTCGGTGAGGAGGTGCCGAGCGAGAACGACGGGTAGTTGGCGCTGGCCATGGAGGTGTCGTCCTTGAGGCCGGCCTCGATGGCCGTCTGCTTGACCTTGTCCAGGCCGACGTCCATGCCCAGCTGCACATACGCCGAGTTGACCGACTCCCGCATCGCCTCACGCAGGTCGATCTGGTAGGTCGGCCGGTTGTACGACTGGTCACCGTCGTTCTTCTGGTTCCACTGCTTGCCGTCGCGGTCGGTCCAGACGCTTCCGTCGTAGTTCTGGATCTTCAGCTCGTTCTTGCCGCTGTACAGGCTCTTCGGGTTGACGACCGTGCGCTGGGCGTCGCCCTGCTCCTCGGGGCCGTCGGGGTCGCGCACACCGTGCTTGAAGGCCGCGGCCAGCACGAACGGCTTGTACGTCGAACCGACCTGCGCACCGGTCTGGTCGGCGTTGTTGGTGAAGTGCTTCGTCGCGTCCTCACCGCCGTAGATGGCCTTGATCGCGCCGTCCTTCGGATCCACGGAGGCGCCGCCGAACTGGACGTGCGTGTCCTTGTCCGGCCGCAGCTTCGGCTTGATCTTCGCCTCGCGGACCTTGTTCACCGACTTCTCGAGCGCCTTGACCTTCTCCTTGTTGAAGGTCGTGTGGATCTCGTAGCCGCCCTGCCGGAGCTGCTCGTCGGTGATGTCGGTGTTCTTTATGACGTACGCCTTGGCCAGGTCCACGAGGTAGCCGGTCTGGCCGGCCAGGTCGATGTTGGACCGCGGGTTCTGGAGCTTGGGGAACGTCGTGTACTTGTTCCGCCGCTCCGCCGTCAGATGGCCGTCCTTGACCTCTTCGTCGAGGATCCACTTCCACCGCTTCTTGGCGCGCGCGGTGTTGTCTTCCTTGCTGGCCGCGGGATCGATCTCGGGGGCACCGGCGGGGTCGTAGTACGTGGCGCCCTTGAGCACCGTCGCGAGGAGAGCGCACTCGCTCGGGTTGAGCTCCTTGGCTTCCTTGTCGAAGTACGCCCGGGCGGCCGCCTGGATGCCGTACGCCCCACGCCCGTAATAGGCGGTGTTGAGGTAGCCGGCCATGATGGCTTCCTTGGAGACGGTCCGGCCGACCTTTATGGAGATGAAGAGCTCTTTGAACTTACGGCTGAACGTCTGCGACTGGTCGCCCAGGCGCGCGTTCTTCACGTACTGCTGGGTGATCGTGGAGCCACCCTGGGTCTGCCCGCCCTTGGCCATGTTGACCAGGGCACGCGTGATGCCCATGGGGTCGACGCCCTTGTCGTCCTCGAACGTCTTGTTCTCCGCCGACATGACGGCGTAGCGCATCTCTTCGGGGATGTCGTCGTAGTCGATGATCTGCCGGTTGCGCTCACCGCCCGTCGCGACCATCTGCGTGTTGTCGTCCCAGAAGTAGACGTTGTTCTGGGCCGTGGCGGCCTTGTCGACCTCCGGCACCTCCACCAGGGCGTACGAGATGCCGGCGACCGCCATCAAGCTGCCGAGGAAGCCGATGAACAGGCCGGAGACCAGGCGCCACGACGGCACCCAGCGCCGTGCGCCCCGCCTGCCCGCGCGCGGATAGTCGATGAACCGCTTCTTGCCGGGCGGCTGCGGACCACGGCCCCTGCCGCGCCCGGCCCCACCGGCGCCCCCGGCTCCGCCGCCACCACGACGGCCGCCGCCACCGCCGCGCCCGCCGCCGGCGCCGTCGGCAGCCCGGCGGCGGCCGACGTTCGCACCGACCGAGCCGCTGCGCTGGGCGGCGCGCCGGGCCTCGGCCCGGCCGCCGTAGGGACGGTCTGCGCCGTCTCCGGTCCCGGATCCGTGCGGCTCATGGGAGGAAGAAGGCGATCCGGTGGCATCTCGCGGGGCCGCGCGGCGGCCCGACGGCACTCCTGGGGCGCCACGCCTGGCCGCGGCGCGTCCGCCGCCCTGCGGCTGCGGCGGTTTGCGACGGTGCTCGCTCATCGAACGATTACTCCTCGGGCAGGCGCAGCTGTCCGCGCCTGGAAACGGCGGCTGGTTTCCGGTCCCCCCGAAGTGCGGATGCGCCCATTCTGGCGCCCACCCGCACTACACCAGGGACGACGACGCTCCCTGGCGTCACATGGTTCCCGGTGGCATACATGGCGCACAGACTACGCACCGTCAAAACCTCCTAGAGCCGAAGTTCACCCCAAATCAGGCAAGTTCCTTCCTACGAATCGGTGATGTGACGCCGTTCACCGTGCCCCCTCTTGTCTCAGCCCGGTCACCGTTCTATCGTCTCGATGTATCGAGTCGATACATCAGCTCGGCATAAAGGCCGTACTGAAGGACCGCGGCAGACGGGAGGCGAAGATGAGCAGGCGCTCCGGCATCCTGGAATTCGCCGTCCTCGGACTGCTCCGCGAGTCCCCGATGCACGGCTATGAGCTGCGGAAACGCCTCAATACATCGCTGGGAGTGTTCCGCGCCTTCAGCTACGGGACGCTCTACCCCTGCCTCAAGACGCTGGTCGCCAACGGCTGGTTGATCGAGGAAACGGGCAGCACTTCCGAGGACGCCCTCGCCGCTCCACTCACAGGGCGTCGCGCCAAGATCGTCTATCGGTTGACGGCGGAAGGTAAGGAACACTTCGAGGACCTGCTCTCGCAGACCGGCCCCGACGCGTACGAGGACGAGCACTTCGCCGCCCGCTTCGCCTTCTTCGGCCAGACCTCGCGGGACGTACGCATGCGGGTGCTCGAGGGCCGCCGCAGCCGCCTCGAAGAGCGTCTGGAGAAGATGCGCGCCTCCCTGGCCCGTACCCGGGAGCGCCTCGACGACTACACGCTTGAGCTGCAGCGGCACGGCATGGAGTCCGTGGAGCGCGAAGTGCGCTGGCTGAACGAGCTCATCGAGAGCGAACGCGCGGGGCGGGACCAGCAACGGTCCGCCTCCCAGGGTTCCGCTCAGCAGGACAGCACATCCGGGGAGTCGGCGGGCCTGCCCCGGCGGCGGGAGAACGACCCGCCGCCGGATCCGTCCGATGACCCCACCAAGTGAGACCCAGCATTCCGCCGGGTCTCATCCGGAATACCGAGATCACACAGGGAGCAACCGGAATGGGTTCGGTTCGCGTAGCCATCGTCGGCGTGGGCAACTGCGCCGCCTCGCTGGTCCAAGGCGTCGAGTACTACAAGGACGCCGACCCGGACGCCAAGGTCCCGGGCCTGATGCACGTCCAGTTCGGCGAGTACCACGTCGGTGACGTCGAGTTCGTCGCCGCCTTCGACGTCGACGCGAAGAAGGTCGGCCTCGACCTTTCGGACGCCATCGGCGCCAGCGAGAACAACACCATCAAGATCTGCGACGTGCCGAGCAAGGGCGTCTCCGTCCAGCGCGGCCACACCCTCGACGGCCTGGGCAAGTACTACCGCCAGACCATCGAGGAGTCCGACGAGGCTCCGGTCGACATCGTCCAGATCCTCAAGGACCGCAAGGTCGACGTCCTCGTCTGCTACCTGCCCGTCGGGTCCGAGGACGCCGCGAAGTTCTACGCGCAGTGCGCCATCGACGCCAAGGTCGCGTTCGTCAACGCTCTGCCGGTCTTCATCGCCGGCACCAAGGAGTGGGCGGACAAGTTCACCGAGGCCGGTGTCCCGATCGTCGGCGACGACATCAAGTCGCAGGTCGGCGCCACCATCACGCACCGTGTGATGGCGAAGCTGTTCGAGGACCGCGGTGTCCGCCTCGAGCGCACCATGCAGCTGAACGTCGGCGGCAACATGGACTTCAAGAACATGTTGGAGCGCGACCGCCTCGAGTCGAAGAAGATCTCGAAGACGCAGGCCGTCACGTCGCAGATCCGCGACCGCGACCTGGGCGAGGACAACGTCCACATCGGCCCGTCGGACTACGTCGCGTGGCTCGACGACCGCAAGTGGGCGTACGTCCGCCTCGAAGGCCGCGCCTTCGGTGACGTCCCGCTGAACCTGGAGTACAAGCTCGAGGTCTGGGACTCCCCGAACTCGGCGGGTGTCATCATCGACGCCCTGCGCGCCGCGAAGATCGCCAAGGACCGCGGTGTCGGCGGCCCGATCCTCTCCGCGTCCTCGTACTTCATGAAGTCCCCGCCGGTCCAGTACTTCGACGACGAGGCGTACGACAACGTCGAGAAGTTCATCAAGGGCGAGGTCGAGCGCTAAGCGCCCCTTCCTTGCCGCGCGTCGAGGGTCCCCGGGCATTGCGCTCGGGGGCCCTCCTCGCATGTGAGTCCTAATACGAGGGTGAGTCCCATGGCTGTCGTCGGTGACCTGCGTGTCCTTCTGCGCCTGCGGGACTTCCGACGTCTGCTCGCCGTACGGCTGGTCTCCCAGAGCGCCGACGGGGTCTACCAGGTCGCGCTCGCCACCTACGTCGTCTTCTCCCCCGAGAAACAGGCCTCACCAGGGGCGATCGCCTCGGCCATGGCCGTGCTGCTCCTCCCGTACTCGCTGGTCGGACCCTTCGCCGGGGTCCTGCTCGACCGCTGGCAGCGCCGCCAGGTCTTCCTGTACGGCAACCTCCTGCGGACCGCGCTCGCCGCGCTGACCGCCGTGCTGATGCTCAGCGGCGTACCCGACTGGCTCTTCTACGCCTCCGCGCTCTGCGTCACGGCCGTCAACCGCTTCGTCCTGGCCGGTCTTTCCGCCGCCCTTCCCCGTGTGGTCGACACGGACCGCCTGGTCATCGCCAATTCCCTCTCGCCGACCGCGGGGACCCTCGCCGCGACCGCGGGCGGTGGCCTCGCCTTCGTCGTACGTCTGGTGGCGTCGGACTCCGACGCGGCGGTGGTCCTCCTCGCGGCAACCCTCTACCTGTGTGCCGCGTTCGCCTCGCTGCGCATGGCCCGCGAACTGCTCGGCCCCGATCCCGGCCCGGCCCGGCCACGGCTCGCGGCGGCGCTCGCCGGCACGGCCCGCGGGCTCAGCTCTGGCCTCCGGCACCTGCGGCAACGCCCGGCGGCCCTGCGCGCGCTCGCCGCCATGACGGTGCTGCGGTTCTGCTACGGCGCCCTGACGGTCATGGTCCTGATGCTGTGCCGGTACGCCTGGTCGTCATCGGAGTCCGAGGGGCTCGCGCTGCTCGGGCTCGCCCTCGGCGTCTCCGGGGCGGGCTTCTTCGTGGCGGCCGTGGTCACACCGGCCGCGGTGGGACGCTTCGGGGCCGGCGGCTGGATCGTCGTCTGCGCGGGCTCGGCAGCGGTCCTGGAACCGGCACTCGGCCTGTTCTTCGCGCCCGCACCCCTCCTGGTCGCCGCCTTCGCCCTCGGCCTGACGACCCAGGGCGCGAAGATCGCCACGGACACGGTGGTGCAGTCCACGGTGGACGACGGCTTCCGTGGCCGGATCTTCTCCCTCTACGACGTCCTCTTCAACGTCGCCTTCGTGGGAGCGGCCGCGGTGGCGGCGCTGGTCCTGCCCCCGGACGGACGATCGGCCCCACTGGTCATCGGGGTGGCGCTGCTCTACGCAGCGGTTGCTGCGTCTATGGCCCGGTTTGACGTGCAGTAAGTGTCACATCAGTGCCACAGAGCCTCTCTCGGCTTCTGAGAGGCCACCCCGCCTCGGTAACTTACGGACGTCGTATCCGCGCCATCGCGCTCTCGTTCTAGGGGGATTCCCAAAGTGACCACTCCGCCGCCGCCCCAGGGCCAAGCTCCTTACCCGCCCCAGGGTCAGAACCCCTATGGCCAGCCGCAGGGCCAGAACCCCTACGGTCAGCCGCAGGGCGGCGCCCCTTACCCTCCGCAGCAGGGCCAGCCCGGCGTCCCGCAGCAGCCGTATCCGGGCTTCAACCAGGGCGGGCCGGTGCCTCCGCCCCAGCCGCGGCGCCGCCCCATCAAGACCTACCTGCGGGCCGCCGGAGCGGTGGTCGTCGTGATCCTCATCGCGTTCGGCTGGTGGTCCAGCCGGGATGACGCGGAGACCGCGGCGGTCGGCGACTGCCTGAAGGCCGCCTCTTCCTCCTCGCAGCGCATGGAGGTCGTGGACTGCTCGTCATCCGAGGCGGAGTCCAAGGTCATCAAGAAGATCGACGGCCACTTCACGCAGCTCACCGCGGAGTCCGAGTGCCGCAAGGTGGAAGGCGCCACCGGCTTCTACGCGGAGACCGGCAAGGGCGACGAGTTCCTGCTCTGCACCAAGGGCGTCTGACCTGACGCAGGGTTCACAGGTTTCATGCCGAGGGGCACTGTTTCACGTGAAACAGTGCCCCTCGGTGTATATGGGACCGGTGGTGTGTTTCACGTGAAACACACCGACCGGGGCCCGGTCAGCTCTGCGCGGCCCACCATTCCTTGAGCGCCGCCTCCGCCGCCTCCCGCTCCATCGGCCCGTTCTCCAGCCTCAGCTCCAGCAGGAACTTGTAGGCCTGGCCGATCACCGGACCGGGACGCACGTCCAGGACCTCCATGATCTCGTTGCCGTCGAGATCGGGGCGGATGGAATCCAGCTCCTCCTGCTCCTGGAGCCGGGCGATGCGCTCCTCCAGACCGTCGTACGCGTGCGACAGCGCGTTCGCCTTGCGCTTGTTGCGCGTCGTGCAGTCCGAGCGGGTCAGCTTGTGCAGGCGCTCCAGCAGCGGCCCGGCGTCGCGCACGTAGCGCCGTACGGCCGAGTCCGTCCACTCGCCGGTGCCGTAGCCGTGGAAGCGCAGGTGCAGCTCGACCAGGCGTGAAACGTCCTTGACGAGCTCGTTGGAGTACTTGAGTGCCGTCATGCGCTTCTTGACCATCTTGGCGCCGACCACCTCGTGGTGGTGGAAGGAGACCCGGCCGTCGTCCTCGAAGCGCCGGGTCTTCGGCTTGCCGATGTCATGCAGCAGCGCGGCGAGCCGAAGCGTCAGGTCGGGGCCGTCCGTCTCCAGCGCGATCGCCTGCTCCAGGACGATCAGCGAGTGGTCGTAGACGTCCTTGTGGCGGTGGTGCTCGTCCCGCTCCAGCCGGAGCGCGGGCAGCTCCGGCAGAACCCGCTCCGCGAGGCCGGTGTCGACGAGGAGAGCGAGGCCCTGGCGCGGGTGCGCGGAGAGGATCAGTTTGTTGAGCTCGTCCCGCACGCGCTCCGCGGAGACGATGTCGATGCGCTCGGCCATGGCCTTCATCGCGGAGACGACCTCGGGCGCCACCTCGAAGTCGAGCTGCGCGGCGAAGCGCGCGGCCCGCAACATCCGCAGCGGGTCGTCCGAGAAGGACTCCTCGGGGGTCCCAGGGGTGCGCAGGACACGCCCCGACAGGTCCTGGAGGCCGCCGTGCGGGTCGACGAACTCCTTCTCGGGCAGCGCCACGGCCATCGCGTTCACGGTGAAGTCGCGGCGGACGAGGTCCTCCTCGATGGAGTCGCCGTAGGACACCTCGGGCTTGCGGGAGGTCCTGTCGTACGCCTCCGACCGGTAGGTCGTGACCTCGATCTCGAAGCTCTGGTCGGTGTCTCCGACGCGGGCCTCCTTCTGGCAGCCGACCGTGCCGAAGGCGATCCCTACCTCCCATACGGCGTCGGCCCAGGGCCGCACGATCTTCAGCACGTCCTCGGGGCGGGCGTCCGTCGTGAAGTCCAGGTCGTTGCCGAGCCGGCCAAGGAGGGCGTCCCTGACCGAGCCGCCGACCAGGGCGAGAGAGAACCCGGCCTCCTGGAATCGGCGGGCGAGCTCGTCCGCGACAGGGGACACCCGCAGCAGTTCGCTGACCGCGCGGCGCTGCACCTGGCTCAGTGCGCTGGGATTGTCTTCATTGGCGTTCGGCACAACAGAAAAGGGTACGTGCACCGGGCCACCTGAGCCGAACCGATTCCTGCCGGGTCCGACGGGCGTACAGGGCGCGCTCCGGCGCCGGGGCCACCTCTTCCGATCACGTGGACCAGTCCGCGGCACTTCGCCACAGCGCGCATCGTTACCATGCGTGGACGCACAACCGACGACCACTGACGACGAGGGATAGGCGAACGCGTGGCCGAGGCGGCAGATTTCCCGGGGACAAGCCCCACACCTGCCCGCCGGTGGCTGCGGCGCACCGCAGCACTGCTGGTGGGTACCCCTTTGCTGGCCGGCCTCCTTCAGGCCCCGGTGAGTCCGGCCGCGGATGCCGCGGTGCCGAGCGCGCCGGTGGCCGCCGCCACTGATTCCGGCCCCGTCGACGTCTCGCTGGACGAGCTCACCCCCGCCGCTCCCGGCGAGGGCGACACGGTGACGGTCTCCGGCACGGTCACCAACACCGGCAAGCAGACGGTGACCGGGGGGAAGGTCGGGCTGCGCGTCGGACCGCCTCTCAACGGCCGGAGCGCCATCGACAGCGCCGCGAAGCGTGAGAGCTTCCAGCCGGGGGCCGACGGCACCGAGGTGGGCGGCAAGTACGTCGACAAGATCGCCAAGCTCGTGCCCGGCGTGCGGACGGACTTCAGCATCTCCGTACCGGTCAAGGCGCTCGACCTGGGGGCGGACGGCGTCTATCAGCTCGGTGTGACCCTCACCGGTCAGAGCGCCGCGCAGCCCTACCCCCAGGTGCTCGGCATTCAGCGCACCTTTCTGCCGTGGCAGCCCGATGCCGCCGAGACCAAGACGAAGACGACGTATCTCTGGCCGCTCATCTCCGAGACGCATCTCACCGCGGAGACCGGGTCCGACGAACAGCAGACGCCCGTCTTCAAGAACGATGAACTGGCCGACGAGCTGGCCGCGGGCGGACGTCTTCAGCAGTTGCTCGCGCTCGGCAGCGACCTCGACGTCACGTGGGTGATCGACCCGGACACGCTCGCCTCGGTCGAGGCGATGACGGAGAGCTATCGGATCCGGAACTCCGACGGGAAGACCACCAGGGCGGGCAAGCACCAGGCCGTCGCCAAGCAGTGGCTGAACGACCTCGAAGCCGCCGTCAAGGACAAGAAGGTCGTCGCCCTCCCCTTCGCCGACCCCGACCTCGCGTCGCTCGCGCACACCGGCAAGACCGTCACCGGCTCCCTCAGCCACCTCAAGGAGGCCACCGAAGCCGGTGTCAGCGCGGTGGAGGGGATTCTGCACACCACGCCGAGCACGGACTTCGCGTGGCCCGCCGAGGGAGCCGTCGACCCGTCGATCGTGGACGTCTCCACCTCGGCGGGCGCCCATACGGTGATCGCCCGCAGCGACAGCCTGCGGGAGAGCACGGCCCTTCCGTACGCGCCGACCGCGGCCAGGCCGATCGGCGGCGGTACGACGGCGGTGGTGGCCGACGCGCGCCTGTCCACCGCGTTCGAGGGCGACATGACGGTGGCCGAGAACTCCACGCTCGCCGTGCAGAAATTCGTCTCCCAGAGCCTCATGCTCAACCAGCAGGTCCCGGGCAAGCAGCGCAGCATCGTGATCGCTCCGCAGCGCATGCCCACGGCCAGCCAGGCCCAGGCGATGGCCAAGGGTCTTACGGCCCTCCAGGAAGGCACGTGGACACAGCCTCAGGGGCTGACCGCCGCGGCGAAGGCGACGCCGGACCCGCAGGCCACGACCCGGGTGCCGTCCGCGGCGTCGTACCCGGCCGCGCTGCGCAAGCGGGAGCTGCCGCAGTCGGCCTTCACGACCATCCGTGACACGCAGGGCATGCTGGAACGCTTCCAGGTGATCCTCACCAAGAAGGACCGTGTGGTCACCCCGTTCAGGCGGGCCATAGACCGCGGGATGTCCACGTCCTGGCGCGGCCGCCCGGCGGAGGCCACCACGTACCGCGACGGTGTCCAGGACTATCTGGAGGACCTCACCGGACAGGTCTCGCTGATCGCGAGGTCCGACGCGAAACTCTCCGGACGCAGCGCGACGATCCCGGTGTCCGTACAGAACAACCTGGTGCAGGGCGTGGAGCACCTGACCCTGCGGCTGTACTCGACGAATCCCACCCGTCTGAAGATCGGTGACGGGCGGTACGAGGAGAAGCAGGTCAAGATCGACGGCGGGCACTCCCAGTCGGTGAAGTTCACCACCACGACCAAGGCCAACGGCCCGGTCCCGGTCTACGCCCAGCTCTACACGGAGGACGGGCAGCCCTACGGCGACGCCGTGCACTTCGAGGTCAACGTCACCGAGTTCACCCTCGCGGTCATGCTGGTCATCGCCGGTGGCCTGCTGCTCCTCGTGCTCGCCGGGTTCCGGATGTACACGCAGCGCAAGCGCGCGGCGCGCAAGCGGGCCGCGGAGGGCCCGGACGCGGGATCCGAGGAAGGTCCCGACGAAGGACCCGAGAACGGCCCGGACGAGGGGCCCGAGGACGGGAACGGGACCGCGCCCGGAGAGGGCGACCCCGAGCAGCCGAGTGACCCGACACCGGACACCGCTCCGGAAAGCACCGCCCCATCGGACACGGGTGAGAGAGTGGACCGTTGAGCGATGTCGTGGCCGGTGGGCCCGGGGACGATGAGGTGGGGTAATCCATGAACGCGCCGTACAACGGTGACCGTGGCCAGGGCTCGGGTGGCTCTGACCCGGCCGACGGCCCGCCCCCGGGCTCCGGCGACCACGGGCAGCAGATCCCCCCGCAGCCCGCGCCCGACACGTACCTCCAGGACGCCTACGACCAGGATCCCTACCGCGGGCAGGACCTCTCCGCCCAGGACCCGGTGGCCGAAGCGCTCTACGACCGCGCGGCACACCCCCCGCCGCCGCCCGGCACCTACCCCCAGCAGCCGCTCTACGGCCGGCCGCCCGTCTCGGAGCACGCGCCGGACCCCCGTGTCTGGGCGCAGCCCCCGGCCCCCGAGCCGGAGGGCCCGACGCAGCACCTCCCGTACGGCGACGACGCCCGTACGACGCAGTTCGTGGGCGTCGACGACCTGGTCACCCAGGCCGGCGAGGAGTACCACGAGCCGGACGCCTTCGCTCATCTCTACCGCGACCAGCAGCCCAGCGGGTACCACGGCCGACAGACCGAATACCAGCAGGCCGAGTACCAGCAGGGCGGTTACCAGCAGGGCGCGTACCAGCAGGGCGGACATCAGCAGGGCGGTTACCAGCAGGCCGGTTACCAGCAGGACGGCAACTACCCGCAGGGCCACGGATACCCGCAGGGCCAGGGCCAGGGCTATCCCCAGGGCAACGGATACCAGCAGGGCAACGGGCACCAGGAGGGCTACCCCCAGGGCGGCGGCTACCAGCAGCCCCTCGACGGCGGCTACGCACCCGCCGACCAGCCGATCGTCCCCGCCCCCGCGCCGGACCCGGCCCCGGCGCCCGCACAGGCACCCGCCGCGAAGTCGGGCGGCCGGGCGTCGAGCCTGCTGAAGTCGAGCGCCCTGATGGCGGCGGGCACGATCGTCTCCCGCCTCACCGGCTTCCTGCGCACGCTCGTCATGGCGGCAGCGATCGGCGTCGCCACGCTCAACGACTCGTACCAGGTCGCGAACACCCTGCCGACGATGATCTACGTCCTGGTCGGCGGCGGCGCCCTGAACGCGGTGTTCATCCCGCAGCTCGTACGCGCCATGAAGAAGGACGAGGACGGCGGCGAGGGCTACGCCAACCGGCTGCTCACCCTGGTCATGGTGCTGCTCGCCGGTGTCACCGTCATCTGTGTGGTGGCGGCCCCGATGTTCGTGCGGCTGATGTCGCCGACGATCGCGGACAACCCCGTCCGCATGGAAGTCACCGTCACGTTCGCGCGCTTCTGCATCCCGACCATGTTCTTCATGGGCGTGCACGTCGTGCTCGGGCAGATCCTCAACGCCCGCGGCCGCTTCGGCGCCATGATGTGGACCCCGGTCCTCAACAACATCGTGGTCATCACCACCTTCGGCGCCTTCATCTGGGCCTTCGGCAGCTTCACCGACTCGGGCGTCGCCCCCGCCAACATCACGCCGGACGGCGTCCGCCTCCTCGGCCTCGGCACGCTGCTCGGCCTCGTCGTGCAGTCGCTGGCCATGCTCCCGTACCTGCGCGAGGCCGGCTTCAAGCTGCGCCTGCGCTTCGACTGGCGCGGGCACGGCCTCGGCAAGGCCGCGCGGCTCGCGAAGTGGACCTTCTTCTTCGTCCTCGCCAACCAGATCGGCATGGTCGTCGTCACCCAGCTGGCCACCAGCGCCGGCACGACCGCCTCCGACCAGGGCCACTCCGGCACGGGCATCACCGCGTACAACTACGCGCTGCTCCTGTGGCAGATGCCGCAGGCCATCATCACGGTCTCGGTCATGACCGCCGTCCTGCCGCGCATCTCCCGCTCCGCGAACGACGGCGACCCCGCCGCCGTCCGTGACGACATCTCGTACGGGCTGCGCACCTCGGCGGTGGCGATCGTGCCGTGCGCCTTCGCCTTCCTCGCCCTCGGCGTCCCGATGGCGACGCTGCTGTACGCGGGCTCCGGCTCAGGCGCGCAGAACATCGGCTACACCCTGATGGCCTTCGGACTCGGCCTTATTCCGTACTCGGTCCAGTACGTCGTCCTGCGCGGCTTCTACGCCTACGAGGACACGCGCACGCCGTTCTACAACACCGTCATCGTGGCCGCGGTCAACGCGGCGGCCTCGGCGCTCTGCTTCTTCGTCCTGCCCGCCCGGTGGGCCGTCGTCGGCATGGGAGCCGCCTACGGCCTCGCCTACGTGGTCGGAGTGGGTGTGGCATGGCGCCGCCTGCGCGCACGGCTGGGGGGCGATCTGGACGGCGCACAGGTGGCACGTACGTACACCCGGCTCATCGGGGCGTCGCTCCCGGCGGCCCTGGTGGGCGGTGCCGTCGGGTTCGCGATCCTGCGGACCATGGGCACGGGGGCGCTCAGCTCCCTGGTGGCGCTGGTCGCGGGTGGTGTCGCACTCATCGGTGTGTTCTTCGTGGCCGCCCGAAAGATGCGGATTGCGGAGCTCAACTCGATGGTCGGCATGGTCCGCGGGCGTCTCGGACGCTGAGATGAGCGCTACCGCACAACCATCGTTCGCTACCGCGTGTCGTGCATAGCACCGGACTGTGGGCACAATTGGCTTTGGCGTCTGACGAAGCGCAACGGATGGGGAGGCAGGAACGACGGTGGCGGAACGGAGCACGGCTGCCGTCGACGTGGCAGACAACAGTGGTGACGAGCCGCTGACCGCCAAGGCGGAGAAGGCCACGGCCGACGGGGCGGCCCAGACCCGGGAGCGGGACACGGCAGCTGACGATGACGGGGCGGAGACCGACGAGCCCACGAGCCGAGGGACAACCTCACCCCCAGAGCTGCACAGTGGTCACAAGCTCGCCAGACGCTATCGACTCGAAGAGTGCGTCACCCGTCTGGACGGTTTCAGCAGCTGGCGTGCGGTGGACGAGAAGCTCCGCCGTGCCGTCGGCGTGCACCTGCTGCCCGCGGACCATCCGCGGGCCCGCTCGGTGCTGGCCGCGGCGCGTTCCTCGGCCCTTCTCGGGGACCCGCGCTTCGTGCAGGTCCTGGACGCCGTCGAGGAGAACGACCTCGTCTACGTCGTCCACGAGTGGCTTCCGGACGCCACGGAGCTCACCGCGGTCCTCGCGGCGGGCCCGCTGGAGGCACACGAGGCGTACCAGCTCGTCAGCCAGGTGTCCCAGGCCATGGCCGCCGCTCACCGGGAAGGCCTCGCACATCTGCGGCTGACCCCGGGGGCCGTCCTGCGCACCTCAACCGGTCAGTACCGCATCCGCGGCCTCGCGGTGAACGCCGCGCTGCGCGGCATCGAGTCCGAGACGCCGCAGCGCACGGACACGGAAGCGCTCGGCGCTCTCCTGTACGCGGCCCTGACACAGCGCTGGCCCTACGAGGATGACGCCTACGGCCTCTCGGGCCTGCCCAAGGACGTGGGCCTCATCGCCCCCGACCAGGTGCGCGCCGGAGTCCACCGCGGCCTCTCCGAGCTCGCCATGCGGGCCCTCGTCAACGACGGGGCGACCGCGTCCCGTCAGGACCCGCCCTGCACGACCCCCGAGGAGCTGGTCAAGGCCATCGGCGAGATGCCCCGCATCCGCCCGCCGGAGCCCGCCTTCACCGCGCCCCCCGAGTACCAGCGCACCACGTACCAACAGGGCTCGTACGGCCGCCCTGCGGCCCACCCCGGCCTCACCCAGCCCATCGCACCCCCGCCGCCCCCGCTGCAGAGCCGTACGGGCAAGGCCCTCAAGTGGGCCGTGTCCGCGCTGCTCATCGCTGCGCTCGGCCTCGGCAGCTGGCAGCTCGCGGACGCCCTGATGGACCGCGAGAACTCCGGGGACTCCGACGGCACGACGCAGACCACCGATGGCGGCGACAAGGACCAGCCCAGGCCCAAGAAGCCGATCGGCGTCCAGGACGCGCGGGAGTACGTCCTCGAGGGCAGCCCCCAGGCCCCGGAGGACGTGCGGAACACCTACGACAAGGACAGCTCCTCGCTGTGGCGGACCAAGTCGTTCAACGACGGTCCTGAGATCGCCCCGTACAAGCCCGGTGTCGGTATCGTCTACGACCTCGGCTCGGCCAAGGACGTCTCGGCCGCGTCGATAGCTCTCAAATACGGCGGTTCCCACACCACGGTCTCGCTTTATGCCACGGACTCCTTGACGCCCTCGGCGCCGATCGATTCGATGAAGAAGATCGGTGGCGCCACCACGTCGGGCACCACCGCGAAGATCTCGGCCAAGAAGCCGGTGAAGTCGCGGTACGTGCTCCTGTGGCTGACCGCCCTGCCGAACTCCGGTCCCGACGGTTACTACAGGGCCGGTTACAAGCAGGCCATCACGGACGTGCAGTTCAAGGGCTGAGGGATCGGCTCGGCGAAGCGCACTGGGGGGAGGGGGTTCGACGGTGGACGACACCGCGCACGGCGACATGAGCGACAAGGACCTCCTCGCCCGCCATGTCGCCGGCGACAAGGACTCCTTCGGTGAGATCGTCCGGCGCCATCGCGACCGGCTGTGGGCCGTGGCCCTGCGTACCCTCGGGGACCGCGAGGAGGCGGCCGACGCGGTGCAGGACGCCCTCGTCTCCGCCTACCGGGCGGCGCACACCTTCCGCGGGCAGTCCGCCGTGACGACGTGGCTGCACCGCATCACCGTGAACGCCTGCCTCGACCGTGCGCGCAAGGCGGCCTCCCGCAAGACCTCGCCGATCGACGACACCGAGCGTCTTGAGCAGCTCCTGGAGCCCGAGGAATCCGCGGCCGCTCCGGTCGAGCGCGGCGACCTCCACCGGGAGCTGGTGGAGGCGCTGGGCACCCTCCCGCACGATCAGCGAGCCGCCCTCGTCCTGGTCGACATGCAGGGCTATCCGGTGGCCGAGGCGGCACGGGTCCTCGATGTCCCCAGCGGCACCGTCAAGAGCCGCTGTGCCCGAGGCAGAGCCAGACTTCTGCCGCTCCTCACCCACCTGCGTACGGAGACGCGCGCGCAGGCAGCCAAGAGCGGCGACGGCAGCGGGGGCAAGAAGCCCGCCACGGAAAGGAACCGGACGCAGGGGACATCCGTCCCACCGGCAGCGGGACCAAGAGATGCGGGACCGAGCGATGCAGGACCGGGCGATGCAGGACCAAGCGATTCAGCTGCCGTGAAGGGCGGAGGTGGGCGAGCGTGACAGCCACGACCGACTCGGCCGGGCACCCGGAGGTCACCGAGATCTCCGAGCTGACCGAGGGTCTCCTTTCTCCGTCGCGCACGAGCGCCGTGCGACGGCATCTGGACGGCTGTGAGCTCTGCGCCGACGTCTACGCCTCGCTGGAGGAGATCCGCGGCACACTCGGCACCCTGCCGGAGCCGCAACGCATGCCCGCCGACATCGCGGGCCGCATCGATGCCGCGCTGGCCGTCGAGGCGCTGCTGAACTCCACGACGCCCCACGACCACGAATTCGGCGACCCGGACGCAGCGGCACACGAGCCCGCTGTGGAGTCCTCCGCCACGCCCTCCACCGCGCATGTTTCACGTGAAACATCGCCGGCCTCAAGCACCGGAACACCGGCCGATCGCCCCGCCGGGCGTCCGCGTGCCGCCACCGGCCCCGGCCGAGGGAAGCAGCCCCGTCGCTCACGCCGCCGTACCGCCGTGTTCGGAGCCGTCTTCACAGCGGCCGCCATCGGCCTCGGCTCCCTGCTGATGCAGGCCATCGGCGACGACGGCGGAACATCCGCCACCGCGGGACGGCATGACTCGGCGGACTCCATCACCAAGGAGGGGCTCAAGGGACAGGTGGCCGATCTCCTCGCCAAGAACTCCACCAAGGAGTCGGGCCGCGAGAAGTCGGACGGTTCACAGCAATCCTTCGGCCCGCGCTCCAGCCCGGAGTCCCCGGAGGACTCACCGATGCGCGCGACCACGGCCCCCGTGCCGGAGTGCATCCAGCGCGGCATCGGCGACCGGACCCCCCTCGCCGCCGAAGAGGGGTCGTACGAGGGCAAGCGCGCCTACCTCGTCGTGGTGCCGCATGACTCCGACGCCACCCAGGTGTCCGCGTACGTCGTCGACGCCGCCTGTGTGGGCAAGTCCTCGCCCCCGGCGGGCAAGGTTCTGCTGACGCACTCCTACCCTCAGGGCTGACAGCCGAGGCGGTCCTGTGGCCGACCGCACTCCCCGGCCCCGACTTGCTCCCCTACACGCGGACACGACCGGGAATGCATGCCCCGTAGGATCCGTTGGGTGGGGTGAGAGTCCTGAGACGGGCCCCCACCAGCAGTACGCAGCAGTCCCCAGAGACGAGGAATCAAGCCGTGACCGACGTCCGTAACGTGATCATCATCGGCTCCGGGCCCGCCGGCTACACGGCGGCGCTCTACACCGCGCGCGCGTCGCTGAAGCCGCTGGTGTTCGAGGGCGCCGTCACCGCCGGCGGTGCGCTGATGAACACCACCGAGGTGGAGAACTTCCCCGGCTTCCAGGACGGGGTCATGGGTCCTGAGCTCATGGACAACATGCGCGCCCAGGCCGAGCGCTTCGGCGCCGAGCTCGTGCCGGACGACATCGTCGCCGTCGACCTCAGCGGCGAGATCAAGACCGTGACGGACACCGCGGGCACCGTGCACCGCGCGAAGGCCGTCATCGTCACGACCGGCTCCCAGCACCGCAAGCTCGGCCTGCCGAACGAGGACGCCCTCTCCGGACGCGGCGTCTCCTGGTGCGCCACCTGTGACGGGTTCTTCTTCAAGGACCAGGACATCGCCGTGATCGGCGGCGGTGACACCGCGATGGAGGAGGCTACCTTCCTCTCCCGCTTCGCCAAGTCCGTGACGATCGTCCACCGTCGCGACAGCCTGCGCGCCTCCAAGGCGATGCAGGAGCGTGCCTTCGCCGACCCGAAGATCAAGTTCATCTGGGACAGCGAGGTCGCCGAGATCAAGGGCGAGCAGAAGCTCTCCGGTCTGACGCTCCGCAACCTCAAGACCGGCGAGACGGCCGAGCTGCCGGTGACCGGCCTCTTCATCGCCATCGGCCATGACCCGCGCACCGAGCTCTTCAAGGGCCAGCTCGACCTGGACGACGAGGGCTACCTGAGGGTCACGGCCCCCTCGACGCGGACGAACCTCACCGGAGTCTTCGGCGCCGGTGACGTCGTCGACCACACCTACCGTCAGGCGATCACGGCCGCCGGCACCGGCTGCTCCGCCGCCCTCGACGCCGAGCGCTACCTCGCTGCTCTCGCCGACAGTGAGACGGCCACGGCCGCCACCGTCTGACCCTCTCTTCCCACCGCATCAAGTTAAGGAGACTGCCGTGGCCGGCACCCTCAAGAACGTGACCGACGCCTCCTTCGAGGAGGACGTCCTCAAGAACGACAAGCCCGTACTGGTGGACTTCTGGGCCGCCTGGTGCGGCCCGTGCCGTCAGATCGCCCCCTCCCTCGAGGCGATCGCGGCGGAGCACGGCGACAAGATCGAGATCGTGAAGCTCAACATCGACGAGAACCCCGGGACGGCCGCCAAGTACGGCGTCATGTCCATCCCGACCCTGAACGTGTACCAGGGTGGCGAGGTCGCCAAGACCATCGTCGGCGCCAAGCCGAAGGCCGCGATCGTGCGTGACCTCGAGGACTTCATCGCCGAGTAGTCAGTGGCGATGTTTCACGTGAAACACGAATGGACCAGTCCCTCCGGGGGCTGGTCCATTCGCGGTTTCACCGGGCTCAGAGAGGCCGGAGCGCGGGTTCCTTCTGCACCGCGCCCAACAGCCGGTCCAGCGCCATCTCGACGTCCTCTTTCCACGACAGCGTCGTCCGCAGCTCCAGCCGCAGCCGTGGATGGCTGGGGTGCGGGCGGACCGTCTTGAAGCCCACCGCCAGCAGGTGATCCGCGGGCAGCACGCACGCCGGCTTCTCCCACCGTGCGTCCCCGAAGGCTTCGATGGCTTTGAACCCCCGGCGCAGCAGGTCCTTCGCCACCGTCTGGACGATCACGCGTCCGAGCCCCTGCCCCTGATAGCCGGGCATGATCCAGGCCGTCATCAACTGCACGGCATCCGAGGAGACCGGGCTCGTGGGGAACGCGGTCGAGCGCGGGACATACGCGGGAGGGGCGTAGAGCACGAAGCCCACCGGCAGGTCGTCGACATAGACGACTCGGCCGCAGGACCCCCACTCCAGCAGGACGGCGGAGATCCACGACTCCTTCTCCAGCTCCGCGGTCCCGGCCTTTACCGCGGCTTGGCCGCTGACCGGGTCGAGCTCCCAGAAGACACAGGTGCGGCAGCGCGCGGGAAGGTCCGGGAGGTTGTCCAGCGTGAGCGGTACGAGCCGACGCCCCATGAAGGCGAATCCTCACTTTCCACGCCCGCTGCGCCGCGGGCGGCTGTCAGAGCTCCGCGTTCCCTGAGCAGGCTGCCGACGAAGCCGCCGACCGCTCCCAGTCCCAGGCCCGCGGTCATCAGTCCGGTGCGGCTCACCGATCGCATGGCCCCCGCCTCCCCTAAGAGGTGCCGTCAGGTGGATGTGCCATACCTGTACGCATCGTATCCGCGATGAGATTGCATCTAAAGCGTAAGAAAGCAAAGAGCGGGCGGTGTTCCGGTACAGACCGGACACCGCCCGCTCTCGCGGTGGCTACCCTGCTGACTCAGTCCTCGTCGTCCCCCGACGGCTCCTCCGAGTCCTCGGCCGACCCGTTCTGGAGGACGGGGCCCTCGCCCGGCGCCAGCGTGCTCAGGATGCGCTCCAGGTCCTCGAGAGAGGCGAAGTCGACGACGATCTTGCCCTTCTTCTGACCCAGGTCGACCCGCACCCGCGTCTCGAAGCGGTCGGAGAGCCGCGTGGCCAGCTCCGTGAGGGCGGGCGAGACCCGGGCACCGGCCCGCGGCCCCTTGGCCTTCGGAGCGCTCTGCGGTCGCGAGCCCATGAGGGTCACGATCTCCTCCACGGCACGGACCGAGAGCCCCTCGGCCACGATCCGGTGGGCGAGGCGGTCCTGCTCCTCCGAGTCGTCCACCGAGAGCAGGGCCCGGGCGTGACCCGCGGAGAGAACCCCTGCGGCCACCCTGCGCTGCACCGCCGGTGAGAGCTTCAGCAGCCGCAGCGTGTTGGAGACCTGCGGGCGGGACCGGCCGATACGGTCCGCCAACTGATCATGCGTGCAGTTGAAGTCCTTGAGCAGCTGGTCGTAGGCGGCAGCCTCTTCCAGCGGGTTGAGCTGCGCCCGGTGAAGGTTCTCCAGGAGTGCGTCCAGGAGGAGCTTCTCGTCGTCCGTGGCACGCACGATCGCCGGGATGCGCTCCAGGCCCGCCTCACGACAGGCCCGCCAGCGCCGCTCGCCCATGATGAGCTCGTAGCGCGTGGGGCCGAGCTGGCGTACGACGACCGGCTGGAGAAGCCCGACCTCCTTGATGGAGGTGACGAGCTCGGCGAGCGCGTCCTCGTCGAACACTTCGCGCGGCTGCCGGGGGTTGGGGGAGATGTAGTCGAGCGGCAGCTCGGCGAAGTACGCGCCGGCGACGGGCGCGGCCTCCGGCGTGGGCTCCGCGGCTTGCTGATGCTGCTCCTCTGTTTCACGTGAAACAGGGTTCTGCTCCGTTTCACGTGAAACAGGGGTCCGCGACAGCGCGGTCACCTTCGCGGCCGCCACGCCACGCTCGGCGGTGAGCACGGGCACGGCCGAGGGCGAGGCCGTGGCTCCCGTCGTGCTCTGTGGAACCTGCTTCTCCGTAGGGGCCGCGGGGATCAGGGCACCAAGGCCCCGACCCAGTCCTCTCCGTCGCTCACTCACTGCATCCCCTCCGTCATGCTGTGCTGGTCGTTCTGGGTGCCCATCTGCGGGGCGTGCTGGACCTCGTAGCGAACCCCGACTCCGCGCAGCGCGATCTCGCGTGCCGCTTCGAAGTAGGAGAGGGCGCCACTGGATCCCGGGTCGTAGGTGAGCACCGTCTGGCCGTAGCTCGGCGCCTCGGAGATACGGACCGACCGCGGAATGCTCGTCCGCAGGACCTCTTCGCCGAAGTGGCTGCGGACCTCCTCGGCCACCTGTGAGGCGAGGCGGGTTCTGCCGTCGTACATGGTCAGCAGGATCGTCGACACATGCAGGTTCGGATTGAGGTGTCCCCGGACCAGGTCGACGTTGCGCAGGAGCTGACCGAGTCCTTCCAGCGCGTAGTACTCGCACTGAATGGGGATGAGGACCTCCGCGCCCGCCACCAGAGCGTTGACCGTCAGCAGACCCAGGGACGGCGGGCAGTCGATGAGGATGTAGTCCAGCGGCTGCTCGTACGCCTGGATCGCCCGCTGGAGCCGGCTCTCCCGTGCCACCAGCGACACCAGCTCGATCTCCGCACCGGCGAGATCGATGGTGGCCGGGGCGCAGAAGAGTCCCTCGACGTCCAACACCGGCTGGACGACATCGGAGAGCGGCTTGCTCTCGACCAGGACGTCGTAGATGGAGGGAACCTCGGCGTGGTGATCGATGCCGAGGGCTGTGGAGGCGTTGCCCTGTGGGTCGAGGTCCACCACCAGAACGCGCGCGCCGTGCAGAGCGAGCGAGGCGGCGAGATTGACGGTCGTCGTTGTCTTGCCCACCCCGCCCTTCTGGTTGGCGACCACCATGACGCGGGTCTGCTCAGGACGCGGCAGGCCTTCGCCCGCGCGACCCAGGGCTTCTACCGCCAGTTGGGCAGCACGACCAATGGGTGTGTCGTCCATCGGGGGCGGTGTTTCACGTGAAACATCCTCCCCCGCCGATTCGGTACGGGGGCCGGGGACCGGATCGGTCATCGGTCCCGCGATGTTGGCGTCGGACCGCAAGGATTCACTCTCCTCGACATCAGGCTCGCAATGAACAGAGCCTCCCATGCTTTCGGGGTCATGAACCAGCGAGGCCCGGTCTTCTGTGGACGAATCCACCTCTGTGGACAACTCGGTTCCCCTGTCGAGGGAACCGAGTGGGCGGCGGTCGCGAGGTTCCGCAGCGCGGCCGCGATTGATGATGCCATGCAGCAGTGAGCGACGTTTCACGTGAAACACGATGCACGGCAGCCGGGGTGCCGCTGGTGCGACACCCCGGTGTGCGTACGTATGGCGGCTTGTGTGGCACACGGCCTGTCGCCAGGACGGATCAGTGGCGGCGAGCCCGAGCAGACGGCCTCCGTCAGCGGCGTCGCCGCACGCGACCGGTCCTGGCCGCCTTGGCGCGCTTCGCGGCGAAGCGCACACCGCCGGGGCTCTCCCCGACCTCGACGCGCACGACGGTGGACAGCGGGTCCACCACGCCCTCGCCGACATGGAGGACCGAGGTGTCCACTGCCCCGAGCTTGCTCAGGGCGGCCCCTGCCCCCTTGACCTCTTCCTCGGCGGTGTCGCCCTTGAGGAGCAGCATCTCTCCGTACGGCCGCAGCAGAGGCACACCCCAGGCCGCGAGGCGATCCAGGGGAGCGACGGCCCGGGCCGTGACGACATGGACGGGCGGCAGCTTGCCGAGGACTTCCTCCGCGCGGCCCCGCACGACCGTCACATGGTCGAGGCCGAGCAGTTCGACGACCTCGGTGAGAAAGTTCGTGCGCCGCAGCAGGGGCTCAAGGAGCGTGATCTTCAGGTCCGAGCGGACGAGAGCGAGCGGGATGCCGGGGAGCCCGGCGCCCGAGCCGACGTCGCACACGGTCACGCCCTCAGGCACGACCTCGGACAGCACCGCGCAGTTGAGCATGTGCCGCTCCCAGAGCCGGGGCACCTCGCGAGGGCCGATCAGGCCACGCTGTACCCCCGCCTCGGCGAGCAGCTCCGCATACCGGACCGCGTCCGGAAAGCGATCGCCGAATACAGTCCGGGCCTCTTCAGGCGCCGGGGGGAGCTCCGCTGCCTCCGTCACGGGGACCGTCCTTCCGTACCGCACTGGGGTGGCTGACTATCGGGCTGACAAAGACCGGCCCCGCCTGCGAACAGACGGGGCCGGAGGTACGCGAATGCCGCTCAGGCGGGGAGGACGACGACGAAGCGCTGCGGCTCCTCGCCCTCGGACTCGCTGCGCAGGCCGGCGGCCTTGACCGCGTCGTGCACGACCTTGCGCTCGAACGGCGTCATGGCCTTGAGCTTGAGCGACTCACCGGAGCTCTTCACCTCGGCCGCGGCCTCGGCGCCGAGCTCCGAGAGCTCCTCGCGCTTCTTGGCACGGTAGCCCGCGATGTCCAGCATGAGGCGGCTGCGGTCACCGGTCTCGCGGTGCACGGCGAGACGCGTGAGCTCCTGAAGCGCCTCCAGGACCTCCCCGTCCCGGCCGACCAGCTTCTGCAGGTCGCGGGTCGCGGTGTCACTGATGATCGAGACAGCGGCCCGGTCGGCCTCGACGTCCATGTCGATGTCGCCGTCGAGATCGGCGATGTCGAGCAGACCCTCGAGGTAGTCCGCCGCGATCTCCCCCTCCTGCTCGAGGCGGGTGAGGGTGTCGCCGGCCTCGGCCTCGATCTCAGTCTCGGCCTCGGCGGAGGTGGTGGTGCCTTCCGTCACGGGAGGGGCTCCTTCTACTTCTTGGAGGACGGGTGCTTGGGCCGCTGCTGGCCCTTGCGCTGCTGTCCCGACTTGGCTTTGCTGCGGGTACCGGAGCCGGGCTTGTTGCCCGTCGTGCTGCTGCCCGCCGGCGTGGTCTTCGGGGCAGCGTCCTCAGGCTGGTCCTGGGCCTTCTCCAGCGACATCTTGGGTTCCGCCTCGTCGTCCGCCTTGGCGGCGCCCTGCGCCGTGGCGGACTGGCGCTTGGCCTTGCTCTGCCGCTTGGGCTGCTGGCGCTTGGGGCCGCCCGCGGGGGTGCCGCCCTCTTCGCTGTCGGCGACGACCGTGGTCTCGCTCTCCACCACGGTGCCGTCGGCCTGGGCCGCGAGGCCCGCCTTGGTCAGACCGTTGATGAACTTGCGCTCGAACTCGTTGCGGTCCCGGCCCTTGGCGACGATCGCCTTGATGACGTTCGTGTTGCCACGCCCCCGCACCTTCTTGTTGTGCGTGATCTGCTTCTGCAGGCGCTCCAGGAACGAGGCCTGAGCCTTGGAACCCGGCGTCGGGTTCCTGCGGATGACGAACATCTGCTGGCCCATGGTCCACACGTTGGTGGTCAGCCAGTAGACGAGGACACCGACGGGGAAGTTGATGCCGAAGACGGCGAACATGATCGGGAAGACGTACATCAGCATCTTCTGCTGCTGCATGAACGGCGTCTTGACCGTGGTGTCCACGTTCTTCGTCATCAGCTGGCGCTGGGTGAAGAACTGCGAGGCCGACATCAGGATGATCATGATCGCGGTGACCACGCGGACGTCCGTCAGCGTGGCGCTGAGGGAGGCGACCTTGTCGGCGCTGTCGGTGAACTTGGCGGCGAGCGGTGCGCCGATGATGTGCGCCTTACGCGCGCTCTCCAGCAGCTGATCGTCGATGACGCCGATCGTCTTGCCCGTCGCGATGCCGTTCAGCACGTGGTACAGGGCGAAGAAGAACGGAGACTGCGCCAGGATGGGAAGGCACGAGGAGAGCGGGTTGGTACCCGACTCCTTGTACAGCTTCATCATCTCTTCGGACTGGCGCTGCTTGTCGCTCTTGTAGCGCTCCTGGATCTTCTTCATCTCGGGCTGGAGCGTCTGCATCGCCCGAGTGGCCTTGATCTGCTTCACGAAGAGCGGGATCAGACAGATGCGGATCAGGATCACCAGGGACACGATGGACAGGCCCCAGGCCCAGCCCGTGTCGGGACCGAAGATCTTCCCGTACACCGAGTGGAACTGGACGATGACCCACGAAACTGGTGTCGTGATAAAGCTGAAGAGACTGGCAATCGTGTCCACTAATCAGGCTCCTTGAGCATGGGACGGGGTCTCGGTCTCGGCGGCCGTGTCCGGAGGGAGAACCCCGGTCGGCGCGCCTGCGGCGGAGGTCCCGCCCTTGCGCCCGCGCCATGAGGCGCGCAGCATCTCGTGCCACCGCGGACGCTTGCGCGGCGGCACATGGTCGACACCACCGAGCGACCACGGATTGCACCGCAGGATGCGCCAGGCCGTCAGCGCCGTTCCCTTGAGCGCACCGTGCCGGTCGATGGCCAGGTAGCCGTAGCGGGAACACGACGGGTAGTACTTGCACACCGGGCCCAGCAGTGGACTGATCGTCCACTGGTACAGCTTGATCAGGGCCAGCAGCGGGTACTTCATCGCGCGCCCCCTCCCAGCAGCCGCTGCAAGGCGGTGTCCAGGTCTCGGGCCAGCTGTGCATGGTCGGCGTCGCCCGCTCCGGGCAGCGCTCGTACGACTACCAGGCTACCGGGGGGCACGGAGGCCAGCCGGTCGCGCATGAGATGGCGAAGCCTGCGCTTCACCGTGTTCCGTACGACCGCGTTGCCCACGGCCTTGCTGACGACGAAACCCGCACGTGTCGGGGGAAGGGTCTCCCCAGGCACGTGCGGGTCCGTTGCGCCGCTGCGTAGATGGACGACGAGAAGCGGGCGTCCGGCCCGGCGTCCTCGGCGTACCGCGGTCGCGAAGTCTTCGCGCCGCCTCAGCCGATGCTCGGTAGGCAGCACGACGTCATGACCTGACTGTTATCAGGCGGAAAGGCTGGCGCGACCCTTGCCACGACGGTTCGCGAGAATCGCGCGACCGGCACGGGTGCGCATCCGCAGGCGGAAGCCGTGGGTCTTGGCACGACGACGGTTGTTCGGCTGGAAGGTGCGCTTGCTCACTCGGGGGCTCCAGAAATGATCGTTTGGTGGCGGGACATCGCCTGGCTGTCACCGTGCGCCCACGAGAAGCTCGCGTATACGCACCGAGTGCACCGCTTCACAATCACAGATCGTGATCTTTGCCCATCGGAGGCAGGCGGCAGCAGCCATCGACAACTCGACCTGGTCACGGTACGCGGGGCTGCGCCACGCGGTCAAACCGGCCTTCGGGGGGAGACACTGTGCACAGCCTGTGGACAACAACTTGAACCGCAGCCGTCGCCCTGACTACCGTGGCTCAACTCCGATTCGTTCCCTTCCACCTCCCCATCCCGATTTCCGTCCCCGGAACCACACCTTCGTGGGACCCCGTGAGAGAGCGTGCCCTGTGGCTGACGTACCTGCCGATCTTGCCGCAGTGTGGCCACGAGTTCTGGAGCATCTGCTGGGGGAAGGGCGCGGGCAGGGCGTCGAGGCGAAGGACGAGAGGTGGCTGCGCAGCTGTCAGCCCCTGGCCCTGGTCGCCGACACCGCTCTCCTGGCCGTGCCGAACGAATTCGCCAAGGGCGTACTCGAAGGCCGGCTCGCGCCCGTGGTCAGCGAGACCCTCAGCCGCGAGTGCGGCCGTCCGATCCGCATCGCGATCACCGTCGACGACTCGGTCGGCGAACCGGCGGGCCCGATGCAGCAGCCCGGCCAGCACCAGCAGCACCACCAGCAGCAGCAGCAGCAACAGCACTACGAAGAGCACGAGCTGCCGGCCTCCGGCCAGGGACGCGACGCGTACGACAGCTATGGGCGCCGCCCCTCGGACGAACACCAGAACGGCCCCCGCTCCGACCAGCAGCTGCCGACCGCCCGCCCGGCCTACCCGGACTACCAGCGCCCGGGCCCCGGAGCATGGCCGCAGCACCAGCAGCACCAGCAGCAGAGCGACTACGGCTGGCAGCAGCCCCGCCTCGGCTTCCCCGACCGTGATCCGTACGCGAACCCGGTGCAGCAGCCGCAGCGCGACTACCGCGGCCAGCCGTCGCACGAGCGCTCCCCCTATGAGCAGCAGCGCGAGCAGCAGGACCGGCGTGATCGGCACGACATGTCCGAACCGCCCGGCGACCACCGCGGCGGCGGGCACGGCGGCCACGGCGTGCACCGGGGCGGTCCCGTCGGGCCCACCTCGTCGAGCGGCGCCCCCGGCCCGCTGGCCGCGCAGCCCGCGCCCGCGACCGGGCCGGGCGAGCCCACCGCGCGGCTGAACCCCAAGTACCTCTTCGACACCTTCGTCATCGGGGCGTCGAACCGCTTCGCGCACGCGGCGGCGGTGGCCGTCGCCGAGGCGCCGGCCAAGGCCTACAACCCCCTCTTCATCTACGGGGAGTCCGGGCTCGGCAAGACGCACCTGCTGCACGCCATCGGGCACTACGCCCGCAGCCTCTACCCCGGCACGCGCGTGCGTTACGTGAGCTCGGAGGAGTTCACCAACGAGTTCATCAACTCCATCCGCGACGGCAAGGGCGACAGCTTCCGCAAGCGCTACCGCGAGATGGACATCCTGCTCGTCGACGACATCCAGTTCCTCGCGGACAAGGAGTCGACGCAGGAGGAGTTCTTCCACACGTTCAACACGCTCCACAACGCGAACAAGCAGATCGTGCTCTCCAGCGACCGGCCGCCCAAGCAGCTCGTCACCCTGGAGGACCGGCTGCGCAACCGCTTCGAGTGGGGTCTGATCACCGACGTCCAGCCGCCCGAGCTGGAGACGCGTATCGCGATCCTCCGTAAGAAGGCGGTGCAGGAGCAGCTCAACGCGCCCCCCGAGGTGCTCGAGTTCATCGCGTCGCGGATCTCGCGGAACATCCGTGAGCTGGAGGGCGCGCTGATCCGCGTCACGGCGTTCGCCTCGCTCAACCGTCAGCCGGTGGACCTCGGGCTCACCGAGATCGTGCTCAAGGACCTGATCCCCGGCGGCGAGGACGCGGCCCCGGAGATCACGGCGACGGCCATCATGGCGGCGACCGCCGACTACTTCGGGCTGACGGTGGACGACCTGTGCGGGTCCTCCCGCAGCCGGGTCCTGGTGACGGCACGCCAGATCGCCATGTACCTGTGCAGGGAGCTGACCGACCTCTCCCTGCCGAAGATCGGCGCGCAGTTCGGCGGCCGCGACCACACGACGGTCATGCACGCGGACCGCAAGATCCGCGCGCTGATGGCCGAGCGGCGCTCGATCTACAACCAGGTCACCGAGCTCACCAACCGCATCAAGAACGGCTGACGTACGCGGCGACACGCCGTCGAGAAGCGCCCCGGGGACGACTCCCGGGGCGCTTTTTCGTCGCCCACGCGCGCGTGAGGGCCGCTTCTACGCCCCCGTGGAGCCCGTTTTCCCGTGCGCCGAGCCCCCTCCGACCGCACACCGCCCTCGTACGAGGAGCCCTCGCTGTTCGATTTCCCCAGCTCAAGGCCGGGTTCTCCACAGATGTGCGAACTTTCTCGCTTCCACACCCTGGGGACTGAGAAGTTGTCCAGACGCTGTCCACAGGCGGCGCGACTGAGAGATCATCAGACCAGGTCAAGTGGCTGGGGATTCGTGGACAAAAGTTCTCCACAGCCTGTGGATGAAATTTTCTTCCACAGGCTGTGCACGACGTTGTCCACCGGCGGCCCACAGGCGCGGGCCGGTTGTCCCCAGCTTTCCCCAGCTTCTCCACACGGCTGTCCACTGTTCGGCAACGCGACGCGCCTCCTCACCGGGTCGAGTGAAAGGCGTCACACCGAGGTGGTCGGTTGCCCTGTGGGGAAGCCGGGAAAAACTGGGGACGACGCTGGGGAGAAGTGGCCCTTGCCTGTGCACCGGTTGTGCAGAACTTTCGCCCGTCCACAGAAACACCTGGTTTTCCACGGGTGCCGCCCACAGGCGCGGTGGATAAAAAACCGGGCCTGACCAGCGCTTTCGCGGTTATCCACGGTTTCCACAGCCCCTACTACTACTGACAACTAGAGAGTCCGGGGAAATCGTTTGGAAGTGGGGCCTGTGCACAACTCTCGCTCCGAGGCCCCGAGACCGCTCGGCACGACTTGACCCCGACAGGCACCGACTGTCAGTGCGGTGCGTCAGACTGTTCCCCGGTGTCCTTCCCACGGCATGGCTGAGAGACACCGAGTCAGACGACGAGGGCCACAGGTCCAGCGGGCGAGAGCAGCCAGCAACAGCAGGAGGGCGGCTAACGGTGAAGATCCGGGTTGAACGCGACGTACTCGCGGAGGCGGTGGCCTGGGCGGCACGCAGCCTCCCGGCCCGGCCGCCAGCGCCTGTCCTCGCGGGCCTGCTGCTGAGGGCCGAGGAAGGCGCACTGAGCCTGTCGAGCTTCGACTACGAGGTCTCGGCCCGCGTCTCGGTGGACGCGGAGATCGACGAAGAGGGCACGGTCCTCGTGTCCGGCCGGCTGCTCGCGGACATCTGCCGCGCGCTCCCCAACCGCCCGGTGGAGATCTCCACGGACGGCGTGCGGGCGACGGTGGTCTGCGGCTCCTCGCGATTCACACTCCACACGCTTCCTGTGGAGGAGTACCCCGCGCTGCCGCAGATGCCGACCGCGACGGGCACCGTCCCCGGTGAGGTCTTCGCCTCCGCCGCGGCGCAGGTGGCCATCGCCGCGGGCCGCGACGACACGCTGCCCGTGCTGACCGGCGTACGCATCGAGATCGAGGGCGACACGGTCACCCTGGCCTCCACCGACCGCTACCGCTTCGCGGTCCGCGAGTTCCTGTGGAAGCCGGAGAACCCCGAGGCGTCCGCTGTGGCGCTCGTGCCCGCCAAGACGCTCCTGGACACCGCCAAGGCGCTCACGAGCGGCGACACGGTCACCCTGGCGCTCTCCGGGTCCGGTGCGGGCGAGGGCCTGATCGGTTTCGAGGGCGCGGGACGGCGTACGACGACGCGGCTCCTCGAGGGCGACCTGCCGAAGTACAAGACGCTCTTCCCCACGGAGTTCAACTCGATCGCGGTCATCGACACCGCGCCGTTCGTCGAGGCCGTGAAGCGTGTGGCCCTGGTGGCCGAGCGGAACACCCCGGTCCGGCTCAGCTTCGAGCAGGGCGTGCTGATCCTGGAGGCCGGTTCCAGCGACGACGCACAGGCTGTGGAAAGGGTCGACGCCCAGCTCGAGGGCGACGACGTTTCGATCGCCTTCAACCCGACGTTCCTGCTCGACGGCCTGAGCGCGATCGACTCCCCGGTCGCCCAGCTGTCGTTCACGACCTCCACGAAGCCCGCGCTGCTGAGCGGCAGGCCGGCCGCGGACGCCGAGGCGGACGACGCCTACAAGTACCTGATCATGCCCGTACGTCTGAGCGGCTGAGCCCACAGGTGTGAGCGTGTGTCCGGGCGTAGGCTCGGACGCGGGTACGAAAGTGCCCGTAACGCCACGTCGCTAGTGAAGGAACCTCTGATGGAGCTCGGTCTCGTCGGCCTTGGCAAGATGGGCGGCAACATGCGCGAGCGCATCCGCCGCGCAGGTCACACCGTCATCGGATACGACCGCAATCCGGATCTCGCGGATGTCCACAGCCTGGAAGAGCTTGTGGGCGAACTCAAGGGCCCCCGGGTCGTCTGGGTGATGGTCCCGGCCGGGGCCGCGACCCAGGCCACCATCGACGAGCTCGCCGAGCTCCTCCAGCCCGGAGACGTCGTCGTGGACGGCGGCAACAGCCGCTGGACGGACGACGAGAAGCACGCCGAGGAGCTGAAGGCCAAGGGCATCGGCTTCGTCGACTGCGGCGTCTCGGGCGGCGTCTGGGGCCTGGAGAACGGCTACGCGCTGATGTACGGCGGCGAAGCCGACGACATCGCGAAGGTCCAGCCGGTCTTCGACGCCCTCAAGCCCGAGGGCGACTTCGGCTCCGTGCACGCCGGCAAGGTCGGCGCGGGCCACTTCTCGAAGATGGTCCACAACGGCATCGAGTACGCCATGATGCAGGCCTACGCCGAGGGCTGGGAGCTCCTGGAGAAGGTCGACTCCGTCACGGACGTGCGCGAGGTCTTCCGCTCCTGGCAGGAGGGCACGGTCATCCGTTCCTGGCTGCTCGACCTCGCGGTCAACGCCCTGGACGACGACGAGCACCTGGAGCGACTGCGCGGCTTCGCGCAGGACTCCGGTGAGGGCCGGTGGACGGTGGAGGCCGCCATCGACAACGCCGTGCCGCTGCCCGCGATCACGGCCTCGCTCTTCGCCCGTTTCGCCTCGCGCCAGGACGACTCCCCGCAGATGAAGATGATCGCCGCGCTGCGCAACCAGTTCGGCGGCCACGCGGTGGAGTCCAAGAGCGAGCACTGATCCACAGCCTGTGGGGAACTCCAGCGGTTTCCCACAGGCCTCGAAGCAAGTGAAGTAGGCCGGGGGAGGTCGGCGAACACCATGCACGTCACGCATCTCTCGCTGGCCGACTTCCGCTCGTACGCCCGGGTCGAGGTCCCTCTCGATCCGGGCGTCACCGCGTTCGTGGGGCCCAACGGCCAGGGCAAGACCAACCTCGTCGAGGCCGTCGGCTACCTCGCCACGCTCGGCAGCCACCGCGTCTCCTCGGACGCGCCGCTCGTCCGCATGGGCGCCGAGCGCGCCGTCGTGCGGGCCGCGGTCCGGCAGGGCGAGCGCCAGCAGCTCATCGAGCTCGAACTCAACCCCGGCAAGGCCAACCGCGCCCGTATCAACAGGTCCTCGCAGGTCAGACCGCGTGACGTGCTGGGCATCGTGCGTACGGTCCTGTTCGCCCCCGAGGACCTCGCGCTGATCAAGGGCGACCCCGGAGAGCGGCGGCGGTTCCTGGACGAGCTGGTCACCGCGCGCTCCCCGCGCATGGCCGGCGTCCGCTCCGACTACGACCGGGTGCTCAAGCAGCGCAACACCCTGCTGAAATCGGCCGCCCTCGCCCGGCGCCACGGCGGGCGGTCCATGGACCTGTCCACGCTCGACGTCTGGGACCAGCACCTCGCGCGCGTGGGCGCCGAGCTGCTCGCCCAGCGGCTCGACCTCATCTCCACGCTCCAGCCGCTCGCCGACAAGGCGTACGAGCAGCTCGCGCCCGGCGGCGGTCCCGTCTCCCTGGAGTACAAGCCGTCCGCGCCCGGCGAGGGCCACACGCGCGAGACGCTGTACGAGCAGCTCATCGCCGCCCTCGAAGAGGTCCGCAAGCAGGAGATCGAGCGCGGCGTGACCCTGGTCGGCCCGCACCGCGACGACCTGCTGCTCAAACTGGGCCAGCTCCCCGCCAAGGGGTACGCGAGCCACGGCGAGTCCTGGTCGTACGCCCTGGCGCTGCGCCTGGCCTCGTACGACCTGCTCAGGGCCGAGGGCAACGAACCGGTGCTCATCCTGGACGACGTCTTCGCGGAGCTGGACACCCGCCGCAGGGAGCGGCTCGCGGAGCTGGTGGCCCCGGGCGAGCAGGTCCTGGTCACCGCCGCGGTGGACGACGACGTCCCCGGCGTCCTCGCCGGCACGCGGTACGTGGTGTCGGACGGCGCGGTGGACCGCGTATGAGCACCGAGGAGCCCGCCAAGGGCGGCCCCGCCGACCCGGGGGCGCCCAAGCCGCCCGAGCCCTCCGGCGTCGACCTCGCCAGGGTCGCCCTGCGGGCGGCGAAGGAACAGGCACGCGCGCGTGGGGACGCCGCCCAGCAGAAGAAGCAGGCGCGCCGCGGCGGGCTGCGCTCCGGGGCGCGGTCCGACGGACGCGACCCGCTGCCGCTCGGCTCCGCCATCAACCGTCTGATCACCGAGCGCGGCTGGGAGACCCCGGCGGCGGTCGGCGGTGTCATGGGCCGCTGGCCGCAGATCGTCGGCGGCGACCTGGCCAATCACTGTGTGCCGCAGAAGTACGACGAGGACGAGCGTGTCCTGACCGTGCAGTGCGACTCGACGGCCTGGGCGACGCAGCTGCGCCTCATGGCCCCGCAGCTCGTCGCGCGCCTCAACGAGGACCTGGGCCACGGCACCGTCCGCCTCATCAAGGTGCTCGGTCCCCAGGGCCCCTCGCACCGCTTCGGCCCCTTGCGCGCCCCGGGAAGCACGGGCCCCGGGGACACCTACGGCTGAGGCCCCCGGGGGCGGTAGCTGGGGGTTGACGGCCCGAAGCGCTGAGTGCCGCTGTGAGCCCTTTGGAGCCCCGTTCCGTATATGGGGAGTCGGCCGAGTCCCGTTCAGGACGGCACATGCGGACTCAGGTACCGGCAAACCCCCATCACTGTCAGCGCTACCGGTAGACTGGGAGCTAATCCCGCCCCACTTGTGGGTCGCACCGAGCAACGCTGACTATCGCTGAACGACGCAGCCGCTCCGGCCACGGCCGGGAGCTTGGCTTGTGCTGTGCCAGAAAGGGCGCTTCGTGGCCGATTCCGGCAACCCCAACGAGAACATCCCGTCCACCGCCGCCGGCGTCACCAGCGAGGCCCCGCCCTCGTACGACGCCAGCGCGATCACCGTCCTCGAGGGTCTGGACGCGGTCCGCAAGCGACCCGGCATGTACATCGGCTCCACCGGTGAGCGCGGTCTGCACCACCTCGTGCAGGAAGTCGTCGACAACTCCGTGGACGAGGCGCTGGCCGGTCACGCGGACGCGATCGACGTCACGATTCTCGCCGACGGCGCCGTCCGCGTGATCGACAACGGCCGTGGCATCCCGGTGGGCATCCACCCCGTCGAGAAGAAGCCGGCCGTCGAGGTCGTGCTCACCGTGCTGCACGCGGGCGGCAAGTTCGGCGGCGGCGGTTACGCCGTCTCCGGTGGTCTGCACGGCGTCGGTGTCTCCGTCGTGAACGCCCTGTCCACCAAGCTGTCGGTCGAGATCTGGACCGAGGGCTACCGCTGGACGCAGGACTACAAGACGGGTGCGCCGACCGCCCCCCTGGAGCGGCACGAGGCCACCGACCGGACCGGTACCTCGGTCACCTTCTGGGCCGACGGCGACATCTTCGAGACCACCGAGTACTCCTTCGAGACGCTCGCGCGGCGCTTCCAGGAGATGGCCTTCCTCAACAAGGGCCTGACGATCAAGCTCACCGACGAGCGCGAGTCGGCCAAGGCCACGGTGGGCGCCGACTCGGCCGAGGCGACCGACGACGAGGCCGCCGAGGCCCGTACGGTGACGTACCACTACGAAGGCGGCATCGTCGACTTCGTGAAGTACCTCAACTCCCGCAAGGGCGAGGTCATCCACCCCACCGTCATCGACGTGGAGGCCGAGGACAAGGAGCGCCTGCTCTCGGCCGAGATCGCGATGCAGTGGAACTCGCAGTACACCGAGGGCGTGTACTCCTTCGCGAACACGATCCACACGCACGAGGGCGGTACGCACGAGGAGGGCTTCAGGGCCGCGCTGACGGGCCTGGTCAACCGCTACGCGCGCGAGAAGAAGCTGCTGCGCGAGAAGGACGACAACCTCACGGGCGAGGACGTCCGCGAGGGTCTGACGGCGATCATCTCGGTGAAGCTGGGCGAACCCCAGTTCGAGGGCCAGACGAAGACCAAGCTGGGCAACACGGAGGCCAAGACCTTCGTCCAGAAGGTCGTCCACGAGCACCTCACGGACTGGTTCGACCGCAACCCCAACGAGGCCGCGGACATCATCCGCAAGGGCATCCAGGCCGCCACGGCCCGCGTCGCCGCCCGCAAGGCGCGCGACCTGACCCGCCGCAAGGGCCTCCTGGAGACGGCGTCCCTGCCGGGCAAGCTGAGCGACTGCCAGTCGAACGACCCGACGAAGTGCGAGATCTTCATCGTCGAGGGCGACTCGGCCGGTGGCTCCGCGAAGTCCGGCCGTGACCCGCAGTACCAGGCGATTCTGCCCATCCGAGGCAAGATCTTGAACGTCGAGAAGGCGCGCGTCGACAAGATCCTCCAGAACCAGGAAGTGCAGGCGCTGATCTCGGCCTTCGGCACCGGTGTGCACGAGGACTTCGACATCGAGCGGCTCCGCTATCACAAGATCATCCTGATGGCGGACGCCGACGTCGACGGCCAGCACATCAACACGCTGCTCCTGACGTTCCTGTTCCGCTTCATGCGGCCGCTCGTCGAGCACGGGCACGTCTACCTGTCGCGTCCGCCGCTCTACAAGATCAAGTGGAGCCGGGACGACTTCCAGTACGCGTACTCCGACCGTGAGCGCGACGCCCTGGTGGAGATCGGCCGCCAGGCCGGCAAGCGCATCAGGGACGACTCGGTCCAGCGCTTCAAGGGCCTCGGCGAGATGAACGCCGAGGAACTGCGCATCACGACGATGGACCAGGAACACCGCGTGCTCGGCCAGGTCACCCTGGACGACGCGGCACAGGCCGACGACCTCTTCTCGGTGCTGATGGGAGAGGACGTCGAGGCACGGCGCTCGTTCATCCAGCGCAATGCCAAGGACGTCCGCTTCCTCGACATCTGAGTCGGCCCGTACAAGCCGCACCTCGAAAGGACTTTGACCAGCAATGGCCGACGAGAACACCCCTGTGACGCCCGAAGAGGAGCCCGCCGTTCCCGGCGTGGGCATGCGCGTCGAGCCCGTCGGGCTCGAAACGGAGATGCAGCGCTCCTACCTCGACTACGCGATGTCCGTCATCGTCTCGCGTGCGCTGCCCGACGTACGGGACGGCCTGAAGCCCGTGCACCGCCGCGTCCTGTACGCGATGTACGACGGCGGCTACCGCCCCGAGAAGGGCTTCTACAAGTGCGCCCGCGTCGTCGGCGACGTCATGGGCACCTACCACCCGCACGGCGACTCCTCCATCTACGACGCCCTGGTGCGCCTCGCCCAGCCGTGGTCGATGCGGATGCCGCTGGTGGACTCCAACGGCAACTTCGGCTCCCCGGGCAACGACCCGGCGGCCGCCATGCGGTACACCGAGTGCAAGATGGCGCCGCTGGCCATGGAGATGGTCCGTGACATCGACGAGGAGACCGTCGACTTCACGGACAACTACGACGGCCGCAACCAGGAGCCGACGGTCCTGCCCGCCCGCTTCCCGAACCTGCTGATCAACGGCTCGGCGGGCATCGCGGTCGGCATGGCCACCAACATCCCGCCGCACAACCTCCGCGAGGTCGCGGCGGGCGCCCAGTGGGCCCTGGAGCACCCCGAGGCCTCCCACGAGGAGCTGCTCGACGCGCTCATCGAGCGCATCAAGGGCCCGGACTTCCCGACCGGCGCACTGGTGGTGGGCCGCAAGGGCATCGAGGAGGCCTACCGCACGGGCCGTGGCTCCATCACGATGCGCGCCGTCGTCGCGGTCGAGGAGATCCAGAACCGCCAGTGCCTGGTCGTCACCGAGCTGCCGTACCAGACCAACCCGGACAACCTCGCGCAGAAGATCGCCGACCTGGTCAAGGACGGCAAGGTCGGCGGCATCGCCGACGTCCGCGACGAGTCCTCCTCGCGCACCGGCCAGCGCCTCGTCATCGTCCTGAAGCGTGACGCGGTCGCCAAGGTCGTGCTGAACAACCTCTACAAGCACACCGACCTCCAGTCGAACTTCAGCGCCAACATGCTGGCCCTGGTCGACGGCGTGCCGCGCACCCTGTCGCTGGACGCGTTCATCCGGCACTGGGTCACGCACCAGGTCGAGGTCATCGTCCGGCGCACGAAGTACCGGCTGCGCAAGGCCGAGGAGCGGGCGCACATCCTGCGCGGCCTCCTCAAGGCCCTGGACGCCATCGACGAGGTCATCGCGCTCATCCGGGCCAGCCAGACCGTCGACGTCGCGCGCGAGGGCCTGATGGGCCTGCTCTCGATCGACGAGATCCAGGCCAACGCCATCCTCGAGATGCAGCTGCGCCGGCTCGCCGCCCTGGAGCGCCAGAAGATCGTCGCCGAGCACGACGAGCTCCAGGCGAAGATCAACGAGTACAACGCGATCCTGGCCTCGCCCGAGAGGCAGCGCCAGATCATCAGCGAGGAGCTCGCGGCGATCGTCGACAAGTTCGGCGAGGACCGTCGCTCGGCGCTCGTGCCCTTCGACGGCGACATGTCCATGGAGGACCTGATCGCCGAAGAGGACATCGTCGTCACCATCACGCGCGGTGGCTACATCAAGCGCACCAAGACCGAGGACTACCGCTCGCAGAAGCGCGGCGGCAAGGGCGTGCGCGGCACGAAGCTGAAGCAGGACGACATCGTCGACCACTTCTTCGTGTCGACGACGCACCACTGGCTGCTGTTCTTCACGAACAAGGGCCGCGTCTACCGCGCCAAGGCGTACGAACTGCCCGACGCCGGCCGCGACGCGCGCGGCCAGCACGTGGCCAACCTCCTCGCCTTCCAGCCGGACGAGCAGATCGCCGAGATCCTCGCGATCCGTGACTACGAAGCGGTGCCCTACCTGGTGCTCGCCACCAAGGGCGGCCTCGTGAAGAAGACATCGCTCAAGGACTACGACTCGCCCCGCTCGGGCGGTGTCATCGCGATCAACCTCCGTGAGACGGCGGACGGTTCGGACGACGAGCTGATTGGCGCCGAGCTGGTCTCCTCCGAGGACGACATCCTGCTCATCAGCAAGAAGGCCCAGTCGATCAGGTTCACCGCGACGGACGACGCGCTGCGCCCGATGGGCCGCGCCACGTCGGGCGTCAAGGGAATGAGTTTCCGCGACGGCGACGAACTGCTCTCGATGAATGTCGTCCGTCCAGGTACGTTCGTCTTCACCGCCACCGACGGTGGGTACGCGAAGCGCACCAACGTCGACGAGTACCGCGTCCAGGGTCGCGGTGGCCTCGGTATCAAGGCCGCCAAGATCGTGGAGGACCGCGGCGAGCTCGTGGGCGCCCTGGTGGTCGAGGAAACGGACGAGATTCTCGCCATCACGCTGGGCGGCGGTGTGATTCGTACGCGAGTCAACGAGGTCAGGGAGACGGGCCGTGACACCATGGGCGTCCAACTGATCAACCTGGGCAAGCGCGATGCCGTGGTCGGTATCGCTCGTAACGCCGAGGCCGGGCGCGAGGCCGAGGAAGTCGACGGAGACATCGTCGTCGACGACTCGGACGGCGGCGAGCCGGTCGCCGGTACGGACGAGGGCACGGATTCCTCGGCCGAGTAGCGCGAGGAGTGAGTCATCGTGAGTGGAGCCACGGGTGCCGGGGCGAATCGGACCGGTACGACCGGCACAAAGGGTGCCCGTGGCTCCGCCACTGATGCACAGAGCTCCCATGAGTCTCATGGATCCCAGGGGGGAACTGTGACGGACACCCGAGGGTCGGCGAAGGGCGTACAGGACGGCGGAGGTGCGCTCCCCGGGGAGCGCCAGCCGCAGCAGTCGTCCCAGCCGTACCACCCGCCGCAGGCGTACCAGCAGGAGGCCAAGACCGGCGCGGTGCGCAGGCCGCGGACGGGGGCGAGCACGGTGCCGCGCACCCGCAAGGCGCGGCTGCGGGTGGCCAAGGCCGACCCGTGGTCGGTGATGAAGGTCAGCTTCCTGCTCTCCATCGCGCTCGGCATCTGCACGATCGTCGCGGCCGCCGTCCTGTGGATGGTCATGGACGCGATGGGCGTCTTCTCGACCGTCGGCGGCACGATCTCCGAGGCGACGGGCTCGAACGAGTCCAACGGCTTCGACCTGCAGTCCTTCCTGTCGCTGCCGCGCGTCCTGATGTTCACGTCGATCATCGCCGTCATCGACGTCATCCTGGCGACGGCCCTGGCGACGCTCGGCGCCTTCATCTACAACCTCTCCGCGGGCTTCGTGGGCGGCGTCGAGCTGACGCTGGCGGAGGACGAGTAGCGGAGGCTTTGGCTGGGGTCGCGGCGCGGAGGCTTCGGCCGAGGCGGGTAGCGGAGGCTCTGGCTGGGGTCGAGCAGCGGAGGCTTTGGCTGAGGTCGAGGTAGCAGAGGCTCTGCTCGGTAGAGGCCGTGCGCGGCGGTTGCGACCGTCCTGCGTGCGGCCTTTTCGTCTGTCTGTACGCCCGCCGTTCTCCTCGCGCGGGTATCGATTTTGGGACTGGCAGGGACGTGCGCTAATCTTCAGAGGTCAGCGCGCGGGACATACACCGCAGGCGCGGCGGGGCTATAGCTCAGTTGGTTAGAGCGCATCCCTGATAAGGATGAGGCCACAGGTTCAAATCCTGTTAGCCCCACAGCATCAGAACCCCCAGTCTTCCGAGACTGGGGGTTCTTGCGTTGCGTTGTGGGTGAGGTGCTGACGTGCTTGGTGCTTGGTGTTTGGCGCTTGTGAGGCGGTACGGGGGCGGGGCGCCGTGGCGGTACGGGGGCGGGGCGCCGTGAATCGACGAAGGCCCCCAGCCGGGTGGCTGGGGGCCTCGGGAAGTTGTGTGGGCCTGGGAGGCGGGCGCTCGGCCGCGGGTTACGGCTCTGGCGCCAGGCCTGGCCCATGTGTGCTGGTGTCAGCCTCGGCTTCCATGTCCGTGGCGGGCAGGTGCCGGCAGCTGGGGGAGGAACCGTGCGCCTCGGCGCGGATCCGCTGCTTCATCGTCGGGGGCAGAGACCGTTCGTACGCCGCCTTCCAGATGGCGGCCATTGCCGGAGTGGGCGCACACACCGTCGCGTTGCGCTCGTTCGTGGCCTCCTGTACCGGCGTCGCCGCCGTGGCCGTCGTGGTGAATCCCAGCGCGGCGAAGAGCGCGAGGAAGGCGGTGACGATCGTGGTCCACAGCTTCATGGGCTTGTTTCCGGTCATGACCCCTCAATTCGGGTTGGGCGATTTGCGTACTTTCCTCATGATGTGTATGTGGGGTCGATAACGGTGGACCGACGCTCGTGGCGCATGGATGTTCCGATGAACACCACCCGTATGGACCCATAGGCGGAGAAAAGGCACCAGGAGCGGCGAAAGTCACATGGGGTGCGGTCCGCACGGAGTCCTGAGGTCCACTTGGATCGCTGCCCGGGGTGCGGTAGTTGGGGGTGGATCCAGGTCACCGATCGATATCGATCGGTGTGTATAGTCGGGCGCCAGAAGTCTCCTACGTCAAGGAAAGACGAGGTCGCGCGGTGAAGAAGCTTCTCCTGGTCGCACTGGCCGCCATCGGCGGGCTCCTCGTGTACCGCCAGATCCAGGCGGATCGCGCCGAGCAGGATCTGTGGACGGAGGCGACTGACTCCGTGCCCACGGGTTCTTGAGTCAGCAACAACCGTTACTTCACGAGCCCCGGTCGCTTCTGCGGCCGGGGCTTTGTGTTGCTCCGGGGGCCGTGTTGCGGGCTCGGGGCTTCTGAGGTAGCCGGATTCACTGGCGCGAATTGGTTGGTTGCGTTAGCGAATGGGTGACGGGGTCCGGTTGCGGTGTCGGCGGCCTCGTGGTGGTGTCCGTGCCGGTTCGGGCGGGCAGGACGCTCGGGATGGGTGGGACAGCTGATGTCGCGACGAGGGGTGGCGCGTGATGTGGCGGGGGCGGGGTCGGGCGCGAGGGCCTGGCGGAGGCCGGGGAGCGGCTGAGGGGGGCCGGGGCAGCCGGGCGGTTTCGTCGGTGGCGTCGGTGGGGGTCGTGGTGGCGTCGGCTGCCTTGGCGGTGGGGTTTCAGGGGCAGGCCGTGGCTACGGGGGTCGTTCCTTCAGGACAGGCCGTGGTCGCAGGGGCGGCGTTCCCAGGGCGGGCCATGGCCGCAGGGGCGGTTCCTCCAGGACGGTCCCTGGCTGCGGGGTCGGCGTTTCCAGGGCGGTTCGCCGCGGGGGCAGCGTTTCCGGGGCAGGCCGTGGCCGTGGGGGCGCCCAGCCCGTATGTCTTTGCCGAGGGGGCGGAGACGGTCGACGGTGCGAGCAGCAACGTCGAGGGGCACCGGCTGCGCCCGGGGAGCACGTACAGAAGCTCCCTCCCGCGCGCGGGACAGCTCTATTACCGCATGGACCTCAAGGCCACGGAGAGCGCGTACGTCTCGGCGACCGCGGTGCCACGGCTCGGTACCCGCGTCTCGTACGCCGACGGCATCGAAGTGTCCGTACAGGACGCCGACGGCAACAATTGCAGCCCCGTGGAGGCGCAGAAGGCGCGCTTCGGGGCCTCGGAGAGCCCGCGCCCCATCACGGCCACGGCCGCGCGCCGGACCGGGCCCGACGAGCCGAGCTGTGCGGGAGGCGGCACCTACTACGTGCTCGTCGAGCGGACCGGCGCTCCGGAGTCCTCCCGGGAGGACTGGGACCTGGAGCTGCGCGTCGCGTCGGAACCCGCGCTGCGAGCGCCGGGCGCGACGGCGCCACCGCGGACCTGGAACTCCGCGACCCCCGTGCCGCCGTCCGGCGAGCGGAAACGGCGTGCGGGCGGCACGAGTTACAACACGGCGCGTGCGCTGGAGAACGGCGTATGGGGGGACAGCGTCACGCCGGGCCAGACCCTCTACTACCGCGTGCCGGTCGACTGGGGACAGCAGCTCTCCGTCAGCGCGGAGCTGGGCACCTCGGACGGCGGCCGGCGCGGCACAGCGGGCCCCGCGACCCCTCGCGGGAGGGGGTACGTCTCGCCCGGGCTCGTCATGACGCTGGCCAATCCGGTGCGCGCCGAGGTTGAAGACGCGGATACGGCGTACGACGGGAAGCAGAAGTCGGCGGCTCTGGAGCCGCTGGCACCGGTCGCCTACGAGAACCGCTTCGCCACGGCGGACGCGGTGTCCGCGATGCGGTTCGCCGGCTGGTACTACGTGTCGATCCACCTCAGCCCGGAGGTCGCGGAGAAGTTCGGCGAGGCCCCGCTGGAGCTCACGCTGCGCGTGGACGTCGCCGGAGACCCGCTGCCGGGCCCTTCCTACGCGGGTTCGCCGCTGCCCGCCGAGGAGTTCGGCGTCACGGAAAGGGACACGGAGGCCGCGAGGCGGGGGGAGACGGCTGCGGGGGACGACGCGGGCACGGGTGACGGTGACGACCCGGTCATGGCGGCCGTCGCGGCCGGGGGCATCGGAACCGGGGTGGCGCTGCTCGCGGTACTCGGCGTGTGGACGCTGACGGCTCGCCGCAGAGCCGCCGGGGGCGCGGCGTCGGGGGCTGCTTCGGCCCCCACTTCGGACGCGCCGGTCAGAGCCGCGTCAGGGCCCAGACACCGACGGTGAGGCACACCAGCGCGGCGAGCAGCATCGGAATCGCGACCTTCGCGGGCGGTCCCGGGCGGCGACGCGGGGCGGGGGCGTAGGGCGTGCCTGCGAGGGGAGCCTGGGGGACCCGGGGGGTGGGCACGTACGTGGGTTCGGGCGCGGGCGCCGAGGCGGATGCCGAGAGGGGCAGCGGTGCGGGGGGAGTGGCTGGCTGCGGCGGTTGCTGAGGGGAGCACTGAGCGGAGCACTGAGGGGGGTGCTGATCGGGTTGCCGAGGGGGCTGGAGGGGCGGAGGCAGACGAAAGCTGCCCGTATCGGAGCCGACGGAGCTGGCGGAGCCGACCGGGCCGACCGGTGACGTCGTCTGCGCCGGAAGCGCCGCAGGAGCCGAAGCCGCTGGGGATGCCGTGGGTGCGGGGGGCGTAGTAGGAGGCGTGGGGGGCGCCTGGATATGAGCGGGACCTGGCGTCGGGCCGTGACCGGGAGCGTGGCCGTGGCCGGGAGCGTGACCGTGAGCGTGGGCCGGGCCATGACCAGCAGCCGGAGCCGGAGCCGAAGCTGGTGCCGAAGCGGGGTCGAATCCGGTAGCCGAAGCCGCGCCATGAACGGCAGCCGGAGCCGGGCCGGAGCCGTTGGCCGGAGCTGCGCCAGGACCGTTGGCCGAAGCCGAGCCGGAGCCGCTGGCTGAAGCCGCGCCATAGCCGGCGGCCGAAGCCGCACCAGAACCATCACCCGAAGCCGCACCGGAACCGCCAGCCGAAGCCGCGCCGAAACCGTCACCCGAAGCCGGGCCATGACCGTCAGCCGAAGCCTTGCCCGAGCCGTTGCCCGAAGCCGGGCCGAAACCGTCACCCGAGGTCGAGCCATGATCAGCCGCCGCCGGGCCCCAGGGCGGCTTCGGTGGTCCGACCGAGGACATGTCGGAGACCTCGTACGCCTGATGAGTGCGCAGGTGGCCGGGCGTGGCTCCCGGCGGCCGGGGAGTGGAGGTCAGAGGGCCGGCGGGGCCGAATCTCGCGGGCAGCGGTCCGAGCTGGTCGAAGATTTCGACGAGTTCGTCGTCCGGGCCCGGCTCCGGCAGCATCTCCGCGGCCGACGCGAGGGCCTTGCGGGCCCCGGTGGCGGTGCGGAAGCGGGTCTGCGGGTCCGGCTGGAGCAGCGTGGCGAGGACTTGCCACAGTGGCTCAGGGACGCCCCGTGGAGCGCTCGGAGTCCCCTGCTCGGCAAAGCGTTCGATCAACGCCTTGGCGTCCGGCTTGCCTCCCTCCAGGAGATACAGGGCGACAAGGCCCACGGCGAAGAGATCCGCCGTGAAGTCCGGTTCGGCGCCCAGCATCTGCTCGGGGGCGAAGTACCCGGGCGTTCCCACGACATAGTCGGTCTCGGTCAGCCGCGGCTCGCCCTTGCGCATCGATATGCCGAAGTCCGACAGGCGCAGATGCGGGCGCCCGGTGCCGGTGGCTTCGAGCAGGATGTTGGCCGGTTTGATGTCGCGGTGCACGACCCCCTCGGCATGGACGGCCGCGAGCCCCGAGAGGAGCTGGTCGAGGAGTGCGCAGGCGAAGCGGAGCGGCAGCGGGCCGTAGTCCCCGATGACGTGCGCCAGCGAGCCGCCGGCGACCAGGTCCATGGTGAACAGGACCTTGTCGTCGTCGGCGGCCCAACTGGCGGGGGCGAGCACATGCGGATGGTCGATCCGCATGGCCTGCTCCCGGACGAACCGCAACAGGGAGTGCGCGTCGCTCTGCCGCAGCACCTTGGCGGCCACGTAGCGGCGCCGCCGGTGGTCCCAGGCGCGCCAGACCGATCCGACTCCCCCGTGTCCGATCGGATCGACCAGTTCGTACCGGCCGGCGAAGACCTCACCCATGGTCGCGTTCCGCTCCCCTTCCGGGCCGCGCGGTGGCCCGGTCGACGGATCAGCTCTGATGCGCCTCGTAGTGGGCCACCGCGTCCGCGGTGCGCCCGGCGCCGTACACCCTGAGGAACTCTGCCAGCTCCGGGTGGGTGGGGGCGAGGGAGTCCGCGGCATCGATGATGTCACCGGCGGCCGACACCGAGCGCAGCAGTGACTGGATCTCGCGCACCACGCGCTTGACCGTGGGCGCGCCCGAACCGGTCGCCGTCTGCGAGGTGTTGGTCAGTACGGAACCGCCCTGGGACTTCTTGATCTCGTCCATGCGGTCGGTGGCCTCGGCGGCGCTCACGCTGCCGTCCGCCACCTGGCCCGACAGCTCCTGGAGGAGCTGTACGCGCTGGACGACCGCGGGGTTGCCGATCTTGGCCCGCTGACCGCTCATCAGCTGGGACAGCATGGGTGCGGAGAGACCGAGTACTCCGGCGAGACGCGCCTGATTCAGGCCCAGATCATCGATGAGTCGACGGAAGAGCGCCCCCAGCGGCTCCCCGTACCAGTTCCGCTGGAGCTCCCGTGCTCTCGCGGTGGTGTCCTGCTGTGCGGCGTCCATTGCGTCTCCCCATCGCTTCCCCTAAGACCGTGCTTCGCTGCCGCGAACCACGTCGTGCATCTTACGGAGCGTGGTCGTTGACCGGGAGCCCCAATCCTTTTGCGGGATCAGGGGGGAGACCCGGTACTCTGGTCCCCGGTGCACGCCGGGGAAGTGATTCTTCCGGTGGTCGCGTCGTTAGCGGGGCCTTAGCTCAGTTGGTAGAGCGCTGTCTTTGCATGGCAGATGTCAGGGGTTCGACTCCCCTAGGCTCCACTTATCAAATGCCCTCCGACCTGCGGATACGCAGTTTCGGAGGGCATTTTTCATGCCCGGCGGCGGGCACGTCGGTCCCGGGTACGTCGGTCCCGGCTACATGCTCCTGATGTGTTCGAGGGCCGTGTCCAGGAGCTCGCTCACGTGGTGGAGGGCCGGGGCGGTGGCGGTGGCCAGGTAGGCGGGGTGCCGGGCGAGCGGGGTGAGGACGGCGTGGCCCTTCTCGGGGTCCTCGCCGATGAGGACCGTCGGGCGTCCGGGGGTGAGGTGGGGGTCCACGACGAGGAGCTGCCCGGTGGCACGGTGTCCGCCCAGCACGGCGGGGCCGTCCCATGCCGGTGCCGTCCCGCCGTAGGCCGTCCGCTGGTCGATGACGGGACGGCCGCCCCGGCGCACGGTGAGGCGGGTGGTGAGGTGGCCGGGGGGCTCGGGGATGCGCCCGAGGAGTTGCTCCTCGCGCAGGATGACGCCGGCGGTGGCCGCGAGGTCGACGGTGCAGGTCTGGTGCAGGGTGCTGCCCTGGGTGCTGGTCAGGGCTTTGGGGAGCCACGTCAGCATGGCGTGGTCGGCGACGGTGAGACGGACGTCGTAGGTGGCGGGGGCGGCGGTGGCACCGGGCAGCGCGATGGCGGCGGTGGCCGTGGACACCTCCAGCTTGGCGTGTTCCTCGACAGTGATGTCGAGGGCGAGGCGGTCTCCGCCGAGTGGCGCGCACATGGAGCTGAGCACGCTGACCCGGGCCCAGTCGCCGTGGGGCCGCTTCTGGTTCAGGTGGAAGGGGCCGCTGTTGCGCAGAAGCGGGACGGTGGTGGTGGAGCCGTCGTGGACGGCCCTGATGAAGGCGGTGGCCCGTACTCCGGAGAGTGCGGGGTCCGTGGCGTGCGTCCGCCCGGCGGTGGGTGTCGCCTGCGTCCGACCGCCGCCCGTCCCGCCCTCTTCGGCGACCGGCGCCGACGCCGACGCGGGGTGTTCCGCTGTGGATGCGGGGCCCCCGCTCGGTGCGGTGGCTGCCGTGGCTGTCACGCGGCCGCCTCGGCGAGCCAGGCGGACAGGCATCCGTTGACCCAGTCGACGACCGGCCGGATGCCGTCGTCCGAGGTCAGGCAGGTGAAGGCGACGGGGAGCCCGCCGCGCTGCTTGTGCGCGTCGGCGGCCATGGCGGCCAGGTCGGCGCCGACGTACGGGGCGAGGTCGGTCTTGTTGATGACGAGGAGATCGGCGGTGGTGATGCCGGGGCCGCCCTTGCGGGGGATGTCGTCACCGCTGGAGACGTCGATGACGAACACCTGGTTGTCGACGAGCCCGCGGGAGAAGGTCGCGGTGAGGTTGTCGCCACCGGACTCGATGAGGATGAGGTCCAGCGGGTGCAGCGTCTCCTCCAGCTGTTCGACCGCTTCGAGGTTGGCGGAGATGTCGTCGCGGATGGCGGTGTGCGGACAGGCACCGGTCTCCACGGCGGTGATGCGCTCCGGCGGCAGTACGGCTTCGCGGAGCAGGAACTCGGCGTCTTCGCGGGTGTAGATGTCGTTGGTGACGACCGCGATGGACAACTGGTCGCGCAGTGCGCGGCACAGCGCGGCGACAGTGGCGGTCTTGCCGGATCCGACGGGCCCGCCCAGGCCGATGCGCAGGGCACGTCGGCTGCCGTCGGGGCGCAGCGCCTCGGCGCCGGGGGTGTGGTGGTGCGGCCTGGTCGTGTCGTGGTCGAGGTGCATGGGCGATCGATCCGATCGGTGCGGGGGGGGCAGGGGGTGGTGTGACGGGTCAGGAGGCGAAGAGCCGCATGGGCCAGGCGGCGTGCTGTTCACCGGTGATGTCGAGCAGCGGCGAGGACGCGGCGGGCAGGACGCCGACACCGTCGGTGGCAAGCTGCGCCGCCGCCCGGTCGGCGGTGGCGGCGACGTCGTCGAGCTCCCCGGCGAGGCGCGCCAGCAGGGCGGTCGCGTCGAGCGGGTCGAGGCTCAGCAGCCGCACCGCGGCCGTCGCGGGGCCGCCGACGCTCTCGTACGCGGCGCACCGGGCGGCATCCGCCGGGGCCAGGCCCGCGGCGCGGGCGGCGACGCCGAGGACCACGGGCTGGTGTGCGCCCTGCGGCAGACAGCGGGCGATCCGGTCGAGCTCGGGGCAGGGCCAGGCGGCCCGGGCCGCACGCAGCATCTGCCGGCCGAGCTTGCGGGCGACCTGGCGCAGTGCCGGTACGGGGGTGCGCGCGTCGGCGGCCTCGTCCAGTGCCACCGGGTCGTACCCGGTGGCGGCCGCGGCGGCGAGGCCGGCCGCGGTCAGCCCGGCGGTGTGCAGGCGTCCCCGGCAGAACGCCTCCAGGCTTGCGGCGTCGTGGACACCGCCCGAGGCCACCGCGGCCTCCACCCCGCCGGAGTGGGCGTGCCCACCGGCGGGGAAACGGCCGTCGGCCAGGACGAGCAGGGCGGCATGGCTCATGGGTGGCCTGCCTTTCGCAGGTACGGAGTGCGGGGCGAGGGACGTCCCGGGGCCGTGCTCAGAAGAGGAAGTACCGCTGCGCCATGGGCAGTTCCGTCTCGTAGAGACCATCACCCTGTGGCGGCCGCGAGGCCGGGACCGCCTTCGGGGCCGGGTTCGACACGTCGAACATCTGGTCGCCCTCTACCTCGGTGTAGGCATCCGTGGTCGTGCCCCTGTACGCGCCCGGAGCGTTGGGCGGGATTCTCCCCGTCTTCGGGTCTCCGGGTGTGCGCGTGTACGTGCCGCCGCCCTCACCGATGGTGATCTCGAAGGTGGCGGTGTTGATCACGAGTTCCGGTGACTGATCGTTGTGCACCATGTCCGCCTTGGTCCTACCGCGGGTGTCCGTGATCGGTTTCGACTCCTTGGTCAGCGCGTAGTCCTTCTTGATGTCGTTGGCCTTGGGCACGACGAAGTTGAAGGAGTTGCCTCCCGGAGCCGTGCCGCACGCTCCCCACACGGGGCGGGGGAAGTACGGCTGCGGTGTCGGGATGGACGCGTTGGCGTCACCGAGCTGCGCGTAGGCGATCTGCCCGCCCTTGATGATCATGTGCGGCTTGACGCCGAAGAACTTCGGCTCCCACAGCACCAGGTCCGCGATCTTGAGCTCACCGCTGCGGGGTACCTCGACGGAGCCGACGTACTTGTCGATGCCGTGGGCGATGGCCGGGTTGATCGTGTACTTGGCGATGTAGCGCTTGACACGGAAGTTGTCCGTTCGCGCGGTGTCACCGGGCAGGGGCTGAACGCGGCGGCCCTTCATGACGTGCGCGGTCTGCCAGGTCCGCGTGATCATCTCGCCGATGCGTCCCATGGCCTGCGAGTCGGACGACATCATCGAGATGGCGCCGATGTCGTGCAGCACGTCCTCAGCGGCCATGGTCGAGGGCCGGATGCGCGAGTCGGCGTACGCCTCGTCCGCGGGGACGTTGAGGTTGAGGTGATGGCAGACGACCATCATGTACATGTGCTCGGCGACGGTGTTGACCGTCAGGGGCCGGGTCGGGTTGGTCGACGCGGGCAGCACGTTCTTGTACTCCTTGCCCCTGACCCTGTTCGCGCCCGTGCCCGTGTCCTTGTCCCTGCCGGCCAGCTTCATGATGTCCGGGGCGTGGCCGCCACCGGCGCCCTCGACATGGAAGACGTGAATGCCCCGGCCCTTGGTCGCCGCGAAGGTGTCCTCGACGAAACCGGACTCGTTCATCGAGTCGGCGTGCAGGGCCACTTGGGCGCCCATGGTGCCGCAGACCGTCAGGGCCGCGTCGATGGTCCCGGGCGTGGCACCCCAGTCCTCGTGGACCTTGAGACCGATGGCGCCGGCCTTGATCTGCGCCTCCAGCGCCTTCTCGTTCGTCGTGCCGCCCTTGCCGAACAGACCGATGTTGACCGGATAGGCGTCCAGTGCCTTGAAGGTCTGCTCCAGGTGCCAGCAGCCGGGCGTCATGGTGGTGGCCCTGCTGCCGTCCGCGGGGCCGGTACCGCCGCCGATGAGCGTGGTCACTCCCGAGGCGAGCGCCTCGTGGATCTGCCCGGGGCCCAGGAAATGCACATGGGTGTCGATGCCGCCCGCGGTCAGGATCTTCCCGTTCCCGGAGATCGCCTCGGTCTCCGGCCCCACCACGAAGTTCGAGGCATACGACTTGGCCGAATTCTGGGCCTTCGGCGACATCGTCTCCGGGTTGTAGGCCTGGCCGATCGCCTTGATCACCCCGTCGCGCAGGCCGACGTCGGCCTTCACCACGCCCCAGTGGTCGATGATCAGCGCACCGGTGATCACCGTGTCCACCGGTTCCTCGCCCGGCCGGGTGTCGGGGTCGTTGTCCCGCGCGCGGTGTGACTGGCCCATCGACTCGCGCATGACCTTGCCGCCGCCGAAAAGCATCTCGTCGCCGCTGCGTTCAGGGCCGCCGCACCAGTCCTCCTCGATCTCGACGACGAGATCGGTGTCGGCGAGCCTGACCCGGTCACCGGTCGTCGGACCGTACAGCGTCGCGTAGTCCTCCCGCTCCAGTTCGACCGGGGGACGCGTGAGGAAACTGGGACGCGGCGGCTGCGAACCGACGATGCCGGCCGTCCGGTTGGTGGGGCCGCCCATCATCACACCGTCCAATTCGATGAGTTCTTGCCGACCCGAAGGCCCTTTACCTGCCGCAGCCCCCGGATGGGCACCACCCATACCGCACGCTTGTCGCTGGGGCCGAATCGCTCCGAAGTACCGGCCGCGATATGCAGCCGCTTACCCGTCACGACGGCTTTCCGGGACGACGGCCGGCCATTGTCGTCCTCGTAGAAATGGAGGAAATCGTTGACGTCGTCCAAGTGGTAATGGGAGCCGACCTGGATCGGGCGGTCCGCGGTGTTCTCCGCCCACAGCTTCTCCCCGGCCGGGAACTGAGGAGGATTCCCTGCCAGGTTGTACGGCACAGGGGTCCGGTCCGGGTGTTCGTATTTCCCCGGGTGCACCGACGGCGGATTCTTGTCGTCCGTCGTGCCGAGCGGATACGGGATGGTCACCAGCTTCGTTCCGTCCTTGAACGTCGCCTCGACCTGCACATCGCCGATCATCTCCCGCACGCCCGGCATGACGTTGATGGTCGGCCTGGACGCCGGCGGCGCCGGGGGCGCTGTGGTCGACGATCCCAGGACCTTCTGCGTGGCCGGCATGGTCGTCGTACCCGGTGTACTCGTCGTTCTCGGCAAGGCGAGGGCGACGTTGAGGTCGCTGCTGCGCTTTTCGAGCTGCTCCGCCACATCACTCAGATTGGTGTCCATGAGCTCGGCCACCGTCTTCGTGCCGTGGCGGGCCTCCTCCAGTACATAGGCCGAGAACAGCGCCATGACCTCCGGGTAGTTCAGCTCGAGGGTGGGCTCCCGGATGAGGCGTCGCTCGACCAGATCGGCCGCGGCACGGATCATGAGCCGCTCCTGCTCATGCGGCGTCAGATGCATGCGGGTTCTCCTTCCTGCGGTGACGACGTGATGTGTGCGGCGAGGACGGCACGAGGAGAACCCGGTGCGGACGCCGCACCCGGCCAACGAGCGCGGCGGAAAAGGGAACGGAAGCAATATCCGTGTTCACGCTTTTCAGGTACGTCAAGATCAATAAGCGTCCCGAACGGGTGACACGGAGCCTGATGCGCGCACAGCCATCAGCGGAACGGTGATCATCGAAGCGAGGTTCACCCGAGGAAAGGGCACTCCATGCGGCGCGCACTGATCATCGTCGATGTGCAGAAGGATTTCTGCGAGGGCGGAAGCATTCCGGTGAAGGGCGGCGCGGGCCGGGCCGCGGCCATCGCCGAGCTGATCCAGCGGTCCGACGGGGAGTACGGCGTCGTCGTCGCCACCCGCGACCACCACATCGACCCGGGGGCTCACTTCTCGGAGAATCCCGACTTCCAGGAATCGTTCCCCGTGCATTGCGTCGTCGGCAGTGAGGGAGGGGAATTCCATCCGGATTTCGCACTCGCCGTCGACTCCGGTCACGTCGACGAGGTCGTCTTCAAGGGAGCGCACTCCGCTTCGAAGAGCGGGTTCGAGGGCTTCACCCAGGACGGCACGGCACTGTCCGACTGGCTGAAGGCCCGCGATGTCACCGACATCGACGTCGTCGGCATCGCAACCGATCACTGCGTGAAGGCCACCGCGCTGGACGGAGTCCGCGCGGGCTTCGCCGTGCGGGTCCTGCTCGACTACACCGCCGGCGTCGCCGCCGACACCACGCGTACCGCACTCGACGAGCTGCGGCGGGCCGGCGTCGCGCTGAGCGGCGAACCTGTTGTCGTCGCCTGAACGGGCCGGCCCCGCCTCCGCGCCCCTGCGCTCTCAAGGGGCCGACCGGAGCGGCCACCGTTTCACGTGAAACATCGCGGCATGAGGACGCGAGAACGCCGTGGGGCGGGAGACCGGTAGAGATCTCCCGCCCCACGGCGTCGTACTCGGTGAACGGGCTGGGTGGCCCCGCGCGTCAGCCCCGCTTGTCGCGGTCCGCCGCCTCGGCCTCGGCTTCGGCCTGCTTGGCCTGGACCTCGGGGTCGAGGGCGTCCTGGGTGCTGCTGCCGTCGACGGAGGTCAGCGTCGTGGAGGCGGGGACCTCGGTGGCCTCGGGCGGCTCGACGAGCCAGTCCGGGTTGGCCTGCTTGTCCCACCACTTCCAGGCGGCGACGGCTCCGCCGGCGAGCAGGCCGAGCAGAATGACCTTCTTGGCGACGCGTCCGTTCCTGGCCCGGCGCTCCTGCTTGCGGATCAGGCGGTGGACGTCCTTGGGCGAGACTTGACCGCGCAGCGCGGCCATGGCCGCCGTGCTGCGGGCCGCGGCCTCTTCCCGTACGGGCTGCGCCACGGCCACCGCGTGCTCGATGCGGGGCTTCGAGTAGTCGGCGGCCTGTCGCGCGGCCTTGCGGGTGCGGGCGGCGGCCTCGTGTGCGGCGTGGTCGACCTTCGGCGGCACGTGCGTGCGCGCCTGCTCGATCCGGGGGGCGACATGGGCGCCGTACTGGACACGGGCCTGCTCGGCCGCCAGTGACACCTTGGGTGCGAGCCGTACGCGCGCCTCATGGGCGTACTGCGTGGCCCGGTCCTTGGCCGTGTCGGCGTATGGTGCCACCGCGTCCGCGGCGTGCCGCACGCTGTCCTTGGCCGAGCCGGTCGCGGCGCACACGCTGTCGATGCGGGTCACGTGATCCTCCTCCTCGGTGGCGTATACGTATGTCACCTTTCCACCCTTTCAAGGATCATGCCTTCTGGCTCGCCATCGGGCACGAGAGGGCGGGCATCCGGGTCATCCCTGACCCCGGCCAATCGGTGTTGTGGGGCAGTGGTGATCAATTCGCTTGATTCGGTGCAAGATGAGCTCTTCGCCGACAATGCCACGGATCGTCGCGGCGCGCGCCCACTCGGCGGCTACTCGTCCCAATCCGGTCCGTGGCAGGATCGGGGTGTCACAGAAGACAACGGAAGGCAGATCGTGGCTGAGCAGCTTTACGCCACCCTGAAGACCAACAACGGCGACATCGAGGTGCGGCTGCTGCCGAATCACGCGCCGAAGACGGTCAAGAACTTTGTGGAGCTCGCCCAGGGCGAGCGCGAGTGGACCCACCCGCAGACCGGCCAGAAGACCAAGGACCGTCTCTACGACGGCACTGTCTTCCACCGCGTCATCAGCGGTTTCATGATCCAGGGCGGCGACCCGCTGGGCAACGGCACCGGCGGCCCGGGCTACGAGTTCGAGGACGAGTTCCACCCGGACCTCGCCTTCAACAAGCCGTACCTCCTCGCCATGGCCAACGCCGGCCCGGGCACCAACGGCTCGCAGTTCTTCGTGACTGTGTCGCCGACCGCGTGGCTGACCGGCAAGCACACGATCTTCGGTGAGGTCACCGGAGAGGCCGGCAAGAAGGTCGTGGACGCCATCGCGGCCGCCCAGACCAACCCGCGCACCGACCGCCCGGTCAACGACGTGGTCATCGAGTCCGTGGTCATCGAGACCCGCGACGCCTGATCCACGCGTTGTCAGCGCATCCCGAGCGCTTGCCCGCGAGGGAACCAAACCGCCCCGCCCGTCCGTAAAGGAAGGGCGGGGCGGCGCGTTGCCACGTGTGCCGTCGCAGTGCCTTCGTACGGAGATTGAGGGGACCCCATGGACCAGGCGCCAGGCAGCCCGCAGGAGCCGCAGGGGGCACCGGGCCCACGCGGTTGCTACCGGCATCCCGACCGCGAGACCGGTATAACGTGCACCCGCTGCGAGCGTCCCATCTGCCCCGAGTGCATGATCAGCGCCTCGGTCGGCTTCCAGTGCCCGGAGTGCGTCAGCGGTGGCTCGGGCACGGGGCACGCGCCGGGGGCCAATCAGCCGCGCACGGTCGCCGGCGGCACGGTCACCGCCGACCCGCGTCTCGTCACCAAGATCCTCGTCGGTCTCAACGTCGTGCTGTTCCTGGTGCAGATGGCGGTCGGGGACCGCTTCACCGATCAGTACGACCTGATCGGGCGGGCCTTCGTGCCCGAGCTGGGTTCCATCGAGGGCGTGGCCGAGGGGCAGTACTACCGCCTGGTCACGGCGATGTTCCTGCACGGCAGCGTCATGCACGTCGTCTTCAACATGCTGAGCCTGTGGTGGATCGGCGGCCCGCTCGAAGCGGCGCTCGGCCGGGTCCGTTATGTCGCGCTGTATCTGGCGTCGGGTGTGGCGGGCAGCGCCCTGACCTACCTGCTGGCCGAGCAGAACCAGCCCTCGCTCGGGGCGTCCGGCGCCGTGTTCGGTCTGTTCGGCGCCACCGCCATCCTGATGCGGCGGCTGAACTACGACATGCGGCCGGTCCTCGTCCTGCTGGCGATCAACCTGCTCATCACGGTGTTCTGGCCCAACATCGCGTGGCAGGCGCACGTGGGCGGGCTCGTCGGCGGCCTGATCGTCGGCTACGCCATGGTGCACGCGCCGCGCGAGCGGCGGAACGTCATCCAGTACGGAAGCTGTGCTCTGGTACTGGTCGTGGCTGTGGTCATGGTAGTCATCCGGACCGGCCAGCTCGTCTGAGGTGACCCCGTTGTCCACAGCGTGTACCGGATCCTGTGCAAGCTGTGGGGAACAACAGTGCCCCTTGTCACTGACCTGGGTTTCCCCAGGAAGGACAAGGGGCGTGCGGGAGGACGAAGATCCGGTGGGCCAGTCACACCGGCGTCAACCGGCCGAGAGTTATCCACAGATCTTCAGACCTTTTCCCCATGTGGATAGCGCTGTGGATAACTAAGGCCATGCCTTGTGTGTGAGGCGCGGACGCGCCTCACACGGCACCACCTACTTCCACTGCGTGGAGACACCGAACCCGGCGGCGATGAAGCCGAAGCCGACCACGATGTTCCAGTTGCCGAGCGGATCGATCGGCAGCTTGCCGTCGGTGACATAGAAAACGACGATCCAGGCGAGGCCGATGAGGAACATCGCCAGCATCACCGGAGCCACCCAGCTGCGGTTCGTCAGCTTGATGCTCGTCGCCTGCTTCGCGGGCGGAGGCGTGTAGTCGTCAGCCTTCTTGCGGATACGTGACTTCGGCACGAGGGTCTCTCCTGTCGATGCGCTGCGTGGCCGCGCAGGTAACTGTCATAGGGCGCCGGGCGGGGACTCCACGGGAAGCTGAGGCCTCCCCCAGGCGTCCGTTAGCGTAGTGCTTCCGCGGCGCTGAAGGAGATAAGGGTACGTTGAGCAATTCTGCCGACCCCCCGAACAGTGCCGGTCGCCGCCCCCGGTGGCGTCCGGTTCGGGTGCTTACGGGTGCCGTTTTCGCCCTCGCCGGGCTGATTTTCTTCACCAGTTTCAACACGGCCAAGGGCACCAACATCCGTACCGATGCCTCCCTGCTGAAACTCTCCGACCTCATTCAGGAGCGCAGCCACAAGAACGGCGCGCTCGACGAGTCCAACGGATCCCTGCGCGACGACGTCGAGTCGCTGGCCCAGCGCGACAGCGGCGGCACCAAGGCCGACGACGCCCGCCTCAAGGCGCTCGAGGAGAACGCGGGGACCAAGAAACTCAGCGGCCAGGCGGTCACCGTCACCCTCGCCGACGCCCCGCCCGACGCAGGCCCCAAGCTGCCCGGCTACCCCGAGCCCCAGCCGAACGACCTGGTCATCCACCAGCAGGACCTGCAAGCCGTGGTCAACGCCCTCTGGCAGGGCGGCGCCAAGGGCATCAAGGTCATGGACCAGCGGCTGATCTCGACGAGCGCGGTGCGCTGCGTCGGCAACACGCTCATCCTCCAGGGCCGCGTCTACTCCCCGCCGTACAAGGTGACCGCCGTGGGCGACCCCGACAAGCTCAAGAGCGCCCTCACCGCCTCCCCCGAGATCCAGAACTACATGCTGTACGTCAACGCCTACGGGCTCGGCTGGAAAGTCGACGACGACTCGGCGGTGACTCTTCCCGGCTACTCGGGCACAGTGGATCTCCACTACGCGAAGCCCGTGGAGTAGCCGCCCCTGGGGGAGCCCGTGTCCGTGCGCGTGCTGGTCAGGACGTTCAGCGAGCTGTGCATCACCGTCGGCGCCGTCATCGTGCTCTTCGTGGCGTACGTCGTCCACTGGACCGGCGTGAAGGCCGACAGCGCCATGAACAGCCAGATCGACGAGCTGCACGACCGGTGGGCGCGGGGCCAGGCCCCCACGGACACCCGGGGCGCCGACGGGCCCCCGGGAGAGCCCGCCCCGTACAAGGACGGCAAGGCCTTCGCCGTCATGTACATCCCGCGGTTCGGTTTCACGTGGAACAAGCCCGTGCTCCAGGGCACCGGCACCGACGTGCTGAAGAAGGGCCTCGGCCACTACGCCTCCACCGCCCGCCTCGGACAGAAGGGCAATTTCTCCGTGGCCGGCCACCGCCGCACCTACGGCGACCCCTTCAAGGACTTCCCGAAGCTGCGGCCGGGCGACCCCGTCGTCCTCACCGACGGCGCCACGTGGTTCACGTACCGCATCGACAGGAAGCCCTACAGGACGCTCCCGGGCGACATCGGGGTCATCGACGCCGTGCCGCGCAAATCCGGCTTCGACGGCCCCGGCCGCTACCTCACCCTCACCACCTGCGAACCGGAGTGGGGCCACAGCCACCGGCTGATCGTCTGGGCGCATCTGGACGCGACCCGGCCCGTGGAGGCCGGGAAACCGGAGGCACTGCGCCGTTAGTCTGTTGCCGTACGGCAAGGGAGGACTGATGCCGTACGCGACGGAAGGGACGGCATGTACGGCTGGATCTGGCGGCATCTGCCGGGAAACGCATGGGTGAGGGCAGTGATTTCGCTGATGCTCGTCTTCGCCGTGGTCTATGTGCTGTTCCAGTACGTCTTCCCCTGGGCCGAGCCGCTGCTGCCCTTCAACGACGTCACCGTGGACGGCCAGTGAGCACCGCCGGCGGCACCCGCAGCCGCATCCTCGTCGTCGACAACTACGACAGCTTCGTCTTCAACCTCGTCCAGTACCTCTACCAGCTCGGTGCCGAGTGCGAGGTCCTGCGCAACGACGAGGTCGAGCTCAGGCACGCGCAGGACGGCTTCGACGGCGTCCTGCTCTCGCCGGGCCCCGGCACCCCCGAGCAGGCGGGCGTCTGCGTGGAGATGGTGCGCCACTGCGCGGCCACCGGTGTGCCCGTCTTCGGGGTCTGCCTCGGCATGCAGTCGATGGCCGTGGCGTACGGCGGCGTGGTCGGCCGCGCCCCGGAGCTGCTGCACGGCAAGACCTCCCTCGTACGCCACGAGGGCAAGGGCGTCTTCGCGGGCCTGCCGACACCGTTCACCGCCACCCGCTACCACTCGCTCGCCGCGGAGCCCGCCACCGTCCCGGCCGATCTTGAGGTCACGGCGCGCACCGAGGACGGCATCATCATGGGCGTGCGCCACCGGGAGTTCCCCGTCGAAGGCGTGCAGTTCCACCCGGAGTCCGTGCTGACCGAGCACGGCCACCTCATGCTGGCCAACTGGCTGGCGGAGTGCGGCGACACCGGTGCCGTCGGGCGATCGAGCGGGCTCGCCCCGGTGGTGGGCAGGGCCACGGCGTGACCGCCCTGCGCCCCGAGCGCGACTCCTCCGGAGCCCCGTACGACGCGAACGCCGCGTACGGGGACACCGGCGGTGCGCGAGGGGGCGCCGCGGCTGCCGCGCAGGACGACGAGGCTCTCGAAGCCGCCGTCGGGGACCTCGCCGATCCGCTGACCGACCCGCTGCCGGGGCAGCACCCTTCCCCGTGGTTCCGCAGCGGCCCGGCGGAGCCACCGCCCAAGGCGCCGCGGCCCCCCGAGCCGGCCGGGGAGGGGCAGGAGCCGCCGGAGCCGGACGGGCACGACCGGTACGGGGATCAGCGCCCCAGGGCGCCGCGGGGGGCGCGAGGGACGCGGGAGCCGCAGGGCACGCCCGAACCGACGTACGAGCAGCTCTACGGCGCCTACGCCCCGCAGCAGGCCTCCCCGGCCGCCGCCACACCGCCCTCGCCCTCGCCCTCGCCTGCGCGGACGGCCTCGTACGATCCGATACCTGCCGACGACGAGACGGTGGGCCTGCGCACCGCCGACACGCGCCGAGCGGCCGAGCCGGCGAGCGACCGCCCCACGGAGACCGTCCGCCTCACGGAGACCGTCGGCCCCACGGGAGGCCGGGCGGCGCGCCGTAAGGCGGCCAAGAAGGGCGGTGGACGGCCCGTACAGGCCGGTTCGAGCCCTGGCGCTCCTCTTTCCCGCGTGGAGGCCCGACGCGCCGAGCGGGCCCGCAGGCCGTCGGCCGGCACGGTGATCAGCCGAGGGCTCGGCGAGGTCTTCATCACCCTGGGCCTGCTGATGCTGCTCTTCGTCACCTACCAGCTCTGGTGGACGAACATCCGGGCCCACCAGCAGGCCGACGGCGCGGCCCGGGACCTCCAGAACGAGTGGGCCAAGGGCAAGGGCAAGCCGGGCACGTTCGAACCGGGCCAGGGCTTCGCCCTGCTGCACATCCCGAAGCTGGACGTCGTCGTGCCGGTCGCCGAGGGCATCGACAAGCACGGCGTCCTCGACCGAGGCATGGTCGGCCACTACAACGAGGGCGCCACGAAGACGGCGATGCCGGACGCCGAGCAGGGCAACTTCGCGGTGGCGGGCCACCGCAACACCCACGGCGAACCGTTCCGCTACATCAACCGCCTCGAACCGGGCGACCCCATCGTCGTCGAGACGCAGGACAAGTACTTCGTCTACAAGATGGCGAGCATCCTGCCGCAGACGAGCCCGGGCAACACCGGGGTGATCGGCCCCGTCCCGCCCGGATCGGGCTTCACGAAACCCGGCCGCTACATCACACTGACCACTTGCACCCCGGAGTTCACCAGTAAGTACCGGATGATCGTCTGGGGCAAGATGGCCGAGGAACGGCCGCGCAGCAAGGGCAAGCCGAGCGCGCTCGTCAACTAGAAGTGTGAGAACGGGGCAGAACCAGTGGCAGCCACGACCGACGACGACGAGAAGCAGGCCGAGGCGCCCGCACCGGAACCCGCTCCGGCGCCCGCGCCGCGACGCCGGGGCCGCGGTCCCCTGGCCCTGGCGGTCAGCGTCTTCGGTGAACTCCTCATCACCGCGGGCATCGTCCTCGGCCTCTTCGTCGTCTACTCCCTGTGGTGGACCAACGTCATCGCCGACCGCGAGGCGCACAAGCAGGGCGACCGGGTCCGCGACCGCTGGGCGGGCGGCCCCGGCAGCATCGACACCAAGGACGGCATCGGCTTCCTCCACGTACCCGCGATGGGCGGCGGAGAGGTGCTGGTCAAGGAGGGCACCAGCCACAAGGTGCTCAACGACGGCGTCGCCGGCTACTACAAGGACCCGATCAAGTCCGCTCTCCCCGAGGACAAGGAGGGCAACTTCACGCTGGCCGCGCACCGCGACGGGCACGGCGCGAAGTTCCACAAGATAGACAAGATCAAGAAGGGCGACGCGATCATCTACGAGTCGCGGGACAAGTGGTACGTGTACAAGGTGTACGCGACGCTGCCCGAGACCTCGAAGTACAACGTGAAGGTCCTCAAGCCCATCCCCAAGGAGTCGGGCGCGAAGAAGCCGGGCCGCTACATCACGCTGACGACGTGCACGCCGGTCTACACCTCGAACTACCGCTACGTCGTGTGGGGCGAGCTGGAGCGGATCGAGAAGGTCGACAACAAGCGGACGCCGCCTGCGGAGCTGCGGTAGCCGGCCGGCGGAGCCGCGGCGCCCCGCCGGCGGAGCCTCCCGCGTACGACGAAGCCCCGGTGACCGCCGCTGAGCGGTCACCGGGGCTTCGTCGTGCTCACGGGGCCTGTGCCCGTGCTCGGCGGGGGTTCGTCAGTCGTCCCAGCCGTGCTTGTCGCGGTTGTTGTCGCGGTTCGACATGCCGCCGATGAAGCCGCCGCCTCCGTCGTCTCCGCCGCCACCGTTGTTGCCGCCACCGTTGCCGTTGCCTCCCGCGGTGGTCAGGTTGACCGCGGTGCCCGGGGCGACCTTCTCTCCCGCGTTGGGCTGGGGCATGAGCACGAGGGCGTCGTCGTCCTGGGGCCCGGTGATGTTGCCGACCGTCAGACCGGCGTCCTCGATGGCCTTGCGCGCGTCCTTGAGCTTCTGCCCGGCGAGGGGCGGAACGGTGGCCTCCTCCGGCTCCTTGGCGACCTGGACGGTCACGGTGGAACCGGGATCGACCGACGAGCCGGCGGTGGGCGTGGTCTGGATGACCTTGCCCTCCTCGACGTCACCACTGGCGACGTCCTCGCGGCTCGGCACGAGGTTGCTGTCCTCGATCTGCTGCTTGGCCTCTGCCCACGTCTTGCCGGTGACGCTGGGAACGACGGACTGTGCCTTCTCCTTGGCGACGAAGAGCGTGATCGAGCTGCCCTTCTGCACCTCGGCACCGAAGACCGGGTCCGTTTCGAGCACCGTGCCCTTCTCCTCGGTGGACTCCCGGGACTTCGTCTCGACGTTGAACTGGTACTTGTCGCTCTTCAGCTTCTCGGTGGCCTCGGCGACCGGCGTGTTGATCACGTTCGGCACCGCCACCTTGGGCGCGCCCGTCGACACCGTCACCGTGATGGTGTCGCCCTTGTCGACCTTCGTGTGGGCTCCGGGGTCCTGCTCGCAGATCTCGCCCTTCGGGTACTTCTCGCAGGGCTCGCGCTCGCCGACCTCGATCTTGACGCCGACGTTGTTCGCCGACTCCTTGGCCTCCTTCACCGTCTCACCGACGAAGTCGGGGGCCTTGGTCGTGCCGTCGCCGCCCCCGTCCCCGGTGAAGGCCCACTTGCCGATGAGGATCGCGCCCACCAGGACGAGGATGCCCGCGATGACCAGCAGCCACGTCGACGTGTTGCTCTTCTTCTGGCGGCGGCCCCGGCCGTTCTCGTCGTAGCCGTAGCCCCCGTCGTCCGGGTTGACCGGCGGCAGCATGGACGTCTGGGCGCCGCCGCCCTGCGAACGCAGCATCGCCGTCTGCTGGTCGTCCCCGTGGCCGCCGTAGCCGACCGCGCCCATGGCGGCGGTGGCGGCGACCGGCTGGCCGTCCAGGCAGGCCTCGATGTCGGCGCGCATCTCGTCGGCCGACTGGTAGCGGTAGTCCGGGTCCTTGGTGAGGGCCTTCAGGACGATGGCGTCCATCTCCGGAGTGATCTCTCCGTCGAAGACGCTGGGGGCCTGCGGCTCCTCGCGTACGTGCTGGTAGGCGACCGCGACCGGGGAGTCCCCGACGAACGGCGGCCGCACGGTGAGCAGCTCGTAGAGGAGACAGCCCGTGGAGTAGAGGTCGGAGCGGGCGTCGACCTGCTCGCCCTTGGCCTGCTCGGGCGAGAGGTACTGCGCCGTGCCGATGACCGCGGCCGTCTGCGTCATGGTCATGCCGGAATCACCCATGGCGCGGGCGATGCCGAAGTCCATGACCTTGACCTGGCCGTTGCGCGTCAGCATGACGTTCGCGGGCTTGATGTCACGGTGGACGATGCCGCTGCGGTGGGAGTACTCCAGGGCCTGGAGGATGCCGATCGTCATCTCCATGGCCCGCTCCGGCAGCAGCTTGCGGCCGGAGTGCAGCAGCTCACGCAGGGTCGAGCCGTCGACGTACTCCATCACGATGTACGGGATGGAGACCCCGTCCACGTAGTCCTCGCCGGTGTCGTAGACCGCGACGATCGCCGGGTGGTTGAGTGAGGCGGCAGACTGGGCCTCACGGCGGAACCGGGCCTGGAACGACGGATCGCGGGCGAGGTCGACTCGCAGCGTCTTCACCGCCACGGTGCGGCCGAGGCGGGTGTCGTGCGCGAGGTAAACCTCCGCCATCCCACCGCGGCCGAGCACCTGACCCAGCTCGTACCGGCCGCCGAGGCGACGCGGCTCTTCCATAGCTAATCCAGCCCTCTCCGTCGGTCCCGACCGCACCGTTGTGTGGTCCGGCGGTGTGCTGTCCGGGCATACGGTACCCGGCTCGACTTACGTGACCCGGACACCACCGTCAGCCGATACCGGACCGGTACCGCAACGTGCACCGATGGGGAGTCGCCGTGACAGGGGTCACTTCTTGCTGTCGATGACTGCCTTCATCACGTCCCTGGCGATGGGCGCGGCGAGGCCACCACCGGAGATGTCCTGACGGCTGGCCTTGCTGTCCTCGACGACCACGGCGACGGCGACCGGCGAACCGGAATCCGTCTTGGCATACGAGATGAACCAGGCGTAGGGGTTCTTGCTGTTGGCGACGCCGTGCTGTGCCGTACCGGTCTTGCCTCCGACAGTGACGTTCGGGATCTTGGCGTTGGTTCCCGTGCCCTCGCTGACGACCGTCTCCATCATGTCCTGGAGCTTCTGGGCGTTCTCCTTCGACAGCGGCTCGCTCATCTCCTTGGGCGAGTGCTTCTCGACGGTGTCCAGGTTCCGGGCCTGCAGCTCATCGACCATGTACGGCTCCATGAGCGTGCCGTCGTTGGCGATAGCGGAGGCGACCATGGCCATCTGCAGCGGCGTCGCGGCCGTCTCGAACTGGCCGATGGAGGACAGCGCGGTCTGCGGCTTGTCCATGTCCTCGGGGAAGTTGGACGCGTTGGAGCGGACCGGCACGAACTGCTCGGAGTTGAAGCCGAACTCCTTCGCGGTCTCCAGCATCTTGTCCTTGCCGAGATCGGAACCGATCTTGCCGAAGACGGTGTTGCAGGACACCCGCAGCGCCTCACGCAGCGAGGCGTTCTTGCAGGGGATGTTGCCCTCGTTCGGCAGCGGCGTCGTGGTGTTCGGCATCGTCCAGGGCAGCGGCGAATCCGTCTTGCTGTCGATGTCGTCGTACAGACCGTGCTCCAGGGCGGCCGCCGCCGTGACCACCTTGAAGGTGGAACCGGGCGGGTAGGTCTCGCGCAGCGCGCGGTTGACCAGCGGCTTGTCCTTGTCCTTGTCCAGGTCGAGGAACTTCTGGGCCTCGTCGTTGGTGTTGCCGGCGAAGTCCCCCGGGTCGTACGAAGGGGTGGAGGCCAGCGCCAGGATCGCGCCCGTGGACGGGTCGAGCGCGGCGACGGCACCCTTGCCGCGGCCCTTCAGACCGTCGTACGCCGCCTTCTGCGCGGCACCGTTGAGAGTGGTGACGACATTGCCGCCCTCCTTCTTCTCGCCGGTCAGCATGTCGAGCGTGCGGCGGAAGAAGAGCCGGTCGTCGTTGCCGGTGAGGATGCCGTCGTCGATGTACTCCAGCTGGTTGGCGCCTATGCGCTGCGAGGAGTAACCGGTGACGGGGGCCCACATGGGCCCGTCCTTCCAGGTCCGCTTGTACTCCAGGTCGCTGCCCGGCGTCGCCTTGGAGCCGGTGATCGGCTTGCCGTCGACGATGATGTCGCCGCGCGGCTGGGAGTAGCGCTCGATGGTGACGCGGCGGTTCTTCTCGTGCTTGGCGAGGCTGTCGGCCTGGACGTACTGGAGCCAGTTGTCCCGGGCGAGCAGGGCGAAGACGAGCAGCCCGCAGAAGATCGCGATCCGGCGCAGGGGCTTGTTCACGGTCGGACCACCTGGGTCATCTCAGCATCGGGGCTCGGGGCGGGGGACGGGGCGGGGCGGCGCGCGGTGTCACTGATCCGGATCAGGATGCCGACCAGGGCCCAGTTGGCGATCACGGAGGAACCGCCGTACGCCAGGAAGGGCATGGTCATACCGGTCAGCGGGATCAGGCCCATGACGCCGCCGGAGACGACGAAGACCTGGATGGCGAAGGCCCCGGAGAGGCCGATCGCGAGGAGCTTGCCGAACGGGTCGCGGGCGGCGAGAGCCGTGCGGACACCGCGCTCGACGATCAGCCCGTAGATCAGCAGGATCGCCATGACACCGGCCAGACCCATCTCCTCGCCGAACGTGGCGAGGATGAAGTCGGAGTTGGCGGCGAAGCCGATGAGGTCGGAGTTGCCCTGGCCGAGGCCGGTGCCGAGGACACCGCCGGAGCCGAAGGCCATCAGGGACTGGGCGATCTGGTCACTGTTGTTCTGGATCACGGTGTCCGAGAACGGGTTCAGCCAGGCGTCCACACGCTGCTGCACGTGCGGCTCGAAGGAGGCCACACTCACCGCGCCGACGGCGGACATCAGCAGACCGAAGACGATCCAACTGGTGCGCTCCGTGGCGACGTACAGCATCACGACGAACATGCCGAAGAACAGCAGCGACGTACCGAGGTCGGTCTCGAAGACCAGGATGAGGATCGACATCGCCCAGACGACGATGATCGGGCCGAGGTCGCGGCCACGCGGCAGGTAGAGGCCCATGAAGCGGCGGCTGGCGAGAGCGAGCGCGTCACGCTTCACCATCAGATAGCCGGCGAAGAAGACGGCGATGACGATCTTCGCGAACTCACCGGGCTGGATGGAGAAGCCGCCGACGCTGATCCAGATCTTCGCGCCGAACACGTTCATACCGAGGCCCGGCACGAGCGGCAGGAGCAGCAGGACGATCGCGCCGACCATGGAGATGTACGTGTACCGCTGAAGGACGCGGTGGTCCTTCAGGAAGATCAGCACGGCCACGAAGAGCGCGATGCCGATCGCCGAGTACATGAGCTGGTTCGGCGCCGCCTGGACGAAGTTGTCGCGCTGTTGCAACCTCTCCGACTGGTCGAGCCGCCAGATCACCACGAGACCGAGGCCGTTGAGCACGGTGGCCAGCGGCAGCAGCAACGGGTCCGCATACGCGGCGAACTTGCGTACGACGATGTGGCCGACGCCTGCGAGCAGGCCGAGGCCCATCCCGTACCCGAGCATGCCGGACGGCAGCTTGCCATCAAGAGCGAGGCCTACGTTGATGTAGGCGAACAGCGGGATGACGACCGCGAACGCGAGCAGCGCGAGCTCGGTGTTGCGCCGGCTCGGCGCCCCGATCGCGCCGATCGTCGACGTGTGTGTAGTACTGCTCATGGCGTGCAGAGGCCCCCAACGGCTGCTTACTGCTTACCGCACAGCGGGACCAGCTTCTGCTCATCCTCGGAGAGGCTGGGGCCGGGTGTGGGAGTCGGTGCGGTCTTGGACTTGTTCTTGTCGGTCGTGCTGTTCTTGTCGTCCTTGTTCGTGCCGGACGACGGGACGGTCGGGTCCGGGGTCGGCGCCGTGCGCAGCCCGGTCGAGCCACCCGCCTCGCCCTCGCCGGTCTTGGCGTTGTTCTCGCGCTCGACCTCGCGGCGCTCGGCGTCCTTCTTGCACGCGGACGCCTGAAGGCCCAGCTCGTCGATCTTGCCCTGCGCCCCGCTCAGATCGCCCCCGGGAATGGTGGCCTCGACCTGCTTGCGCTGGTAGGGCGGCAGGTACTTGAGTTCGATCTCGGGGTGGTCCTTCTCGACCTTCGAAAGACTGACCCAGGCCAGGTCCTGGTCGATGCCCCGGTAGAGCGCGATGTGCTCGTCCTTCGTACCCACGTAGTACTGGGTCTGCGTCCAGCGATAGCCGCCGTAGAGACCACCGCCGATGACGGCAAGGGCCAGTACCGCGTAGAGCGATCTCTTGATCCACTTGCGGCCGCCGCGGGGCTTCACGAAATCGTCGTCGTCGTACGCCCCGAAGCTGCCCTCGGGGACATACCCCGCGGGGTCGCCGCTTCCGGGCGGCCCGAAGCCGCCTCCTCCGGAGGGCTGCGGCGGCACCGGACGGCCGAGCCCGGACGCGCGGCCCGCCGGCGTCTGCATGGCGCCGTCGTCCTGCGACTGGAGCTGGTTCTCCGCGACCGCGCCGACCACCACCGGAGTGTCGGAGAGCTGGCCCGCGAGGGTGTCGCCACTGTCGATGTCCAGGACATCGGCGACGATCACAGTGATGTTGTCGGGGCCGCCACCGCGCAGCGCGAGCTGGATCAGCTCCTGCACGGTCTCCTGCGGGCCCTGGTAGGACGCGAGGGTGTCCTCCATGGTCTGGTGCGAAACGACCCCGGAGAGGCCGTCCGAACAGATCAGGTAACGGTCACCGGCGCGGACCTCACGGATGGAGAGATCGGGCTCGACATGATCACCGCTGCCCAGCGCGCGCATCAGCAAGGAGCGCTGCGGATGGGTCGTGGCCTCTTCCTCGGTGATCCGGCCCTCGTCGACCAGACGCTGCACCCAGGTGTGGTCCTGGGTGATCTGCGTGAGCACCCCGTCCCGCAGCAGGTACGCGCGCGAGTCACCGACGTGTACGAGGCCCAGCCGCTGCCCCGTCCACAGGAGGGCGGTCAGGGTCGTCCCCATGCCCTCGAGCTGCGGGTCCTCCTCGACCATCAGCCGCAACTGGTCGTTGGCCCGCTGCACGGCCGTGCCGAGGGACGTCAGGATGTCCGAGCCCGGTACGTCGTCGTCGAGCGTGACGAGCGTCGAGATCACCTCGGAGCTCGCCACCTCACCGGCGGCCTGACCCCCCATGCCGTCAGCAATGGCGAGGAGACGAGGGCCGGCGTAACCGGAATCCTCGTTCCCCTCCCGGATCATGCCTTTGTGCGATCCGGCGGCGAAGCGCAAAGACAGACTCATGCGCACCTCGCCCGTCGGCTCCGGGTACATCCGCACGGTGCCCACCCTCCGGTCGGGAGCGCGCCGGCGTCCAGTGCCTGGACAGCCGCTTCGGCTCGCTCGCTCCGCTCGCTCATTGTCGTACTACTTCCGCAGCTCGATGACGGTCTTGCCGATGCGGATCGGCGCGCCCAGCGGAACGGGCGTCGGGGTGGTGAGTCGGGTCCGGTCCAGATAGGTGCCGTTGGTGGACCCGAGATCCTCGACGATCCACTGGCCGTCACGGTCCGGATAGATCCTGGCATGCCTGCTGGAGGCGTAGTCGTCGTCCAGCACGATCGTGGAGTCGTGCGCACGGCCCAGCGTGATGGTCTGCCCCTGCAGCGCGACCGTCGTCCCGGCGAGGATGCCCTCGGAGACGACGAGCTTGCTGGGAGCGCCACGACGCTGGCGGCCGCCACCGCTCTGCTGCTGGCGCTGCGGCGCTGGTGCCGCTTGCTGTTGTTGGCGAGCGGCCTGCTGCGGCCGCTCGCGGCGCGAACCGCGCTGTGTGACACGCGTTCCGAACAGGTCGCTGCGAATGACCTGGACGGCCACGATCACGAACAGCCACAGAACGGCCAGGAAACCTAGCCGCATGACCGTCAGGGTCAGCTCTGACATTGCCCCCGCTTCACCCTTCGGCTTGCCGATAAACGATGGTGGTTTGGCCCACGACGATCCGCGAGCCGTCGCGGAGCGTAGCGCGGGTGGTGTGCTGCCCGTCTACCACGATGCCGTTGGTAGACCCGAGATCCTGGATCGTCGAGGGCGTTCCGGTCCGGATCTCACAGTGCCGACGCGATACGCCGGGGTCGTCGATCCGCACATCGGCGTCGGTGCTGCGTCCCAGCACCAGCGTCGGGCGGGAGATCTGATGGCGGTTGCCGTTGATCTCGATCCAGCGCCGCACCTGGGCGCCCGGAAGGGGGCCGGCTCCGGGGCCCGCGGGCCTGCTCGGAACCGGGGACTGGCCGCCGGGGCGGCCCGCGCCGGGCGGCGGTGCCGCCGGCATGGGAGGAGCACCGGCGCCGGGAGCACCAGGAGCGCCGGGAGCGCCGGAAGGCGGCTGCGGATAGCCATAGCCGCCGCCCGCGCCGCCACCGGCACCACGGCCGGGGGCCGCGGCGCCGCCGGGCACGGGGCCCGCGGGGCTCTCGGGAGACTGGGAGGAGCTGGAGGCGAGCGTCCGGCTCCGCACGCGGTACAGACCGGTGTCGAGGTCGTCGGCCTTCTCCAGGTGGACCTTGATGGGCCCCATGAAGCTGTAGCGCTGCTGCTTGGCGTAGTCGCGCACCATGCTGGAGAGCTCGTCGCCGAGCTGCCCGGAGTAGGGGCTGAGACGCTCGAAGTCGGGCGCGCTGAGCTCCACGATGAAATCGTTGGGGACGACGGTCCGCTCGCGGTTCCAGATCGTGGCGTTGTTGTCGCACTCCCGCTGGAGGGCGCCGGCGATCTCGACGGGCTGGACCTCGGACTTGAACACCTTGGCGAAGGTGCCGTTGACCAGACCTTCAAGTCGCTGTTCGAACTTCTTCAGGACTCCCATGGGGCACCTCCTCCGTCGTAGTCATCCTGGTACTGCTTACTGATCGTATCCACGCGCCGGGAAATCGGCTGGTTCCCCCTGTCCGCACGGTCGACGAGTGTCGCCTCTCACAAGAACTCCCCGCACCTGCCCCGAAGATCCTCCCAGGACCCTGACGGAACCCTGATTTTCGGGCCCGGGAACCCTTCCGGGCAGCTGCTCGGTACGCCTGCTCGAGCTTCCTCTTACCCGGGATCGTAGAGGGGGCTCAGAGTCAGTGTCCCGCACCTGGCCGTGGAGCCGGTCCCGCGCCCTTCCGTCGGCGGGGCAGGGGGCGAGGCAGGTACGGATGTGGCTCTGGACGGGGCTGTGGTCGGGGGTGTGGTCGGAGGTGTGGCCGGGGGTGTGGATCTCTCGCACATTTTTCGACGAGTACGGACCGTCGGGCGTGGTCGGAGCCGCATCTCCGCCGCATCTCCGCCGCGTCGCGGCCGGGACCCTTGATGCAGGTGCCCGCCCCGAACGGATGTGAATCCACCCGGAGCAGCGTGCTAATCTTCTGGATGTCGGAAGGCGCTCGCAGCACACCGCGAGAGGCCCAAAGGCAACACCCATGCGCGGGTGGCGGAATAGGCAGACGCGCTGGATTCAGGTTCCAGTGCCCGAAAGGGCGTGGGGGTTCAACTCCCCCCTCGCGCACCATGAGGAAGCGGTCCTCCCCGGATGAAGATCCGGGGAGGACCGCTTCTTTTTGTGTCTGCGGCTGCCCCTTCGGCGGGGCTCGTGACGGCCCGGCCACTTCCCTCCGGGGGCGTCGTGATGTATGTCACCCGAGTTATCCACAGGCTCTGACGGCCGTCGGAGCCCGGCGGTACCTTCAAAGCCAGGTCGACGGACGATCGGCGGGGGGCGATGACATGGCGAAGCAGGACGGGTCCGGAAGCAGGGCCGGGGTGAATGGCACCGGGTTGACCGGGACCGAGCCGAGTGGGACTGGGGCGGGCGGGACCGAGTCGGGCGGGACCGGGTCGGGCAGGGCGGTGCCCGGTCCGCGGGGGCGGCGAGCAGGACGGCTGCCGAGCGTGCCGGGGTTCGCGCAGTGGCCCGCGCAATCGGCACCCGGGACCGGGTCGCCCAAGAGCGAGGGCAAAACGATACGAGCGCGGGTGCCCCGCGGTGCGCACGCGGAGTTCCAGATCCGTGACGGACGGCCCGACCCCGTGACCGCCGTGCAGAAGACCAACCGCGGCAGACTCCCCGAGCTCACCCCCATCAGGACCGGCAGGATGGCCGCCTCTCCTTTCGCCTTCCTGCGCGGCTCCGCCGGTCTCATGGCGCACGACCTGGTGGCCACGCCCCACACCGGCATAGGCACGCAGATATGCGGAGACGCGCACGCCGGGAACTTCGGGCTCTACGGAGACGCGCGCGGCGGCCTCATCATCGACCTGAACGACTTCGACGAAACGGCGCACGGCCCCTGGGAATGGGACCTCAAGCGCCTCGCCGCCTCCCTGGTCCTGGCCGGGCGCGAGGCGGGCGCGGGCGACGACGTCTGCGAGGCCGCCGCACGGGACGCCGTCGGCGCCTACCGCCGCACCATGCGCCTGCTCGCGAAACTCCCCGCCCTGGACGCGTGGAACGCCATCGCCGACGAGGAGTTGGTCTCGCACACCGACGCTCGTGACCTGCTCGGCACCCTGGAGAAGGTCGCGGGAAAGGCCAGGCAGAACACGAGCGCCCGGTTCGCCGCCAAAGCGACCGAGCGGGTCGAAGGCGCCGACGGTTCCGAGGGACGGCGCTTCATCGACGCCCCGCCCGTGCTGCGACGCGTCCCGGACGCGGAAGCCGCCGCCGTGGCCGGCTCGCTCGGGGAGTATCTGCGCACGCTGACGGAGGACCGGCTGCCGCTGCTCGCTCGGTACGCGATACAGGACGTGGCATTCCGCGTCGTGGGCACAGGCAGTGTCGGCCTGCGGTCCTACGTGGTCCTGCTGCTCGACCACCGGGGCGAGCCGCTGGTGCTCCAGGTCAAGGAGGCGCGGACGTCAGCACTGGCCCCGCATCTGCCCGAGGCCGGCTTCAAGGCACCCGAGGCGATGCACGAGGGGCACCGCGTGGTGCTCGGCCAGAAGCGGATGCAGGTCGTCAGCGACTTCCTGCTCGGCTGGACCACAGTGGACGGCCTGCCCTACCAGGTACGGCAGTTCAGGAACCGCAAGGGCAGCGTCGACCCGGCGGCCCTGTCCGCCGACCAGGTGGACGACTACGGCCGCATGACAGGAGCCCTGTTGGCCCGCGCCCACGCGCACAGCGCGGACCCACGGCTCATAGCCGGCTACTGCGGCAAGAACGACGAACTGGACGAAGCGATGACCCGCTTCGCCAAGGCATACGCGGACCGCACGGAGAAGGACCACACGCTGCTCGTCCGCGCCGTCAAGGAAGGGCGGGTGGCGGCTGAGGCGGGGGTTTGAGGGCGCGATGGGGGTGGGGGGACGGGGTGGGGGGGAGGGAGGGGGGAGCCCCCCCCAGCGCATGTGGTGCGGTGTGGTGCTGCGGCTGGCCGCAGCCGCCGATGGCAATCGCCGTTGCACGGCTGTCGTGGCCGTGTTTCCGGGGCGGGGCGCCGCGTGGCCTAGGCTGGACGAGTGACGACGCCGGAAGCCGAGCCTACGCAGCCTGAGACGCCCGAGACCTCCACCGAGGGAGCGCGGCAGCTGGGTGCTGATGGGCGGCTCAAGGACCAGCTCAAGGAACGGCTCAGGGCACGCTCCGAGGAGCGCCGGGAGCAGGCCGCCGCGTCCGGGGCTGAGCCTGCGGAGGAGCCCGTCGAGCGGCCTGAGGCGCGGCTGGAGCGGGCGGTGCGCGCCGCTGAGCAGGCGTTGATCGAGTACGAGATCGCGTTGGAGACCTTCCGGGTGGAGGTCGAGAACTTCTCCCGCCTGCACCACCAGAAGCTCGGCCCGATGTACGCGCGCCTCGACGAGCTGGACGCACGGATCGCCGAGGTGACCGCCGAGCGCACCGGCGATCCCGAGGACGTGCGCCAGGCGGAGGAGGCGCGGGCGCGGGTGATGCCCATGCCGGGTGTCGAGGAGCTGTTCCACGGCTGGATGGACGGCGAGGGGCTCTACCCCGAGGCCGCCGCGATGCTCACCGACCAGTCCGTGCGGCCGCCGCAGCGGGTGCGCCCCGGCGAGGAGGCCCGCAAGCTCTACCGCGAGCTGGCCCGCAAGGCCCACCCCGACCTGGCGCAGGAGGAGGACGAGCGGCAGCGGCGCGAGGAGTTCATCACCCGTGTCAACGCCGCGTATGCCCGGGGTGACGCGGCGCTGCTGCGGGAGCTGTCCGAGGAGTGGGCCGCAGGGCCCGTTCCGGAGGAGATGCGGCTCACCCGCAGTGAGGAGCTGTACGCGCGCCTGGAGTGGCTCGCCCAGCGCAAGGAACTGCTGTCCGTTCTCGCCAAGGAGCTGGAGGAGAGCGCGATCGGCGGGATGCTGCGGCTGGCTCCGGATGACCCGGACGCGCTGCTCGATGAGATCGCCGAGCAGCTCCTCGCTCAGGTCGCCGAGCGCGAGACCGAGCTGGAGCGGCTGACCGCATAGCGCGGCGCTCGTGGGTTTCTTCGGGCGCAGTGCTGCCCGGGGCTCGGCTTCGGTCGGGTAGCGTCGGGGTATGGCTTTTGGATCAGGTGTGCCCACGGTCGGTGTCGACGATCTCGCGGACGGCGATTTTCTGCTGGATGTCCGTGAGGACGACGAATGGCGGGCGGGTCACGCCGCGGGTGCGCTGCACATTCCGATGAGCGAGTTCGTGTCCCGCTACGGCGAGTTGACCGAGGCCGCCCCGCAGGACGGCAGGGTCAATGTGATCTGCCGGTCCGGTGGCCGCTCCGCCCAGGTCACGATGTATCTGGCGCAGCAGGGCATCGACGCCGCGAATGTCGCGGGCGGCATGGAGGCCTGGGTCGCCGCGGGCCGCCCGGTGGTCGATGCCAAGGGTGAGCCGGGTTCGGTCGTCTAGTTCGGCTGCTGGTCAGCTGAGTGCGTGGGCGGCGAGCAGGTCGCCCAGGGCTTCTTCGTGGGCCGCTGCGGGGCCGAGGGACAGCTCCAGCTGTTTGGCCCAGGCGTGGTAGCGGTGCAGGGGGTAGTCGGTGTCGGCGCCGAAGCCTCCGTGCAGGTGTTGCGCCGTCTGTACGACTCTTCGTACGCCGTCCGATGCCCAGATCTTGGCGACCGCCACGTCTCCGGCGGTGGGCAGGGCGCTGTCCGCTCCGGTACTGATGCGCCAGGCGGCCTGCCAGAGGGTGGCTTCCATGGCCCGTAGGTCGATGTAGCGGTCGGCGGCCTGCACCGCTACTGCCTGGAATGTGGCGATGGGGTGGCCGAACTGTTCGCGCTTGCTGGTGTAGGCGCTGGTCATGCCGAGCACGCCTTCGCCGAGGCCCAGGGCGAGCGCGCAGGTGCCTGTGGCGAGCAGGTCGCGCAGCCGGTCCCAGGCTCCTTCCGCTTCGATGATGTCGGCGGGGCCGAGGCGTACGGCCTCCAGGTGGAGTTCGCCGAGGCGCTCGCCACTGGTGGAGATCTGTTCGCCGAGGGTGAGGCCTTCGCAGTCGCGGGGGATGAGCGCGACGACGGTGTGGCCGTCGGGTGTGTGGGCGGGGGTGAGGATGAGGTCGGCGTTGTGTGCCCAGGGCACGGCTGTCTGTAGTCCGTTCAGGGTCCAGGTGTCGCCGTCGCGCTGGGCGGTGGTGGCGAGTTCTGCCGGGTCGTGGCCGGTACTGCCGTTGGCCGCGACGGTCAGGATGATTTCCCCGCGGGCCGCCCGGGGCAGGATCCGCTGCCGCGATTCGGCGTTGCCGTGTGCTTGTACGGTCGCCGCGGCGGCGCTGCTCTCCAGCAGCGGAATCCGTGCCAGTACTTTCGCCGATTCGCGGAGTGCCAGGCACAGGGCGATGACGTCGAGGTCCACGCCGCCGTGGTCCGTGCCGATGAGCAGGCCGAGCAGGTCGGAGTCGGCGAGCTTGGCCCACAGGGCGCGGTCGAAGTCCTCGGCGACGGCGCCGGGGGTGAGGGCCGGGCTCGGCACCCTGTCCGGCGCGACGTCGGTGAAGACCGCTTTGGCCGCTTCGACCACGGCCTGCTGTTCCTCGGTGAAGGTGAAGTCCACAGCCTGTCCTTCCGCGCACCGGCCTCTATCTGATGGGTCGTCAAGATAGAACAGGTTCTAGAGGAAGGGAACACCGCCGCCGTGTCCGCCGGCCGGTGGGTTCAGCGGTCGAAGTCCAGCTCCACGGTGTCCGTGGTCGGACGGGACTGGCAGGCCAGTACGTACCCGGCTTCGGTCTCCTCCGGTTCCAGTGCGTAGTTGTGGTCCATCCGGACCTCACCCGAGACCCGGAAGGCACGGCAGGTCCCGCAGACTCCGCCCTTGCAGGCGTAGGGCGCGTCGGCGCGGTTGCGCAGCACCGTTTCGAGCAGGGTCTCGCCGCCCTGGACGGGCCAGGTGCCCGAGCGGCCGTCGAGGGTCACGGTCACCGTGCTGTGCGCGGGTGCGGTGGTCAGCGACGCGGTGGGGGACGCGGTGGCTACGCCTCCGTCCACGTGGAATATCTCCTCGTGGATGCGTCGACGGGCCACGCCGAGATCACGCAGAGCGCGCTCCGCGCCCTGCACCAGGCCGAGCGGGCCGCACAGGAACCAGCCGTCGACCTCCGCCACGGGCAGCAGTGCCGGCAGGAGCCGTGCGAGGCGCTGCTCATCGAGCCGACCGGAGTCGAGGCCCGCCTGTTGTTCCTCGCGGGAGAGCACGGTCACCAGTTGGAACCGTCCTGGCCAGCGGTCCTTGAGGTCGGCCACCTCCTCGAGGAACATCGTCGAGGCGGTGGTGCGGTCGCTGCGTATGAGACAGAACTGGGCTTGCGGTTCGCGCTCCAGAAGCGTCGTGACGATGGAGAGCACGGGTGTGATGCCGCTGCCGCCGACTATCGCCGCATAGCGGCCGGGTGCCGGGTCGAGCGTGAAGCGGCCCGCGGGGGTCATCACTTCCAGCTCGTCGCCGACGACGAGCTCCTTGAAGGCGTACGTGGAGAAGGCGCCGTCCTCGACGAGCCGCACGCCGACCTTCAGTGTCCCGGGGCCGGGGGCGTCGGCGCGAGGGGCGGGGGAACAGATCGAGTACGTACGCCGGATCTCCGTGCCGTCGGCGGTGCGGCGCAGGGCGAGGTGCTGGCCCGGGGTGAAGCGGAACTCCTCGCGCAGCGGTGGCGGCACGTCGAAGGTCAGCGTCACGGAGTCGTCGGTGAGCCGGTCGACGGCCGCTACCCGCAGCGGGTGGAAGCGGGCCATCACAGCTCCTTGAAGTGGTCGAAGGGCTCGCGGCAGGAGGTGCAGCGGCGCAGCGCCTTGCAGGCGGTGGAGGAGAAGCGGCTGAGCAGCTCGGTGTCGGTGGAGCCGCAGTGCGGGCAGCGGATCGAGAGGCTGAGCGGCACGGGGCCGTCCGCCGGGTGCGGGCGGGGAGGCGCTATGCCGAACTCCGCGAGTTTGCGGCGGCCTTCGGTGCTGATGTCGTCCGTCGACCAGGCGGGGGAGAGCACGGTGCGCACCGTGACCTCGGCCACGCCGTGCTCGTGCAGCACTTGCTCGATGTCGGAGGACATGGCTTCGATCGCCGGGCAGCCGGTGTACGTCGGGGTCAGCTCGACGTCGACCTTGCCGGGCGCGACGATCCTGACTCCGCGCACCACGCCGAGGTCGGCGAGGGACAGCACGGGCAGCTCCGGGTCGGGCACCGATCCCGCGAGGGCGAAGAGCTCCGCCTCCAGGGCGGTGGGCGTGGGCGTGGTGGTCACCATGACGCCCCCGGGTGGCTGCGGTGCAGGTGCTGCATCTCGGCGAGCATGCGTCCGAACGGCTCGGTGTGCAGGCCCTGGCGTCCGGCGCCGGCCGTCCATGCGCCGCTCTGCGGTCCGGGGGGCACGGTGAGTGTCGCCCGCTCGATGACCGCTGTCACCGAAGCCGTCCAGCTTTCTTGCAGTGCCGTGCTGTCGACGTCCAGGCCGGCTATGGGCTGGAACATCTCGCCGGTGAACCGCCACAGGGCGTCGAGGCCGCGCTGCATGCGGGCGTGGCTCTCGGCGGTGCCGTCGCCGAGGCGCAGGGTCCACTGCTCGGCGTGGTCCTGGTGGTAGGCCACTTCTTTGACGGCCTTCGCGGCCAGGGGTGCCAGCTCGCCGTCCGAAGCCGCCAACTGCCCGTACAGCAGCGTTTGGTAGGTGGAGAAGTAGAGCTGGCGGGCGATGGTGTGGGCGAAGTCGCCGTTCGGCTGCTCGACGAGCTGGAGGTTGCGGAAGGCGCGCTCCTCGCGGAGGTATGCCAGCTCGTCCTCGTCGCCGACCGAGGAGAGCAGGATGCGGGCCTGGCCCAGGAGGTCCAGGGCGATGTTCGCCAGGGCGACCTCTTCTTCGAGGACGGGGGCGTGTCCCGCCCACTCCCCCAGGCGGTGCGAGAGCACCAGGGCGTCGTCTCCCAGGGCGAGGGCTGCGGCCTCGGCCCGGCTGTCCGTCGGAGTCGATGTGGTGGTCACAGGTGCTTCACTCCCTCCGGGATGTCGTAGAACGTCGGGTGGCGGTAGGGCTTGTCGCCCGCCGGCTCGAAGAAGGAGTCCTTCTCGTCGGGCGAGGAGGCGGTGATCGCGGTGGAGGGCACGACCCACAGGGAGACGCCTTCGCTCCTGCGGGTGTAGAGGTCGCGGGCGTTGCGCAGGGCCATCTCGGCGTCCGGCGCGTGCAGGCTGCCCGCGTGGGTGTGGGAGAGGCCTCGGCGGGAGCGGACGAAGACCTCCCACAGCGGCCAGTCGGTCGAGCTGTTCATGCTGTCGCCTCTCCGTGCGTGATGACGGCTGCGGCCGCACCCGCGGCGCTCGCTTTCTTCGTGGCGTACGCGGCCGCGGCATCCCTGACCCATGCGCCTTCCTCATGGGCCTGCCTGCGCTGGGTGATGCGCTGGTCGTTGCAGGGGCCGTTGCCCTTGAGGACGTCCCAGAACTCGGTCCAGTCGATGGGTCCGAAGTCGTGGTGCCCCCGTGCCTCGTTCCACGCCAGGTCCGGGTCCGGGAGGGTCAGGCCGAGCGACTCGGCCTGGGGAACGCATATGTCCACGAAGCGCTGGCGCAGCTCGTCGTTCGAGTGGCGTTTGATCTTCCATGTCATCGACTGCTCGGAGTGCGACGACTCGTCGTCGGGCGGGCCGAACATCATCAGCGAGGGCCACCACCAGCGGTTCACCGCGTCCTGCGCCATCTCGTGCTGGGCCTCGGTGCCACGGCTGAGGGCGAGCAGCGATTCGTACCCCTGGCGCTGGTGGAAGGACTCCTCCTTGCAGACGCGGATCATCGCGCGTGCGTAGGGGCCGTACGAGCAGCGGCACAGGGGGACCTGGTTGGTGATCGCGGCGCCGTCCACGAGCCAGCCGATCGCGCCTACGTCGGCCCAGGTCAGCGTGGGGTAGTTGAAGATCGAGGAGTACTTCTGGCGGCCCGAGTGCAGCTTGTCGAGCAGTTCGTCGCGGCTGGTGCCGAGGGTTTCGGCCGCGCTGTAGAGATACAGGCCGTGTCCGGCCTCGTCCTGCACCTTGGCCATGAGGATCGCCTTGCGCCGCAGGGAGGGGGCGCGCGTGATCCAGTTCGCCTCCGGCTGCATGCCGATGATCTCTGAGTGCGCGTGCTGTGCGATCTGCCTGACCAGGGACGCGCGGTAGGCATCCGGCATCCAGTCGCGCGGCTCGATGCGCTCGTCGGCGGCGACCGCCTCGTCGAAGGCGGCCTGCTGCTCCGCCGTGCGCGCGGCCGTCGACCCGGCCCCGGCGGGCTCCGTCTCGGCCGCTTTCTGTGCGGCTGCTGTGACCATTTCGGTCCCCCTCGACCTGAGCGAACCGCCCGACCGATCGTTCGGTTCGTTGGATTCAATGGTGCGGCGCGGCGCCATAAGGTGTCAACCCTGTGGATAACTTCACGGACGCTGTGCGCGGCGGGCAGGCCTGAGTACCGTTCCGGCGGCAGGGTGTGGAGCGGATTCGGGGAACGGGGCGGAATGAGCGGGTACGACAAGGACTCCGGCGGTGGGTCCGCCGGACCTGACGGGCCCGGTTCGGCGAATGAGCCACGACCGGCTTCCACGTCGAGCGCGTCCGCCGAATGGGTGGCGGTGGGGCGCTCAAAACCGGAACCTGAACCCCCGCACCCGTACCCGCCCGCAGGCCCAGCCCAAGCCCTTGGCCCAGACCCAGCCCCTGACCCGGTCCCCCCGCCCCGCATAGGCATCGCCGGCCTCAAGCTCGGCCATCAGATCGCCGCCGCCTGTGCCCTCGCGTTGATCGCCGTGGCCGCGTGCGTCCACGTGGCGATGCTCTTCCTCCACGTAGCCCCCTCGAACACCGCGACCAAGCAGCACGGCGATGTGATCGACGAGTGGATCTATCCCGAGTTCGAGCAGAACTGGAAGCTGTTCGCTCCCAACCCCCTCCAGCAGAACGTCGCCGTGCAGGTCAGGGCGGAGCTCGACACGGCGGAGGGGACGGTGGCGACCACCGACTGGTACGACCTCTCGGCGCAGGACGGCGCCGCCATCGACGGCAATCTGCTGCCCAGCCACACGCAGCAGAACGAGCTGCGCCGCGCCTGGGACTTCTACGTCGGCTCGCACGACACGCAGAATCGCCCCCTTGGCCTGCGCGGGCAGCTCTCGGAGGACTACGTCCGCCGTATCGCGTACATGCGGCTCGACCGCGAACGCCCGGGCGGCGAGGGCGACAAGATCGTGCGCGTGCAGGTGCGCTCCAGGACGACGAACGTGCGGCCCCCGAAGTGGAGCGAGGAGAAGGTGTCCACGAAGCCGGTCTACCGCCAGCTTCCGTGGTGGACGGTGACCCCGGACGACCTGCCGCTCACCGATGGGGCAGGCGACAGGGACGCCGCTGACGGTGGGCGCGCGGCTGCGAAGGGAGTCGGCCGGTGACCCGTATCGAACGCCCCCTCGCGCGCGGAATCGGCAATGTCACCGGGTTCGCCCTGGGTCCGTACCAGACGGCGATCGTGCGCATCGGCTTCGCCGCCACCTGGCTCTTCTTCCTGCTGCGCGAACTCCCCCACCGCCATGAGTTGTACGGGCCGGACAGCCCCTGGAAATGGGACATGGCGCAGCAGCTCATCGCGGGCAACGGTGCCTTCACCGCGCTGATGTGGTCGGACGGGCGCGTCTGGTTCGAGATCGTCTACGCGGTCGCGGTGCTGAGCAGTGCGCTGCTGATGCTCGGCTGGCACACGCGCGCCATGTCCGTTCTCTTCATGGTCGGTGTGCTGTCGCTGCAGAACCGCAGCATCTTCATCGGTGACGGCGGTGACAACGTCATCCACCTCATGGCCACCTACCTGGTGCTCACCCGGTGCGGTCAGGTCTGGTCCCTGGACGCGCGGCGTGCCGCACGCGCGCGTGTACGCGTCCATGTACGTATACGGGACGAGGGGGCTGAGGGGGACACGGACGCGGCGGCGGTTGGGCGAGCTGCCGGAGTGCCGGTCGACCGGGTGGGGCCCGTTCTGTGGTCGGTGCTGGGCCTCACGCTGGCGGTCGTGACCTTCATGGGCGAGCTGAGCGGCCGCTGGCTGGTCATCTTCTGGGGGATCCTCGCGGTGCACGGCCTGTGGTGGGCCGTGGGGCGGCGCGCCCCGCACGGTGAGCTCCGCAAGCTCCTCGACGTCGTCGCCAACCTCGTCCACAACGCGGGGCTGCTCATCATCATGGTCGAGGCCTGCCTCATCTACGCGACGGCCGGCTGGTACAAGGTCCAGGGCAGCCGCTGGCAGGACGGCACGGCCGTCTACTACCCGCTGAACCTCGACTACTTCTCCCCGTGGCCCGCCCTGTCCGGGCTGCTCGCCTCCCACGGCTTGATCCTGCTGGCCGTGACATACGGGACGGTCATCGTGCAGGTGGCCTTCCCCTTCACCCTCTTCAACCGCCGGGTCAAGAACGTCCTGCTCGCGGCGATGATGTTCGAGCACGCCGTCATCGCGGTCGTCCTGGGGCTGCCGTTCTTCTCGCTCGCGATGATCACCGCCGACGCGGTGTTCCTGCCGACGTCGTTCCTGCGGCGCCTGGGCGGCTGGGCGGCACGCGCGCGTGACGGGGTGAAGGACCGTGTCTCGTCCCGTCTTCCGCGCCGTGACGCCGTGCCCGAGCAGCGGGCCGGCGACCGGTCGCAGGGCACGGAATCGGTCGCAGGGCACGGAATCCGCTGAACACGCGCGCGTAGGCTTCACTTGAGCACGCGCGCGTAGGCTTCACTCCATGAACAGCACTTCCGGGGCGGACCCGGGCGACGCCGTGCGTACCTGGCGCGGGCTCGCGGACACCTGTGTGCTGCTCGACGGCTTCCACGCGATCAAGCACGCACTGCGCTTCGGCGCGCGGATTCCGGCCGCGCTGACCAGCGACAGGGCCGGTGTGCTGGCCCTCGCGGACGAGCTGGCGCCGGATGTGCGGCGGGCGCTGGAGACCCTTGTGGTGCCGGTCGAGGACGAGCGGCTGCGCGCGCTGGTGCCGCGTCTGCACCCCACGGCGGTCGCCGCCCTCGCCGAGCGCCCGCCACGTGCCGACAACCTGGAGGCGCTGGGGCGCCTGCCGAGGGCCGCGCCGGTCATCGTGCTCGACGATCCCCGCAACCTCGGCAACGCGGGCGCCGTGATCCGGCTCGCCGCCGGATTCGGGGCGACCGGTGTCGTCACCACCGGAACGCTCGACCCCTGGCACCCGACCGTCGTACGCGGTGGCGCGGGTCTGCACTTCGCGACGGCCGTGGAGCGGATGGAGGTCACCGCGCTGCCGCCGGGGCCGGTGTTCGCGCTGGACGCCGAGGGCGAGGACATCCGGGGACTGAAGCTCCCCGACGACGCCGTGCTCGCCTTCGGGTCCGAACGCAGCGGCCTTTCGGCGGCGCTGCGCGAGCGCGCGGACCATCTGGTGTCGCTGCCGATGCGTCCGCAGGTCTCCAGCTACAACCTGGCGACGAGCGTGGGCATGACGCTGTTCCACTGGTCGGCGGGCAGGCCTCCCGGATCGGAGGCCTGAACCCGCCGCCGGCCGGGCCTGCCGATCGCGGGCCCGGACGGCGGCGGCGTCACGCGTCCTTGCGGATCTCCACCACGCGGAAGCGGTTGGCCACGAACGCGCTGTCGCACAGCGCGGCGTTCGCCGCCGGGTTGCCGCCCGAGCCGTGGAAGTCCGAGAACGCCGCCGTCTGGTTCACATAGACGCCGCCCGTGAGGTTCAGCGACAGCTGGGCGCACTCCTCCAGGCAGGTCTCCTCCACGGCCGATGCGACCTCTTCCGACGTGGTGTACGCGCCCACGGTCATCGCTCCCTTGGTGCGCACCGTCCGGCCGAGCAGCCGCACCGCGTCCGCCGCCGAGTCGACGGCGACCGCGAAGGAGACCGGGCCGAAGCACTCGCTGAGGTAGGCCGCCTCGGCGTCGGGCTTCGCGCCGTCCAGCTTGACGATCACCGGGGTGCGGACCACGGCGTCCGGGAAGTCGGGGTTGGTGATCTCCTTGGAGGAGAGGGCCACCTCGCCGAGCCCGGAGGCCGCTTCGAGGCGGGCCTTCACGTCCGGGTTGACCAGGGCGCCGAGGATGCCGTTCGCCCGGGCGTCGTCGCCGAGCAGGCCGCTGACCGAGGCGGCCAGGTCGGACACCACCGCGTCGTAGGACTTGGCCCCGGCGTCCGTCTGGATGCCGTCGCGCGGGATCAGCAGGTTCTGCGGGGTGGTGCACATCTGCCCGCTGTACAGCGACAGGGAGAAGGCGAGGTTCGCCAGCATCCCCTTGTAGTCGTCGGTCGACTCGACGACGACCGTGTTGACCCCGGCCTTCTCGGTGTAGACCTGCGCCTGGCGGGCGTTGGTCTCCAGCCAGTCGCCGAAGGCCGACGACCCGGTGTAGTCGATGATCTTGATTTCGGGGCGGGTGGCGAGCGTCTTGGCGATGCCCTCGTCCCGCCGCTCCGCGGCCAGGCACACGAGGTTCGCGTCGAAACCGGCCTCGGCGAGGACCTCGCGGGCGATCCGCACCGTGAGGGCGAGCGGCAGCACCGCGCGCGGGTGCGGCTTGACCAGGACGGGGTTGCCGGTCGCGAGCGAGGCGAAGAGGCCGGGGTAGCCATTCCACGTCGGGAAGGTGTTGCAGCCGATCAGGAGCGAGATGCCGCGCGCCACGGGCGTGAACCGCTTGGTCATCGCGAGGGGGTCGCGCTTGCCCTGCGGCTTGTTCCACTCGGCGGTGCCGGGGGTGCGTGCCTGCTCCGCATACGCGTACGCAACCGCTTCGAGGCCGCGGTCCTGGGCGTGCGGGCCGCCCGCCTGGAAGGCCATCATGAAGGCCTGGCCGCTGGTGTGCATGACCGCGTGCGCGAACTCGTGGGTGCGGGCGCTGATCCGCGCCAGGATCTCCAGGCAGACCACCGCGCGCGTCTGCGGGCCCGCGTCCCGCCAGGCGCGCATTCCGGCGCGCATCGCCGGCAGCAGGGTGTCGATGTCCGGGTGGGGGTACGTGATGCCCAGCTCCGGTCCGTACGGCGAGACTTCGCCGCCCACCCAGTCGTCGGTGCCGGGCTGGTCGAGCTCGAAGCGAGCGCCCTGGAGGGCGTCGAAGGCGGCCTTGCCCTCGGGCAGGCTCAGGCTGCCGTCCTCGCCGTAGGCCTTGGGGTGCTCGGGGTGGGGGGACCAGTACGCGCGCGTGCGGATGGTCTCCAGCGCCTGATCGAGCGTGGGCCGGTGCTTCGCGATCAGCTGTTGCGCGGTGAGTTCGACGGCCATGGCAGGACCAACTCCTCGTCGGTCAGCTCTCCATCGAGCTGGCGAGCTGGGGCAGGAACAGTGGGCAGGGACTGTCTGTCAGGGCTAGAGTAACCGAACGATCGGTCGGGACAAGAGGGTCCGTCAAACCTGTGGACAACTTCTCCACGCCACCCCAGGAACGCCGGCCGGCGGACCGTGCGGGAGGATCGCGAGCATGACAGCACTCGAGCTCAGCAGCGCCGTTGCCGTCGTCGGCACCGGAACCATGGGGCAGGGCATCGCACAGGTCGCCCTGGTGGCGGGCCACCCCGTGCGGCTGTACGACGCCGTGCCGGGCCGCGCCGAAGCGGCGGCCGACGCGATCGGTGCCCGCCTCGACCGCCTCGTCGAGAAGGGCAGGCTCACGGCCGGGGACCGCGCCGCCGCGGGCGCCCGGCTCACCCCTGCCGGTGACCTCGCGGAGCTCGCCGACTGCGGACTGGTCATCGAGGCGGTACTGGAACAGCTGGACGTCAAGCAACAACTGTTCCGGGAGCTCGAAGACGTCGTCGCCGAGGACTGCCTGCTGGCCACCAACACCTCATCCCTCTCCGTGACCGCCATCGCCGGCGCCCTGCGGGAGCCCGGCCGCTTCGTGGGACTGCATTTCTTCAACCCCGCGCCGCTGCTTCCCCTCGTCGAGGTCGTCACCGGCTTCGCGACCGATCAGAAGGCGGCCACGCGCGCGTACGCGACGGCGAAGGCGTGGGGCAAGACTCCGGTGCGCTGCACGGACACCCCCGGCTTCATCGTGAACCGCGTCGCCAGGCCCTTCTACGCCGAAGCGCTGCGCCTGTACGAGGAGCGGGTCGCGGATCCCGCCACGATCGACGCGGTCCTGCGTGAGTGCGGCGGCTTCAAGATGGGCCCCTTCGAGCTCACCGACCTCATCGGGCAGGACGTCAACGAAGCCGTCACGCGCTCCGTGTGGGAGTCGTTCTTCCAGGACCCCAAGTTCACCCCCTCCCTCGCCCAGCGGCGCCTGGTCGAGTCGCGGCGCCTGGGACGCAAGTCGGGCCGGGGCTGGTACGCGTACGGGGACGACGCCCCGCACGCGCAGCCGCACACCGCGGAGCCCGCCGAAGCCCCCCGCTCCATCACCGTGCACGGCGACCTCTTTCCCGCGGACGCCCTGGCCGACCTGATCGAGAAGGCGGGCATCCAGGTCCGGCACGGGGAGGACGCGCCGAGCCACCCCGGCCACATCGAGCTGCCCAGCGGTGCGCGGCTCGCCCTGGCGGACGGTTCCGGCGCGGACACCGAGGCGGAACCGACCATCCACTTCGACCTCGCGCTCGACTACCGGGAAGCGGCCCGCATCGCGCTCTCCCCGTCGAGCAGGGTGGGTGAACAGGGCCTGAAGGAGGCGATCGGCCTCTTCCAGGCGCTCGGCAAGAAGGTCAGCGTCATCGGGTACGCCCCGGGGATGATCGTGGCCCGCACCGTATGGATGCTCGTGGACTTCGCCATGGACGCCGTCGGGCGCGGGGTGGCGGACGCCGAGGACGTCGACACCGCCATGCGCCTCGGTGTGAACTACCCGCTCGGCCCGGTCGAATGGGGCCGCAGGCTCACCACGTACCGGGTGGCCGGGTCGCTGGAGCTGTTGCACGAGGAGTACCCCACAGGGCGCTACGCCCCGTCCCAGGCCCTGCGGCGCCAGGCCGTGCGAGAGGAACACTCATGACCACCGCCCGGCGGGACACCTACACCCCGGAGACACTGCTGAACGTGGCCGTCCGGGTCTTCAACGAGCGCGGTTACGACGGTACGTCCATGGAGCACCTCTCCAAGGCGGCCGGCATCTCCAAGTCCTCCATCTACCACCACGTGACGGGCAAGGAAGAGCTGCTGCGCCGTGCGGTGAGCCGGGCGATCGACGGCCTCTTCGGCATCCTCGCCGAGGAGCACGCGCGCGTGGGCAGTGCGGTCGAGCGTCTGGAGTACGTCACGCGCCGCACCGTGGAGGTCCTCGTCGCCGAACTGCCGTACGTGACGCTGCTGCTGCGGGTGCGCGGCAACACGGACACCGAGCGGTGGGCCCTCGAGCGGCGGCGGGACTTCGACCAGCAGGTGGCCGAGCTCCTGAAGGAAGCCGTCGCGGACGGAGATCTGCGCTCCGACGTCGAGCTGCGCCTCGCCACCAGGCTGCTCTTCGGAATGATCAACTCCATCGTGGAGTGGTACCGGCCGGAGAGCCGGGGCGCGGCGAACGGCGAACAGATCGCCGACGCCGTGGTGCAACTGGCCTTCGCGGGCCTGCGCACCATCCGCTGACACACCATCCGCTGACACACCGCCCGTTGGTACACCCCCTGCCGGAGGACGCCCGGCCGCCCGTGGCCCGCCGACGGGTCTAGTTCTCCGCCTCCAGGTCGTCCTCCTCGAAGACCAGCAACGTACGCGTGCTGAGGACTTCGGGGATGGACTGGAGCCGGGTGAGCACCAGCTCCCGCAGGGCGCGGTTGTCCGGCGTGTGCACCAGGAGCAGTACGTCGAAGTCACCGCTGACCAGTGCGATGTGGGACGCACCGGGAAGTGCGCGCAACTGCTCGCGCACCGTGCGCCAGGTGTTCTGGACGATCTTGAGCGTGATGTACGCGGACGCGCCCTGCCCGGCGCGCTCGTGGTTGATGCGCGCCCCGAAGCCCCGGATGACGCCGTCGTCGATGAGGCGGTTGATGCGTGCGTAGGCGTTGGCGCGGGAGACGTGGACACGCTCGGACACGGACCGTATCGACGCGCGACCGTCCGTATGCAGGATCTGGAGGATGTCCCGGTCGATGGCGTCCAGAGGCCGGGGTTCCGGCGGCTGCGGTTCCGGGCGATCGCTCTCGGGCCGGTCGGCCATTCGTTCAGATGCCATGTCCCCCCGCCTCCCTACCATGGACGTACTGCATCCATCCCAGGCTGTGGAGAACCGTTTGTCCACAGCCTGGAGGTGCCTGTAGCCAAAATGTGCTGACGACCGAACAATCGGTAGGTGAGGCGCATCACAGCTCTGCGCCTCATTGCCGCTCCCACGAGGAGACCGCTTCCCCCCAGGAGGTGCCGTCATGACGGTCATGGAGCAGCGGGGCGCCTACCGGCCGACCCCGCCCCCAGCTTGGCGACCGAGGACCGACCCCGTGCCGCTGCTGCCGGACCCGGAGCCGTACCGCGTCCTGGGCACCGAGGCCGCCGCGAAGGCCGATCCCGAGCTGCTGCGCCGCCTGTACGCGGAGCTGGTGCGCGGCCGCCGCTACAACACGCAGGCCACGGCTCTGACGAAGCAGGGCAGGCTGGCGGTCTACCCCTCCAGCACCGGTCAGGAGGCCTGCGAGGTGGCGGCCGCCCTGGCCCTGGAGGAGCGGGACTGGCTCTTTCCCAGCTACCGCGACACGCTCGCCGTGGTCGCCCGCGGCCTGGACCCCGTACGCGCCCTGACGCTTCTCCGCGGCGACTGGCACACCGGTTACGACCCGCGTGAGCACCGCATAGCGCCGCTGAGCACGCCTCTCGCCACCCAGCTCCCGCATGCCGTGGGCCTCGCGCACGCCGCGCGTCTCAAGGGCGACGACGTGGTGGCGCTGGCCATGGTCGGCGACGGCGGCACCAGCGAGGGCGACTTCCACGAGGCGCTGAACTTCGCCGCCGTGTGGCAGGCGCCCGTGGTCTTCCTCGTGCAGAACAACGGCTTCGCGATCTCCGTGCCGCTCGCCAAGCAGACCGCGGCACCCTCCCTGGCCCACAAGGCCGTCGGGTACGGCATGCCGGGACGCCTGGTCGACGGCAACGACGCGGCGGCGATGCACGAGGTCCTGAGCGAAGCGGTGTCCCGCGCGCGGCGGGGCGGCGGCCCGACCCTCGTCGAGGCGGTCACCTACCGCATGGAGGCGCACACGAACGCCGACGACGCCACGCGGTACCGCCACGACGCGGAGGTCGACGCCTGGCGCGACCACGATCCGATCACGCTCCTGGAGCGGGAGATGACGGAGCGGGGGCTCCTGGACGACGACACGAAGCGGCAGGTGGGCGAGGACGCCGAGGCCATGGCGGCCGACCTGCGCGCAGGCATGAACCAGGACCCCGTGCTCGACCCCATGGACCTCTTCTCGCACGTGTACGCCGAGCAGACCTCGCAACTGCGCGAGCAGGCGGCACAGTTGCGGGCCGAGCTGGAAGCGGCCTCCGAAGAGGCCGGGGAGGAAGCCCGATGACCACGGTCGCGGCGAAGCCGGCCACCAAACCGGCCACCATGGCCCAGGCGCTCGGACGCGCCCTGCGCGACTCCATGGCCGAGGACCCTTCCGTCCATGTCCTGGGGGAGGACGTCGGCGCGCTCGGCGGTGTCTTCCGGGTCACCGACGGACTCACCGCGGAGTTCGGCGAGGACCGCTGTACGGACACACCGCTCGCCGAGGCGGGCATCCTCGGGGCGGCCGTGGGCATGGCGATGTACGGCCTGCGGCCCGTCGTCGAGATGCAGTTCGACGCGTTCGCCTACCCGGCCTTCGAGCAGCTGCTCTCGCACGTGTCGAAGATGCGCAACCGCACCCGTGGCGCGATGCCGCTGCCCATCACCGTCCGGGTGCCCTACGGCGGTGGGATCGGCGGCGTCGAGCACCACAGCGACTCCTCCGAGGCGTACTACATGGCGACCCCGGGCCTGCACGTCGTCACGCCGGCCACGGTCGCCGACGCCTACGGCCTGCTGCGGGCGTCCATCGCCTCCGACGACCCCGTCGTGTTCCTGGAGCCGAAGAGGCTGTACTGGTCGAAGGCCGACTGGAACCCGGAGAGCCCCGGGACCGTTGAACCGATAGGACGCGCGGTGGTGCGGCGCTCCGGCCGCAGCGCCACGCTGATCACGTACGGACCCTCCGTGCCCGTCTGCCTGGAGGCCGCCGAGGCGGCGCGTGCCGAGGGCTGGGACCTCGAAGTGGTCGATCTGCGCTCCCTGGTGCCTTTCGACGACGAGACGGTCGCCGCGTCCGTCCGGCGCACGGGCCGGGCGGTCGTCGTCCACGAGTCGAACGGCTTCGGCGGTCCCGGGGGAGAGATCGCCGCGCGGGTCACCGAGCGGTGCTTCCACCACCTGGAGGCGCCGGTGCTGCGGGTCGCGGGCTTCGACATCCCGTATCCCCCGCCGATGCTCGAGAAGCACCACCTCCCGGGCGTCGACCGGATCCTCGACACGGTGGCGCGATTGCAGTGGGAGGCGGAGAGCTGATGGCGCAGGTCCTTGAGTTCAAGCTGCCCGACCTCGGTGAGGGACTGACCGAGGCCGAGATCGTCCGCTGGCTCGTCCAGGTCGGGGACGTCGTCGCGGTGGACCAGCCGGTCGTCGAGGTCGAGACGGCCAAGGCGATGGTGGAGGTGCCCTGCCCCTACGGCGGCGTGGTGACGGCCCGGTTCGGCGAGGAGGGCAGCGAGCTGCCCGTCGGGGCGCCTCTGCTGACCGTCGCGGTGGGCGCTCCCGCCGAGGTGCCTGCCCCGGAGGAGCCGGCCGAGCGTGCGCTGCGGACGGCGGCAGCGGACTCCTCCGGCAACGTCCTGGTCGGATACGGCACGGCAGCCGCTCCGGCCCGCCGCAGGAGGCTGCGGCCCGCGCGGGCCGCGGTTCAGCGACAGCAGCGGCCTGCTGTGGCATCCACCGCCTCCGGCACGGCGCGGGTGACCGGGCAAGCCGGTGGGCCCGCCGTTCCCGCGCGCGCGGACGGCCCGGTTCCGGTGATCTCTCCGCTGGTACGCAAGCTGGCCCGTGAGCACGGCGTGGAGCTGCGCGAGCTCCTGGGCTCGGGACCGGACGGGCTGATCACGCGGGCCGACGTGGAGTCCGCCATCGCGGCGGGGCAGACGCCCGTGGCGGGGAGCGAGCGCGTCGGCAGCGGTTCGGTCGCGCGCCAGGCCGGTACGGCATCGAGCCGGACGAGCGAGGCGGCGGCCGAAACGGGCAGGGCCGAGACGCACAGGGCCGAGACGCACAGGGCCGAGACACGCAGGGCCGCGGCGCTCGGCGCGGCGGCTCGCGAGGACGACGAGCTGATCCGCCTGGGGCAGGCCGAGGCGCGCCGCCAGGTGGCGGCAGGAGAGGAGCCCACGCGCGCGGGCAGCGAGTCCCGGCATGCGTTGACCGGTATCCGGGGCCTCGTCGCGGACAAGATGTCCCGCAGCAGGCGCGAGATACCGGAGGCCACCTGCTGGGTCGACGCCGACGCCACCGAACTGCTCGCGGCGCGCACCGCCATGAACGCGGCGGTGCCGGGGCACGGGGGCCAGAAGGTGTCGCTGCTCGCGCTCTTCGCCCGCATCACCGTGGCCGCCCTCGCGCGCTACCCGATGCTGAACTCCAGCGTGGACATGGAGGAGCGGGCGGTGCGGTGCTTCGCCGACATCCACCTGGGGTTCGCCGCGCAGACCGAGCGGGGGCTCGTCGTCCCCGTGGTGCGGCACACGCAGTCGCGGACGACCGCCTCGATCAACGCCGAGCTGATCCGGCTCACGGAGGAGGCGCGTGCCGGGACGCTCACGCCCGGCGAGCTCACTGGGGGCACGTTCACGCTGAACAACTACGGGGTGTTCGGGGTCGACGGATCCACGCCGATCATCAACCACCCCGAGGCCGCGATGCTGGGCGTGGGCCGGATCGTGCCCAAGCCGTGGGTGCACCAGGGCGAGTTGGCGGTGCGGCACGTGGTTCAGCTGTCGCTCACCTTCGACCACCGGGTGTGTGACGGCGGTACGGCGGGCGGGTTCCTGCGCTACGTGGCGGACTGCGTCGAACAGCCGGCGGTGCTCCTGCGGTCGGTGTGACGGGGGTCGGCTGATGTAACTCCCTCGTCGGAAGCGCCCTCCGCGGGGTGGCAATGATCCCCCGTACGCCCATACTCGGGGGGTGACCGCGAACGAAGGTGCCGCGTACGACGTCGTCGTGCTCGCCGGGGGCGGTGCCGCGCGGCTCGGCGGCGCCGACAAGCCCGGCGTGCGCGTGGGCGGGCGTGCGCTGCTCGACCGGGTCCTCGCCGCCTGTTCCGGCGCGGGGACCACGGTCGTGGTGGCCGAGCCGAGACCGACCGCGCGGCCCGTGATGTGGGCGCGCGAGGAGCCGCCGGGGGGCGGGCCGCTGGCCGCGCTGGACGCGGGGCTGCGGTGTACGGCGGCCGAGTACGTGGTGGTGCTCTCCGCCGACCTGCCGTTCGTCGGGGAGCGGACGGTACGACAGTTGCTGACCGTCGCGCGCGAGGGCGCTGTGGACGGGGCCGTACTCGTCGACGCCGGGGGGCGCGAGCAGCCGCTGGTCGCGGCCTACCGGAGCGGGGCGCTGCGGCGGGAGATCGCGGTGCTCGCGGGGTCGGGCGAGGGGAGTGGGGTCTCCGGGTTGCCGCTTCGGTTGCTCACCGCGCGGCTCGATCTGGCCCGGGTGGCGGACCCCGTCGCGGGCTTCGACTGCGACACCTGGGACGACATCGCCGCCGCGCGGGCGCGGATCAGGGAGCATGGGCACGTGTTGGATGAATGGATTTCCGCAGTCAAGGACGAACTGGGCATCGATCTCGACGTCGATACCGGCACCCTCCTCGACCTCGCTCGCGACGCCGCGCACGGCGTTGCCAGGCCCGCGGCACCGCTGACCACCTTCCTCGTCGGCTACGCGGCGGCGCAGGCGGCCATGCGGGGCGGCCCCGCGGCCGGTCCCGAAGCCGTGGCCGAGGCGGCGCGCAAGGCCGCGGCGCTGGCGGCCCGCTGGGCGGACGAGGACCAGCAGGACCCGAAGCCGGGCTCCGCCGCTCCGCAGGCCCCCCGAAACCTTCAGGCGCAGGCGCCGCGGGACCCGCAGGCGCCGCGGGACCCGCAGGCACCGCGGGGCCCCCAGGGGCCGTCGGCACCCCAGGCGTCGTCGGCGCCTCAGGCGCCACGGGACCCTCAGGCGCCACGGGACCCTCAGGCGCCGTCGGCTCCCCAGGCAGCACAAGGCTCCCAGGCAGCACAGGGCCCCCAGGCGCGGCGGGACCCTCAAGTGCCACCATCACCCCAGGCGACCCCAGACCCTGAGGCGCCCCGAGCCTCCCAGGCGTTCCCAGGCCCTGAGGCGAGCCGAGCTCCGCGAGACCCCGAGGCGCCCCGACCCCCGCGCGCTCCGCGGGACCCCGAAGCGCCCCGAGCTCCGCGAGACCCAGAGGCCCCACGCAACCCTCAGGCCCCCCACGCCCCACAGGCGCAGGCCCCCCAGACCCCCCAGACCCCTTCGGACGTCGAATGAGTGGGCAGTCGGCGGCGGATGCCGAGCTTGATCAGGCTCTTGCCCTGGTGAACGAGGGGCGGAAGGGAGACCGCGGGCCTGGAGGGCATGGAGAGGGGCACGGGAGCATTCCGCACGCCACGGCTGCGGGCGGATCGGCTGCGGGCGGATCGGCTGCGGGCGGGTCGGCGGCGGGGGCGGCGTCCGCAGCCCCCGCGCCGCACGGAGCCATGCCCAACGCCCCCGGCGAGGACAAGCACCGCGACATCACTCCCTGGGACGTGGCCCGCGCGCGGGCTGCGCGAGCCGCTCGGGCGCCCGAGGGGGAGGCCGCTTCGGTGCCCCTGACCCAGGCGCTCGGGATGGTTCTGGCCACCCCGCTCACCGCCCTCACCGATCTGCCCTCCTTCGACACCTCCGCCATGGACGGCTGGGCGGTGGCGGGTCCGGGCCCCTGGGACGTACGCGCCGACGGGGTTCTCGCCGGGGACGGTCAGTCGGTGCCGCTCGGTGACGGCGAGGCGGTGCGCATCGCGACGGGTGCCGGTATCCCGAGGGACGCCACCGCGGTCCTGCGCACCGAGCACGGCCACATCGACGACAAGAACAGGCTGTTCGCACGGCGTGACCTGGTGCAGGGCCAGGACATCCGCCCACGCGGCCAGGAGTGCCGTTCCGGCGACCATCTGCTGCCGTCCGGGTCCCTGGTCACGCCCGCCGTGCTCGGCCTGGCGGCGGCCGCCGGATACGACACGCTCGCCACCGTCCGCCGGCCCCGCGCCGAAGTCCTCGTACTCGGTGACGAGTTGCTGACCGAAGGGCTGCCGCACGAAGGGCTCATCCGGGACGCGCTCGGCCCGATGCTGCCGCCGTGGCTGCGGGCGCTCGGCGCCGAGGTCACCGAGGTCCGGCGGCTCGGCGATGACGCCAAGGCGCTGTACGAGGCGATCACGAAGTCCACGGCCGACCTCATCGTCACGACGGGCGGCACCGCGGCCGGTCCCGTCGACCACGTCCACCCCACGCTGAGCCGTATCGGTGCCGAGCTGCTCGTGGACGGTGTCGCGGTACGCCCCGGGCACCCCATGCTGCTCGCCCGTATCAGGACGGACCAGCACCTCGTCGGGCTGCCGGGCAACCCGCTCGCCGCGGTCTCCGGTCTGCTCACGCTGGCCGAACCCCTGCTGCGTACGCTGACCGGACGGGCGTTCGGACATGGCGGCCCCGCCATGTTCACCGCTCCGGTGCGTGAAGCCGTGCAGGGTCACCCGTACGACACCCGGCTCGTGCCCGTCACGCTGCGCGGCGAGGTCGCCGTACCCCTGCGCTTCAACGGTCCCGCCATGCTGCGGGGCATCGCGGCGGCCGACGGGCTCGCGGTGGTCCCGTCCGGTGGGGCGCGGCAGGGGCAGGAACTGGAGATCCTGGACCTGCCGTGGGCCGTGACCGGCGAACTCGGCGAGCTCAGCGAGCTCGGCACGGAGTGTTTCACGTGAAACTTCCCGGACACGACGCCATCGCCCGCGACCCCGCCGAGCACCACACGACGCATCGGATCAAGTTGCCGCAGCGTGTGGTCGAGCGGCCGTTGCGGCAGGTCACGCGGCGTCTGGCGATGGCCTTGCTGGTGCTCGCCCTGACGACGTTCATAGTGTGGGTGGACCGCAGCGGGTACCACGACAACTCCGACGGGAGCGTCGACTTCCTCGACGCCGCCTACTACGCGACGGTCACGCTCTCCACCACGGGATACGGCGACATCGTCCCGTACAGCGACAGCGCGCGGCTCACCAACATTCTGCTGATCACGCCGCTGCGCGTGCTCTTCCTGATCATTCTGGTCGGCACCACTCTCGAAGTGCTGACGGAACGGACGCGCGAGGAATGGCGTCTGTCCCGCTGGAGGTCCAACTTGCGTGAACACACTGTTGTCGTCGGCTTCGGCACGAAGGGCCGGTCGGCGATCCAGACCGTCTGCGCGACCGGCCTGAAGCCGGAGCAGATCGTGGTGGTCGACCCGAGCGCGAAGGTGATCGACGCGGCTACGGCGGAGGGGTTCGCCGGGGTCCTCGGCGACGCGACGCGCAGTGATGTGCTGCTCCGGGCCGAGGTGCAGCGCGCCCGGCAGATCATCATCGCGACGCAGCGGGACGACACGGCGGTGCTTGTCGCGCTCACGGCGCGGCAGTTGAACCGTGGCGCGAAGATCGTGGCGGCGGTGCGCGAGGAGGAGAACGCGCCGCTCCTTCGGCAGAGCGGGGCCGACGCCGTCATCACCAGTGCGAGTGCGGCTGGGCGGCTGCTCGGGCTTTCCGTGCTCAGTCCCAGTGCGGGCATGGTCATGGAGGACCTCATTCAGCAGGGCACGGGGCTCGATCTCGTTGAGCGGCCGGTCATAAAGGCCGAGGCGGGGCGGGGGGTCCGGGAGACGGACGATCTCGTCGTGAGTGTGGTGCGGGGGCATCGGGTGCTGGGGTACGACGATCCGGCCGTCGGGAAGCTGCAGTTGACCGACCGGCTGATCACGATCGTCAGGGCGACGCCTACGGCTGTGGTCGCGCCTGACGTCAAGCCTTTGCGGGGGGACTGAGGGGACTTAGGGGACTGGGGGGACGGAGGGGATTGCTGAGGGGGCTTTGGGCGCCGTCCCTCCCGGCCCTCGCCCGGAGTCGTGGCTCTGTGCGCGGTACCCCGCGCCCCTGAACCGTCCTGGGCCTCCCTGGCCCGCCTCGGCTCGCCTTGGCTCGCCCTCCCGGGTTTCCGGCTCCGGAGTAGCCTCGAAGCTATGTATGCGATCACGATCCCCGAACCCGGTGGGCCCGAAGCGCTGGTGTGGGCGGAGGTGCCCGATCCCGTGCCCGGTGAGGGCGAGGTGCTGGTCGAGGTGGTGGCCGGTGCCGTGAACCGCGCCGATCTGCTGCAGCGGCAGGGCTTCTACAACCCGCCGCCCGGCGCGTCCCCCTACCCCGGACTCGAATGCTCCGGCCGGATCACCGCGCTCGGCCCCGGCGTCTCCGGCTGGGCGGTGGGCGACGAGGTGTGCGCGCTGCTCTCCGGCGGTGGCTACGCCGAGCAGGTCGCCGTGCCGGCAGGCCAGCTGCTTCCCGTGCCCGAGGGCGTCGACCTCGTGACGGCGGCCGCGCTGCCCGAGGTCACGTCGACCGTATGGTCCAACGTCTTCATGATTTCTCACCTGCGGCCCGGCGAGACGCTGCTCGCGCACGGCGGTTCCAGCGGCATCGGCACCATGGCCATCCAGCTGGCCAAGGCCGTCGGCGCGAAGGTCGCCGTCACGGCGGGCAGCAAGGAGAAGCTGGCGTACTGCGGGGAACTGGGCGCCGACATCCTCATCAACTACCGCGAGCAGGACTTCGTCGAGGAGATCGAGCGGGCCACGGACGGGGCCGGCGCGGACGTCATCCTCGACAACATGGGCGCCAAGTACCTGGACCGCAACGTGCAGGCCCTCGCCGTCAACGGCCGGCTCGCCATCATCGGCATGCAGGGCGGGGCCAAGGGTGAGCTGAACATCGGCGCGCTGCTCAGCAAGCGTGCCGCCGTCACCGCCACCTCGCTCCGCGCCCGCCCCACCGCCGAGAAGGCATCGATCATCGCGGCGGTACGGGAACACGTCTGGCCGCTGATCAGCGCGGGGCACGTACGGCCGATCGTCGACCGTACGGTGCCGATGCGTGACGCGGCGGCCGCGCACCGGATCCTTGAGGAGAGCAGCCACATCGGGAAGGTCCTGCTCCAGCGATAGCGCTAGCGGATCGCCCGCCGCCGTTAGCGCCGGCCCCTCGGCCGCCTGCCCGCCCGCCCGTATGGACGGACCAAGATGCCGGATTCATCCCGTCATGTGACGCTTGATCCTGGTGCAGGGTCCAACGCGATGGACCATGCGGCCCATGCGACCCATTCAGCGGGAGGGGGTCGGCGCGATGCGCTACGCCAGGGGCTCGTCCGTGGCGACAGCCATGCTGCTCGCCGTGCTCGCGTCCACCGCGACCGAACCGGTAGCCCAAGCGGCTGTGCGGCCGGCCGAGCGGGCCGTCGCGCCCACGCCCGTCGGCCCGCTCACATTCGTCGACGAGACGGCCCGTGCGGGCAGCCGCCCCGGCGAGGGCCGTGAACGGCCGGGCGGCGTGAACCCGCAGCTCCCCGATCCGCCGCCACCGCCCCCCGAACCGTCCCCGTACGTGCCCCCGCACGAGATGCCGCCGGCCGCCGCGGCGCACCGGGACGCCGTCCCCGGCGGCACGGAACGGGAGCCGGCCGGGCCCGTACTGCCCGGTCTCCGCGTCCTGCCGCTCGGCGGCGGCCTGTTCCTCATCGGCCTCGGCCTCGGCTTCCTCGGGCTGCGGCTGCGGCGCGGCTGAGGCGCGGCTGAGGCGCGGCTGAGGGTGGATCACCTTCGTATGGGGGCACCACCGGTAAGTGAGGGACGGGTACGAGAGAATGGCGGCATGGAGATGCCGAGGAGCGAACGGTCGTCGGAGAGCCCCCAGGTCCTGGTCGTGGGCCAGGACGGGATGGCTCTCGGTGGCGGCGGAGACGACGAATCCCGCGAGGTTCCGGTGACGGAGATGGTCGAACAGCCGGCCAAGGTCATGCGCATCGGGAGCATGATCAAGCAGCTTCTCGAGGAGGTGCGGGCGGCTCCTCTCGACGAGGCGAGCAGGGTCCGCCTCAAGGAAATCCACGCAAGTTCGGTCAAGGAGCTGGAGGACGGGCTGGCCCCTGAGCTCGTCGAGGAGCTGGAGCGGCTCTCGCTGCCGTTCACCGACGACTCGACGCCGAGCGACGCGGAACTGCGGATCGCGCAGGCACAGTTGGTCGGCTGGCTGGAGGGCCTTTTCCACGGGATCCAGACGACGCTGTTCGCCCAGCAGATGGCCGCGCGGGCCCAGCTGGAGTCGATGCGCCGCGCGCTGCCGCCCGGCGTGGGCGGCGGCGAGGACGACGACGAGGGCGGCCTCGCGGGCCGCACGGGCGGTCCCTACCTGTAGAACACGTGGGCCGTCTGGTCCGCTTGGCCGCCTGGGCCGGACATCCGTACGTGGAAGGGCCCGGCACGCGTCACGCGTGCCGGGCCCTTCCACGTACGAAGCCCTAGGCCGGATTACCCGAGGACACGTCGAACTGGATGTCCAGACCCTTGGGGTCGACCTCCGTGCCTTCCTTCGGGACCTGCCGCATCACGGTGTCCTTGCCGTAGGCGTTCTCGTCGACCTTGCGCTTGTCGTAGTTCCACCCGGCGGCCTGGAGGCAGGACAGCACCGACTTCCAGTCCCTGAAGGTGAAGTCGGGGACCTTGATCTTGTTCTCGTCGTTGTAGCCCACGTCGGGCTCGGTGCACTTTTCCTTGTCGATGACCTGGTTACGGTCGGGGCCCTTGTAACCCGCCACCGGCTGCTTCGACTTGTCGTCCGAGGCTTCCTTGCCGCCGTCGTCGCCGTTGAGGGAGATCGCCGTGATCAGGCCGCCGATGGCCAGGAGGGCGACGACGATGGAGCCGATGACCACCGGCATGTTCTTCTTGCCCGAGCCGGACGCGCCGGAGGAACCGGAGGAGCCAGGCGAGCCGTTCGACGGGGACGCTGCCGTGGGGGGCTGCGGCGAGAGGTTGTACGGCGGCGGGGTGTGCGCGCCCTGCTGGGGGGCGTAGGCGTTGACCGGCGTCGGGGTCTGGTAGCCCTGCTGCGGGTAGCCGTAGCCCGGCGTGGGCGCCGGCGTGGACGGGCCGTAAGGATTCGGCTGGTACGGGGTCTGGACCGAGCCGCCCTGCTGCGGGAGCGAGGAGTCGACCGGCGGGAAGACCGCGGAGCCGACGCCCGCGCCGCTCGCCGTCGGGGCGCCGGGGACGATGCTGGGGGCCGCCGCCTGGAAGGACTGGGCCACGCGCAGGCACTCGTCCCGCATGGACTCGGCGGTCGGGAAACGCTCGTTCGGGTTCTTCTTGAGCGCGCGGGCGACGATCGCGTCGACCGCCGGGGGCAGCGAACGGTTGATCGAGGAGGGAGCGACCGGCTCCTCCTGGACGTGTGCGTACGCTATGGCCAGCGGCGAGTCCGCCTCGAACGGCAGCCGCCCGGTGACCAGTTGGAAGAGCATGATGCCGACCGAGTAGAGGTCGGAGCGCGCGTCGACGCCGCGGCCGAGCGCCTGTTCGGGCGAGAGGTACTGCGGGGTGCCGACGACCATGCCGGTCTGCGTCATCGACGTGACGCCCGACTGCATGGCGCGGGCGATGCCGAAGTCCATGACCTTGACGACGTTGCGCTTGGTCATCATGACGTTGCCGGGCTTGATGTCGCGGTGGACCAGGCCCATCTCGTGGCTGATCTCCAGCGCCGCGAGCACATCCGCGGTGATCTTCAGCGCCTGGTCGGTCGGCATCGCGCCGTACTGGCGGACCGCCGTGTCGAGCACCGAGCCGAGCGGCTGGCCCTCGACGTACTCCATGACGATGTACGGCATCGGGCCGCCGTCCGCCGCGCCGGAGCCGTCGGCCAGCGTGTCCTCGCCCGTGTCGAAGACCGACACGATATTCGTGTGAGTGAGCTTCGCCACCGACTGGGCCTCGCGGCGGAAGCGTTCACGGAAGGACTGTTCGCGGCCGAGCTCGGTGTGAAGCGTCTTGATCGCGACTTGGCGATCGAGAACGGCGTCGTACGCCAGGTGCACCGAGGCCATGCCGCCCTCGCCGAGCAGGTCGCGCAGTTGGTAGCGGCCACCGGCCAGCGAACGCCCCGCGTACCGCCCCTGTGCGCCGTCCTGGCTGCTCATCTCGTGCGTCCCCCATCGGCGCGGGTGCCGGACGGCTCCGCGGCTGGTGATCGATTACCGCTATTCCAGGCCAAGTCTGCCCGAGGGCGATGCCACGTCAAGCTCGGTGCCCGTTCCGTGACCGTACGCGCAAGAAGCGTCTCGGAAGCGTTACAAGTTTGCGCATGAGCCCCCGGGAAGGCTTTGATGACCGGTCCACCTCGAATCAGGGGGTGGTTCGAAGGCTGTAGCGTGGCCGACGGAGTACCCCGTATCGCGATGTACCCGGTACCTAAGTACCACGACCAGAAACGACGGCGAGGACTGATGGCACAGACGCAGCGCGCTCAGGGCCCGTCCGACCCCGAGGCGACTGGCGGCGGTATGTCTGACGCGCCTGAGTTGTGGGGCAATGGCGGGCTCGTCGGCGACGGCCGGTACCGACTGACGCACAGGCTCGGCCGGGGCGGCATGGCCGAGGTGTTCGCGGCCGAGGACGTACGTCTGGGACGTACGGTCGCGGTCAAACTGCTCCGCTCCGACCTCGCCGAGGACCCGGTCTCCAAGGCCCGCTTCACCCGTGAGGCGCAGTCCGTCGCCGGTCTCAACCACCACGCTGTGGTGGCCGTGTACGACTCCGGTGAAGACCAGGTCGGGCCGAACGTCGTCCCGTACATCGTCATGGAGATCGTCGAGGGCCGGACGATCCGTGATCTGCTGATCAACGCGGAGGCGCCGGGCCCCGAGCAGGCCCTGATCATCGTGTCGGGCGTGCTCGAAGCGCTCGCCTACTCGCACCAGCACGGCATCGTGCACCGCGACATCAAACCGGCGAACGTCATCATCACCCACGCCGGTGCGGTGAAGGTGATGGACTTCGGCATCGCGCGCGCCCTGCACGGCGCGCAGTCGACGATGACGCAGACCGGCATGGTCATGGGCACGCCCCAGTACCTGTCGCCCGAGCAGGCGCTCGGCAAGGCCGTCGACCACCGCTCCGACCTGTACGCGACCGGCTGCCTGCTCTACGAACTGCTCGCCCTGCGGCCGCCGTTCACCGGCGAGACGCCGCTCTCCGTGGTCTACCAGCACGTCCAGGACCAGGCGGTACCGCCCTCCGAGGTCTCGGACGCGGCGCCGCCGGAGCTGGACGGGCTCGTCATGCGCTCCCTGGCCAAGGACCCGGACGACCGGTTCCAGACGGCCGAGGAGATGCGCGGCCTCATCCAGTACGCGCTCCAGATGCTGCACGAGCAGGGCAGCCACACGGGCACCTGGAACACCGGGCCCGTCGACATGCACGAGGGCGGCAACACTCCGGCGATGGGCGTCGCGGGGGCGGGCGCGATGGCGCACCCGGACTCCGGGACCGCGCAGATCCCCGGCCCCATGCTGCGTCCGCCGGGCGGTGACGACGGCGGCTTCGACGGCTCCCACCACGGGGGCAAGGGCGGCGGCCGGGGCAAGGTGTGGATCGTCGTCGTGCTCGCGGTCATCGCGATCGCGGTGGGGGTCGCGTTCGCGCTGAGCGCGGCCGACAAGAAGGACAAGAAGGACACGCCGACCACTCCTTCGACCAAGCAGTCGCAGGAGAAGAAGCCCAGCAAGAGCGCGGACGACGAGACGACGGACGAGGAGACGGAACCGGAGGAGGGCACCGGGGAGCAGACGGACTATCCGCCGCAGACGAATCAGCCGACGGGCCCGTCGCGGCCGACCACCGGTCCGACTCAGCCGACCCAGGACCCGACGCAGCCCACGCAGGATCCGACCACGACGGATCCCACGGACGATCCGACCACTGAGCCCACGGAAGATCCGCCGGACACCTCGGACCCGCTCGGTGGCGGCGACCAGGTCGGCGGCACCGGGGGCGACACCGAGGAGTGAGCCCCGCCCGGCGGAAGGCCCGCGGCTAGGACGTCGCGAGTTCCCGGTCGTGACCGGCGTGGAACGTGTGGACCCTGGTGACCTGGGGCTCTATCCGCAGGTACACCGGGTCGAAGAGCTCGCCGTCGGCCAAGTGGGGCGTGGGGCCGAAGCGATCGAGGGCCGCGTTCGTCGGGTCGACCGCCGCGCAGAGGCCGATGAGCTGTACGGTCCAGCGGCCGTCGCGGGCCGAGGCCTCGTTCAGGTTGTCGGCGCCGTACGCGACGACGCTGCCCACGCACGCCTGGTGGTAGTCGTATCCCCGGTGCATCCGCAGCAGCAGCCTGCCGTCGACGACGATGTGCCGGGCCGCAGCCAGGAAGGGCAGGGCGCGCATGCTGCTCGCCACCCGGCCGTAGGCGGTGCGGCTGAGCAGTTCGAAGGCGAGCTGTTCGTCGGTGGGCATGGCAACCACCTTCACGCACGGACGCGGTGCCGGAAAAGGGGCCCCGGCCCCCTCACGGAGGGACCTAAGTCCCTTGCCGCACTCCCCTGTGGCACCGGAGGCATCCCGTCCGCCGCGCCGGAGGCACCCGTCAGCGCCGCTCCGCCTGGAGGCGGGCCACGTACGCCGCCGCCTGCGAGCGCCGCTCCATGCCGAGCTTCGAGAGCAGGCTGGAGACGTAGTTCTTGATGGTCTTCTCGGCGAGGTGCAGCCGCTCGCCGATGACACGGTTGGTCAGGCCCTCGCCGATCAGGTCGAGGATCTTCCGCTCCTGGTCGGTGAGGCCGGCGAGGCGGTCGTCGCCCTTGGGGTTGTTGCCGTCGCGCAGGCGCTCGAGGACGCGGGCCGTGGCGACGGGGTCCAGGAGGGACTTTCCGGCGGCGACGTCACGGACGGCGGTCAGGAGTTCGTTGCCGCGGATGGCCTTGAGGACATAACCGGACGCACCGGCCATGATCGCGTCGAAGAGCGCCTCGTCGTCGGCGAACGACGTGAGCATCAGGCACTTGATGTCCTCGTTGTGCGAACGGATCTCGCGGCACACCTCGACACCGCTGCCGTCCGGCAGCCGCACATCGAGCACGGCGACGTTAGGCCGGGTCGCCGGGATCCTGACCAGGGCGTCTGCCGCGGTGCCCGCCTCGCCGACGACCTCGATGTCGGCTTCCACGGAGAGCAGCTCATGGACTCCACGGCGCACCACTTCATGGTCGTCGAGGAGAAAAACCGTAATTTTTCCGTCTTCGCGCACGGAGTCAGTCTCACACACGATCTCTTTTGGCGCCGGGGCGGAACCCTTCCCGTTCCCGGGGTGGCCGGGATAACGTGCCCGTGTTCCGGCCCCCTGCCAGGCTGTGATCAGTGCTGTGACCAGGAAGTGTTCCCCATTCTCTCGGTTTACTCGGAAATCCAAGCAATCGGTGTGTGGCCGTTTACTTGGAAATCCAAGCAAATTCGCAGGTCAGATGGGGTTTCACAGAATTGGTGAGCACTGGGTAACGTGCATTGTGCAGGGCGCTCGCCGGGGCACCTGTCACGCCTGTTCCCGGCCGAGCGCACCCACCCCGTGCGCGGGCACGGATCAGGCGAGCCGCACTGGCCTACCCGGTAACCCCCGGGGGCCGGACCGACGGAGGAGCACACGTGACCGTGGAGAGCACCGCCGCGCGCAAACCGCGCCGCAGCAGTACCGGCGGCGGCAAGCGCGCCAGCGCGAAGAAGGCCGCGCCGCAGCAGAGCACGGAGCCCGAGCTCGTACAGCTCCTGACCCCCGAGGGCAAGCGGGTCAAGAGCGCGAGGACGGCCGAGTACGACACCTATGTCGCCGACATCACCGCCGAGGAGCTGCGCGGTCTGTACCGCGACATGGTCCTCACCCGGCGCTTCGACGCCGAGGCCACCTCGCTCCAGCGCCAGGGCGAGCTGGGCCTGTGGGCGTCGCTGCTCGGCCAGGAGGCCGCTCAGATCGGCTCCGGGCGGGCCACCCGCGACGACGACTACGTGTTCCCCACGTACCGCGAGCACGGCGTCGCATGGTGCCGGGGGGTCGACCCGACGAACCTGCTCGGGATGTTCCGCGGCGTGAACAACGGCGGCTGGGACCCGAACACCAACAACTTCCACCTGTACACGATCGTCATCGGCTCGCAGACGCTGCACGCCACCGGCTACGCCATGGGCGTCGCCAAGGACGGTGCCGACTCGGCCGTGATCGCGTACTTCGGCGACGGTGCCTCCAGCCAGGGCGACGTGGCCGAGTCGTTCACGTTCTCCGCGGTCTACAACGCGCCGGTCGTGTTCTTCTGCCAGAACAACCAGTGGGCCATCTCCGAGCCGACCGAGAAGCAGACCCGCGTGCCGCTCTACCAGCGCGCGCAGGGCTACGGCTTCCCGGGCGTGCGGGTCGACGGCAACGACGTCCTCGCCGTCCTCGCGGTGACGAAGTGGGCCCTGGAGCGGGCCAGGAACGGCGAGGGCCCGGCGCTGATCGAGGCGTTCACGTACCGCATGGGCGCCCACACGACCTCCGACGACCCGAGCAAGTACCGCAACGACGACGAGCGGGTGGCCTGGGAGGCCAAGGACCCGATTCTGCGGCTGCGGGCGTACCTGGAGTCCGAAGGCCACGCGGACGAGGGCTTCTTCGCGGAACTCGACGACGAGAGCGAAACGTTGGGCAAGCGAGTGCGAGAGGTGGTGCGGGCGATGCCGGACCCTGACCTGATGGCCATCTTCGAGAACGCGTACGCCGACGGGCACGCCCTCGTCGACGAGGAGCGCGCCCAGTTCGCCGCCTACCAGGCGTCGTTCGCGGACGCCCCCGCGGCCGGGGAGGACAAGTAACCATGGCTGTCCAGAAACTGCCGATCGCCAAGGCGATCAACGAATCGCTGCGCACGGCGCTGGAGAACGACCCCAAGGTCCTCATCATGGGCGAGGACGTCGGCAAGCTCGGCGGCGTCTTCCGCGTCACGGACGGGCTCCAGAAGGACTTCGGCGAGGACCGGGTCATCGACACCCCGCTCGCCGAGTCCGGCATCGTGGGCACGGCCATCGGCCTGGCGCTGCGCGGGTACCGCCCGGTGGTGGAGATCCAGTTCGACGGCTTCGTCTTCCCGGCGTACGACCAGATCGTCACGCAGCTCGCGAAGATGCACGCCCGCGCGCTCGGCAAGATCAAGATGCCGGTCGTCATCCGCATTCCCTACGGCGGTGGCATCGGCGCCGTCGAGCACCACAGCGAGTCGCCCGAGGCGCTCTTCGCGCACGTGGCGGGCCTGAAGGTGGTCTCCCCGTCGAATTCGGCGGATGCCTACTGGATGATGCAGCAGGCCATCCAGAGCGACGACCCGGTGATCTTCTTCGAGCCGAAGAGGCGGTACTGGGACAAGGGCGAGGTCGACAAGGAGTCGATCCCCGGGCCCCTGCACAAGGCCGTCGTCGCCCGCGAGGGCAGCGACCTCACGCTCGTCGCGTACGGCCCGATGGTGAAGGTGTGCCTGGAGGCGGCAGCGGCGGCCGCGGAGGAGGGCAAGTCCCTGGAGGTCGTGGACCTGCGCTCCATGTCGCCGCTCGACTTCGACACCGTGCAGGCCTCGGTGGAGAAGACGCGGCGGCTCGTCGTCGTCCACGAGGCCCCGGTCTTCCTGGGGACGGGCGCGGAGATCGCGGCCCGCATCACCGAGCGGTGCTTCTACCACCTGGAGGCCCCGGTGCTGAGGGTCGGCGGCTATCACGCCCCGTATCCGCCGGCGCGGCTCGAAGAGGAGTACCTGCCGGGTCTCGACAGGGTGCTCGACACCGTCGACCGCTCGCTGGCGTACTGAGGGAGAGGGTCGTGACGACGATGACAGACACTGCTCTTGCAGAGTTCAAGATGCCGGACGTGGGCGAGGGGCTCACCGAGGCGGAGATCCTCAAGTGGTTCGTGGCGGTCGGTGACACCGTCACCGACGGCCAGGTCGTGTGCGAGGTCGAGACGGCGAAGGCGGCTGTGGAGCTGCCCATCCCGTTCAACGGCGTCGTACGCGAGCTGCGCTTCCCCGAGGGCACGACGGTCGATGTCGGCCAGGTGATCATCGCGGTGGACGTGTCGGGCGGTGCGGACGCTCCGGCTCCCGCCACTGCGGCCCCCGCCGCGCAGACCACCCAGCAGACCACCGCCCCGGCCGAGGCCGGCGCCCCCGCCCAGGCCGCCGCGCCCGCGGAGGAGGCCGCCCCCGAGGGACGGCAGCCCGTGCTCGTGGGGTACGGGGTAGCCGCGTCCTCGACCAAGCGGCGGGCCCGCAAGACCGAGGCGACCGGCGTCAACGGCACGGCGGAGGCCCCGGCCGCCGCCCCCGTGGCGGAGCCCGAGCCGCGGCCGGCCGCCGCTCGCCCCGACCTGAACGGCCACGCCCCGCGCCCGCTCGCCAAGCCCCCCGTGCGCAAGCTCGCCAAGGACCTCGGTGTCGACCTCGCGACGGTCACGCCGTCCGGGCCCGACGGGATCATCACCAGGGAGGACGTCCACGCGGCGGTCGCCCCGGCGGCGCACCCCGAGGCCCCGGCACCGCAGGCCACACCCGCCCCCGTGCAGGCAGCCCCCGCGCAGGCCGCCCCCGCACAGGCCCCCGTGGCGAGCACGGACGCCCGTGAGACCCGTATCCCCGTCAAGGGCGTCCGCAAGGCCACCGCGCAGGCGATGGTCGGCTCGGCGTTCAGCGCGCCGCACGTCACGGAGTTCGTGACGGTCGACGTGACGCGGACGATGAAGCTGGTCGAGGAGCTCAAGCAGGACAAGGCGTTCGAGGGGCTGCGGGCCAATCCGCTGCTGCTGATCTCCAAGGCCCTGCTCGTGGCGATCAAGCGGAACCCCGAGGTGAACGCCGCGTGGGACGAGGCCAACCAGGAGATCGTCCAGAAGCACTATGTGAACCTGGGCATCGCCGCCGCCACCCCGCGCGGTCTGATCGTGCCGAACATCAAGGACGCGCACGCCAAGACCCTGCCGGAGCTGGCCGCGTCCCTCGGTGAGCTGGTCACCACGGCCCGCGCGGGCAAGACCTCGCCCGGTGCCATGCAGGGCGGCACGGTCACGATCACGAACGTCGGCGTCTTCGGCGTCGACACGGGCACGCCGATCCTGAACCCCGGCGAGTCCGCGATCCTCGCGGTCGGCTCGATCAAGCTCCAGCCGTGGGTCCACAAGGGCAAGGTCAAGCCGCGCCAGGTGACGACCCTCGCGCTCTCCTTCGACCACCGGCTGGTGGACGGGGAGCTCGGCTCCAAGGTGCTCGCCGATGTGGCGGCCATCCTTGAGCGGCCGAAGAGGCTCCTGACCTGGGCGTAGAGCCAGAAGAAGAGGGGGCCTGCCGCGATGCCGCGGCAGGCCCCCTCTTCTCGTTCCGGGTGACCGGACGTCACGCCACCTTGAAGCCGTAGTCGAGCAGCTTCTTCGCGTCCGAGGTGCGGGCGTTCACCGAGGACGAGGTCAGGACGGTGCCGACGACCGTCTTGCCGTTGCGGGTCGCGGCGAAGACGAGGCAGTACTTCGCCTCCGGGCCGGAGCCCGTCTTCACACCGATGGCGCCGCGGTAGGAGCCGAGGAGGTTGTTGGTGTTCTTCCACGACATGTAGCGGTAGCCGCCGGACTTCGTGGTGACCTTCTGCTTCGTCGACTTCGTCTTCACGACCGTGCGGAACGTGGAGTACTTCATCGCGCTGCGGGCGAGCTTCGTCAGGTCGCGCGGCGTCGAGTAGTTCTTGCCGTGACCGATGCCGTCGAACGAGTCGAAGTGCGTGTTCTTGAGGTCCAGGCTCTTGGCCGTGCTGTTCATCTGGCCGATGAAGCTCTTCACACGGGCCTTGCGCGTCGAGCCCTTGCCGAACTTGTCGGCGAGCGCGTACGCGGCGTCACAGCCCGAGGGCAGCATCAGCCCGTAGAGGAGCTGGCGGACGGTGACCTTGTCACCGACGATCAGACGGGCCGAGGAGGCGTAGTTGTTGTCGACGATGTAGTCGCCGTACGCCTTCTGGATCTTGACCTTGGAATCCAGGTTGAGGTTCCGCTGGCCGAGCACCACGCGCGCCGTCATGATCTTCGTCGTGGAGCCGGTGGAGCGGCGGGTGTCGGCGGACTTGGTGAAAAGGCTCTTGCCGGTGCCGCTGTTCATCGCGTAGCCGCCCTTGGCGACGATCGACGGCTTCGGAGGTGCGGCCGCTTGGGCCGGGGTGGTGAGGGCGCCGCCGGCCAGTATCGCGCTCGCGGTGATGGTGACGGTCGATACGCGACGTACGCCCTTGATGCCGGTTTTCAAGTTCTTCGCTCCAAATGCCCTTGGGCTGCGGCCACATGAGGGGGCCGCTCACCTCTATGACGAGCGAGGTCCCTGAATGGATGTACGGAAAACGCCGCCAGTTGCCGGTGTTCCGCATTCCGGCATATGGACCCGGGCTCCCCGTGTATACGTGTTGTATCTATGCTGTGCGCATGCCAGCCAGAGCCCTGACAGCCGCCACCACGAGCACCTCAAGCACCGCCGTCAAGCAGCCGCCCGCCGCGGAACGTGTCTACGCCCACGTCAAGCAGGCCGTCCTCGAACGCCGCTACGAGGGCGGCACCCTCCTCACCGAGGGCGAGCTCGCCGAGGCCGTGGGGGTCTCCCGCACCCCGGTGCGCGAGGCGCTGCTGAAGCTCGAGGTGGAGGGGCTGCTGCGGCTCTACCCGAAGAAGGGGGCCCTCGTGCTGCCCGTCTCCGCGCAGGAGATCGCGGACGTCGTCGAGACGCGGCTGCTCGTGGAGACGCACTCGGTGCGCAAGGCCGTGCCCGCGCCCGCCGCGCTCCTCGCCCGCCTCGCGGAACTCCTCGACCGGCAGCGGGCGCAGGCCGCCGTGGGGGACTTCGCCGCCGCGGCCGTCACCGACCGCTGCTTCCACGCGGAGATCGTGCGCAGCGGCGGCAACGAGATCCTCTCCCGGCTCTACGACCAGCTCCGCGACCGGCAGCTCAGGATGGGCGTGGCCGTGATGCACTCCCACCCCGACCGGATCGCCAAGACGCTGGCGGAGCACGAGGAGATCCTCGCCGCGCTGGTGGCCGGCGACGCCGACGCGGCGGTCGCGGTCGTCACGCGGCACGTCGGCTGGTTCCAGAACCTGGCGCGGGGTGAGGTCCGATGAGCTCGGCCTCCTCCCCCGTCTCGCTGCCCAGCGATCCTCCTGGCGGCAGGAAGGCCGTCCTCGTCTGGTCGATCGGCGTCTCCGTCTACTTCGTCGCCGTCATCTTCCGGACCTCGCTCGGCGTCGCCGGGCTCGACGCCGCCGACCGCTTCCACGTCAACGCCTCGGCCCTGTCGACGTTCTCCATCCTCCAGCTCCTCGTCTACGCGGGCATGCAGATACCCGTCGGCCTGATGGTCGACCGGCTCGGCACCAAGAAGGTGCTGACCATCGGCGTGGTGCTGTTCACGGTGGGACAGCTCGGCTTCGCGTTCTCGCCCTCGTACGCGATGGCGCTCGTCGCGCGCGCCCTGCTCGGCTGCGGCGACGCGCTGACCTTCATCAGCGTGCTGCGGCTCGGCACCCGCTGGTTCCCCGCCCGGCGCGGACCGCAGGTCGCCCAGCTCGCGGGCCTCGTCGGCATGGCGGGCAACCTCGTCTCGACGCTGGTCCTCGCCCGGCTGCTGCACTCCGTCGGCTGGACCGCGGCCTTCGCGGGCAGCGCGCTCTGCGGCGTCGTCGTCCTCGTCCTGACGTCGCTGTTCCTGAAGGACCACCCCGAGGGCCACGCGCCGGAGCCGGTGGCCCACACCGGGGCCGCCTACGTCCGCCGCCAGATAGCCCTGTCCTGGCGCGAGCCCGGCACCCGGCTCGGGATGTGGGTGCACTTCACCACGCAGTTCCCCGCGATGGTCTTCCTGCTGCTCTGGGGCCTGCCGTTCCTCGTCGAGGCGCAGGGCCTCTCCCGGGCGACCGCGGGCGAGCTGCTCACCCTCGTCGTGCTCTCCAACATGGTGATAGGCCTCGTCTACGGGCAGATCGTCGCCCGGCACCACGAGGCGCGGCTCCCGCTGGCACTGGGCACGATCGGGGCCACGGCGACCGCCTGGGCGGCCACGCTGGCCTACCCGGGGGACCACGCCCCGATGTGGCTCCTGATCGTGCTGTGCGCCGTGCTCGGCGCCTGCGGGCCCGCGTCGATGATCGGCTTCGACTTCGCGCGGCCCGCGAACCCGCCGGAGCGGCAGGGCACGGCCTCGGGCATCACCAACATGGGCGGCTTCGTCGCCTCCATGACGACGCTGCTCGCGGTCGGCGTGCTGCTCGACGCCACCGGACAGGACTATCGCGTGGCGTTCTCCGCGGTGTTCGTCCTGGAGGCGGTGGGGCTCAGCCAGATCCTGCGGCTCCGGCGGCGGGCGGACCGCCGGGAGCGCGAGCAGCTCGTGGCCAGCCGCGTGGAGGCCGTGCACGTACCGGCGTGAGGCATGGGCGCTACGGCGTCACCGCGAAGTTGCGCAGGATCGCTTCCGCGAGGTCCTGGTCGCCCTCGGCCTTGATGTCGTCGGCCACGGACGCGTACGTCACGCGTCCGCAGGCGAGTCTGAAGTAGGTCTCCCAGCCGAGGCCGATGGTGACGAGCGGGCCCAGCGACGGGGTGCTGTCCACCGTCCCCCTGCCCTCCGCGTTCACGCGGACCGTGCGCAGGAACTCGACGGGGCCGCTCACGTCGAAGACCACCGCCGAGTTCGCGGGGGCGCCCGCCAGCTTGGCGACGACCTTCGGGAGGCCCTGGAGGAGGAGGTCCCGGGCGACGTACGCGCCGGGGGAGTCGAGGCTGCCGGGTCTGCGCAGCGTCGTCCGCAGGTCCTGCTCGTGCACCCACACGTCGAACGCCCGCGTCCGCATGGCCAGTTCGAGGGTCTGCTCGGAGCCGAGGGGGCCGCGGATCTTCGTCGAGGGCTCCCGCGACTCGTTCCGCAGCTGACGCGAGCGGCGGATGATCGTGTACTCCAGCTCGGAGGTCATCTCCGGTGCGGTGTGGTGACGCCGCACGTCGACCTGCATCTCCATGTACCGCTGGCCCTCGGTCTGCACGTGGTACAGATCGCGGGGGAGGGTGTGGATGGGGCGCGGGTCGCCCAGCATCTCGCAGTCGAGGCCTATGACGTGCGAGACGATGTCCCGCACCGACCAGCCGGGGCAGGGCGTGGCCCAGTTCCACTCCCCCTCGGCGAGCGGCGACACCAGCTCGGATATCGCTTCCACTGAGTGTGTCCAGGCGTCGGCGTAGTTTTGCAGGCTGGGATGGAGACTCACGGGACCCCTCGGCGGTCGTACGCGGGCGGTGGGTGTCTGAGTGGCGTCGTGGGGGTCCGGGGGGGTCCCCCGGAAAATCACAGTACGCTGCCCATAGGCACCCCGGCAGTGCTTTCGTGTGACGATCGTAGGCTGTGCCTGACGGTGATGGACGGATCCGAATGCCAGGACGGTGGTAGTGTGCGCGCCTCTCTCATCCAGATCGCCGTAGACGAGGGCGAACCGGTCAATTCCCGCCGTGAGCGCGTCTCTTCGCTCGTACGCGACGTCGCCGCGAGGGAGCGTCCCGATCTCGTCGTGCTGCCGGAGCTGTGGACCACCGGCGCCTTCGCCTACGACTCCTTCGCGGCCGAGGCCGAGCCGCTTCAAGGGCCCACGTACGAAGCCATGGCGAAGGCGGCGGGCGACGCGGGTGTGTGGCTGCACGCCGGGTCCGTCCCGGAGCGGGACCCGGACGGCTCCCTCTACAACACCTCCCTGGTCTTCTCCCCCGACGGCGGGCCGGCCGCCACGTACCGGAAGATCCACCGCTTCGGCTTCGACAAGGGCGAGGCGGTCCTGATGGGCGCGGGCTCCGAACTGGTGACGGTGCGCACGCCGGACGCCACCCTCGGCCTCGCCACCTGCTACGACCTGCGTTTCCCCGAGCTGTTCCGGGGCCTGGTGGACGCGGGCGCCGAGATGTTCGTCGTACCGGCGGGCTGGCCCGCGCGGCGGCGCGAGCACTGGACGCTGCTCGCCAGGGCGCGGGCGGTCGAGGACCAGGTGTACGTCCTGGCGTGCGGCACCGGCGGCACGCACGCGGGCGTGGACCAGGCCGGACACAGCGTCGTGGTCGACCCGTGGGGCGAGGTGCTCGCGGAGGCGGGCGACGGCGAGGAGGTCCTGACCGTGGACCTGGACCCCGCCAAGGTCGCCGCCACCCGGGAGCAGTTCCCGGCGCTGAAGGACCGCGTCCTCGGCTCACCGGCGCCCCGCCGCTGAGCCGCCCCGCCGTGGCGGGTCAGTAGCCCCTGCGCTCCTGTTCGGGGTCGACGACCGTGGTCGGCGCGACCGGCGGCACGACCGCCCGCCTGCGCCGGGCGATGCTGGTGAACGCGGCGACGCCGATGAGTCCCACCGCCATCATGACGAGACCGGCGACGGTGACGTTGAAGCCCTCCATCTTCCAGTCGGTCGCGAACGTGAGAATGGCGCCCACGGCGATGAGAATGATGCATCCGCCCAGGCCCATATGGACCGCCTCCCTGTGTCGTGGCTGCGCCGACCGTGTACCCGGCTCCGCCACCGCCACACGGGACAGCGGAGCCCCGGCCGCACAACGGCCGGGGCTCCGCATCGATCAGAGGCCGCGTCAGCTCTCCAGGAACGCCACGAGCGCGTTGGCCAGGAGGTACGGGTCGTCCGCGCCGCACAGTTCGCGCACGCTGTGCATGGACAGGATCGCGACGCCGATGTCGACGGTCTTGATGCCGTGCCGGGCCGCCGTGATGGGGCCGATCGTCGTGCCGCACGGCATCGCGTTGTTGGAGACGAACGACTGGAACGGCACGCCCGCCTTCTCGCACGCGGCGGCGAACACCGAGCGCCCCGCGCCGTCCGTGGCGTAGCGGTTGTTGACGTTCACCTTGAGGATCGGGCCGCCGTTGGCGCGCGGGTGGTGCGTGGGGTCGTGCCGCTCGGCGTAGTTGGGGTGCACGGCGTGACCGGTGTCGGAGGAGAGGCAGACGGTGCCGGCGAAGGCCCGCGCCCGGTCCTCGTACGAGCCGCCGCGGGCGAACACCGACCGTTCGAGGACCGAGCCGAGGAGCGGGCCGTCGGCGCCGGTGTCCGACTGCGAGCCGTTCTCCTCGTGGTCGAAGGCGGCGAACACGGGGATGTACGGCAGGTCCTCGCGGCCGGAGACGGCGGTGAGGGCGGCCGTCGCCGCGTGCACGGACAGGAGGTTGTCCATGCGGGGGCCCGCGACGAGCTCGCGGTCGCGGCCGAGGAAGGCGGGCGGCTCGATGGAGTACGTCATGAGGTCCCAGCCGGTGACGTCACCCTCGCCGAGGCCGGTCTCCTCCTCCAGGAAGCGGATGAGGTCGCCCTCGTGGACGTCGTCGCCGAGGCCCCAGATGGGCTGCATGTGCCGCTGCTTGTCGAGCTTGAGCCCGTCGGTGTGGACGGAGCGGTCCATGTGGATGGCGAGCTGCGGCACGCGGAGCAGCGGCCGGTCGATGTTCACGAGCCGCGTGGTGCCGTCGCGCAGCGAGAGGCGCCCGGCGAGGCCGAGGTCGCGGTCCAGCCAGGAGTTGAGCAGCGGCCCGCCGTAGATCTCCACGGCGACCTGGCGCCAGCCGTGGCCGCCCGCGTCGGGCTGCGGCTTCACGCGGAGGTTGGGGGAGTCGGTGTGCGCGCCGACGATGCGGAAGGGGGTGTGGGCCGCGGCGCCCTCGGGGACGTACCAGGCGACGATGGCGCCGCCCCGGAGCACGTACTTGCCGCCGGTCGTACCGTCCCAGGCCTCGGTCTCCTCGACCTGCCGGAAACCGGCCTTCTCCAGCCGCTCGGCGGCGCTCGCCACCGCGTGGTACGGCGTGGGGCTCGCCGCGAGGAAGGTCATGAGGTCTTCGGTGTGGCCGCGGTCGAAGGGGCCGGAGGATGTACGCATGGCTGTCAGCCTAATGGGGGCACCGCCCGTACGACGTGGTGCTCAGAGGCGGTCGATCTCGGTGAGGTCGATGTCGATGGTGAACGGCACCGCGAGCTTCAGCCGGTCGTGGTGGATGCCTGTGGGCGCGTAGACGCGGGTGTGCGGGTCGAGTTCGAAGGTGTGGACGGCGGGCCGCTTGTTCTCGTCCATCCTGACCAGCCAGTAGTGCCGGATCCCGGCCGCCGCGTACTTGCGGGGCTTGGTGTCCTGGTCGCGCTCCTCGGAGTCGGGCGAGACGACCTCCACGGCGAGCAGGACGTCCTCCGCGCGGTAGCGCGTCTGTGTCTGGTCGGCGTCGGCCTCCGCGGTCACGACCACGAGATCCGGCTCGGGCGCCTGCCTGCGGCCGAGGACGACGGCCATCTCGCGGCGGACCCGCAGATGCTCGGGAACGGTGGTGCGCAGGCCCTGTTCCAAGAGGTACATGGCGAGCGTGTGGAACTTGCGCTGCGGACTCACGAAGATCAGGCTCCCGTCGATCAACTCTGTGTGCGGCGGGAGGTCGAGGCTGAAGAATTCGTCCGTCGTGTAGCCGTCCTGGGGCGGCATCGGCCACGCCGAGCCGTCGGGCTGGAGTGCGTGCAGCGCTTCGGTGCGGGCTTCGGCGGTCATGGTTCCTCCCATGGACGGGATTCTCGGCCGTTGGTTCAGCGTACCCAGCGCGTACGACGATGCCGCCACCCGAAATGATCAGGTGACGGCATCGTGCTGACGTGCGAGAGGAATCCGGTCGAACCGGGTCGAACTAGAACGCCGCCTCGTCCAGCTCCATCAGGCCCAGCTCCACGCCCTCGGCGAGCTTCCGCTCACCCGCGACGCCCGGCAGGACGTTCGTGGCGAAGAACTTGGCCGCGGCGATCTTGCCCTCGTAGAAGGCCTTGTCCCGGGCGGAGGCCGTCTCCAGCTTCTCGGCGGCGATCGCCGCGCCCCGGAGCAGCAGGTAGCCGACGACGACGTCACCCGAGGCCATGAGCAGGCGCGTGGTGTTCAGGCCCACCTTGTAGATGGACTTCACGTCCTGCTCGGTGGCCGCGAGGTCGGTCAGCATGACGCCGACGATGGCCTCGAGCTCGACCGCGGCCTTGGCCAGCTCCTCGCGGGCGCCTGCCAGGGACTCGCCGCCGGTGCCGACCGCGAGGAACTTCTTGATCTCCTCGGCCAGGCCGTTCAGCGCCGCGCCCTGGTTGCGGACGATCTTCCGGAAGAAGAAGTCCTGGCCCTGGATCGCGGTGGTGCCCTCGTAGAGGGTGTCGATCTTGGCGTCCCGGATGTACTGCTCGATCGGGTACTCCTGGAGGTACCCGGAGCCGCCGAACGTCTGGAGCGACTGCGCGAGCTGCTCGTAGGACTTCTCCGAGCCGTAGCCCTTCACTATGGGCAGGAGCAGGTCGTTCAGGGCGTGCAGCGCCGAGGCGTCCTCGCCCGCGGCCTCCTTGACCTGGATGTCGTCCTGGACGGCCGCGGTGTGCAGCACCAGGGCGCGCATGCCCTCCGCGTACGCCTTCTGCGTCATGAGGGCGCGGCGCACGTCCGGGTGGTGGGTGATCGTCACCTTGGGCGCGGTCTTGTCCATGAACTGCGCGAGGTCGGGGCCCTGCACGCGCTCCTTGGCGTACTCCAGGGCGTTGAGGTAGCCCGTGGAGAGCGTCGCGATGGCCTTCGTGCCGACCATCATGCGGGCGAACTCGATGATGCGGAACATCTGGCGGATGCCGTCGTGCTTGTCGCCGATCAGCCAGCCCTTGGCGGGGTGCTGGTCGCCGAACGTCATCTCGCAGGTGTTGGAGGCCTTGAGGCCCATCTTGTGCTCGACGTTGGTGGCGTACACGCCGTTGCGCTCGCCCAGCTCGCCGGTCTCCCAGTCGAACTCGTACTTCGGCACGAGGAAGAGCGAGAGGCCCTTGGTGCCGGGGCCGTTGCCCTCGGGGCGGGCGAGGACGTAGTGGAGGATGTTCTCCGACATGTCGTGCTCGCCGGACGTGATGAAGCGCTTCACGCCCTCGATGTGCCAGGAGCCGTCCTCCTGCTGCACGGCCTTCGTGCGGCCCGCGCCCACGTCCGAGCCCGCGTCGGGCTCGGTCAGGACCATCGTCGAGCCCCACTGCTTCTCGACGGCGATGGAGGCGACCTTCTTCTGCGCCTCGTTGCCCTCCTCGAAGAGGATGCCGGCGAAGGCGGGGCCCGAGGAGTACATCCACACGGCCGGGTTGGCGCCGAGCAGCAGCTCCGCGTAGCCCCAGATCAGGGAGCGGGGCGCGGTCGTGCCACCGATCTCCTCGGGCAGGCCGAGCCGCCAGTACTCGGAGTCCATGAAGGCCTGGTAGCTCTTCTTGAAGGACGCCGGGACGGGCGCGGTGCTGGTCTCGGGGTCGAAGACCGGCGGGTTGCGGTCGGCGTCCGTGAAGGACTCGGCCAGCTCGTTCTCGGCGAGGCGGCGCAGCTCTTCCAGGATGGTCTTGGCGGTGTCGACGTCCATCTCCGCGAACGGGCCGGTGCCGTACAGCTGATCGCGGCCGAGCACCTCGAAGAGGTTGAACTCGATGTCGCGGAGATTCGACTTGTAGTGGCCCATGGCGAAAGGCTCCGTAAGCAGGAAAGGGATGAGTACCAGTAAGTAGCTACGATGATGCTACCCGTCGGTAATAAGAAGCAACCCCTAATCGCCCATCTGTGACTCAGTACGCTTACGCGCATGTACGGCTACGACCAGAACCCCGGCGCCCAGCAGCAGTACGCACCGCCGGGCGCGCAGCCACCGCCGCAGCAGCAGGGCATGCCCGGCGCCGGCTACGGCCAGCAGCCCCCGCTCTACCCCGAGCCATCGCCGCCCTCCCTCGCGGACGCGGTGCGGGCCTTCACCACGGGCTCGATGTCCGCCGAGGACTTCCAGCAGGCCTTCGCCACGTCGAAGGTCTACTGCCCGCGCGGCGACAACCCCGGCTTCCTCGCGCTGCACAACACCCAGCAGCCGGTGATCCCCATGTTCACCTCCCTCAAGGAGCTGCGGAGGTACGCCGGCAAGGACTCCAAGTACTTCGTGATCACCGGCGCGGAGGTCATCGACCTGCTCCCCACCGGCTACGGCTTCGTCCTGGACATGGAGGGCGAGCACCGCATGGTCTTCGACGCCAAGGCCGTGGAGCAGATGGTCGACTTCGCGATGCGCCGCATGTATGGCTGAGGCCTGAACGTATGGCTGAGGCCTGACCAGTTCTCCGCGCCCCTGACGAGGCGCTTCCCGGAGCCCGGAGGGAATTCCCTCCGGGCTCCCTTCGTTCTGGGTGGCAGAAAGTTCTACGTTCAACTAAAGTGTGATCACGAGGAGGTACCGACCATGCCTGCAGTGACTGTCGAGAACCCGCTGACCCTGCCCCGAGTGGTGGCGCCGGCCGGAGCCCAGGCGCGCCCTGTGCTCGCCGTGACGACCGCCCCGAGCGGTTTCGAGGGCGAGGGCTTCCCGGTGCGCCGGGCCTTCGCGGGAATCAACTACAAGCACCTCGACCCGTTCATCATGATGGACCAGATGGGAGAGGTGGAGTACGAGGCCGGCGAGCCCAAGGGAACGCCCTGGCACCCCCACCGCGGCTTCGAGACGGTCACGTACCTGATCGACGGCAGCTTCATCCACCAGGACTCCAACGGCGGCGGCGGCACCATCCGGAACGGCGACACCCAGTGGATGACGGCGGGCTCAGGCCTGCTGCACATCGAGGCGCCGCCGGAGTCCCTCGTCATGTCCGGCGGCCTCTTCCACGGCCTCCAGCTGTGGGTGAACCTGCCCGCCAAGGACAAGATGATGAACCCCCGCTACCAGGACATCCGCGGCGGCCAGGTCCAGCTCCTCAGCACCCCCGACGGCGGCGCGCTGCTCCGCGTCATCGCCGGTGAGCTCGACGGGCACCAGGGCCCCGGCATCACGCACACGCCGATCTCGATGATCCACGCGACCGTGCGCCCCGGCGCCGAGGTCACGCTGCCCTGGCGCGAGGACTTCAACGGCCTGGCGTACGTACTGGCCGGGCAGGGCACCGTCGGTGCCGAGCGCCGCCCCGTGCGCCTGGGGCAGACCGCGGTCTTCGGCGCCGGGTCCTCGCTGACCGTCCGCGCGGACGAGAAGCAGGACGGGAACGCCCCCGACCTGGAGGTCGTGCTGCTCGGCGGGCAGCCGATCAGGGAGCCCATGGCGCACTACGGCCCGTTCGTGATGAACAGCCAGGCCGAGCTCCAGCAGGCCTTCGAGGACTTCCAGAAGGGCCTGCTCGGAACGGTGCCCGCCGTGCACGGCATGTAGGCGTACATAACGGCGTGTAGGCGTACATAACGTGCGCGGCCCGTGGCGGCGTGCTCGGGTGGGAGGGTGCACACCCTTCTCCCCGAGCCCGCCCGCCGGCTCGCCGCGTGGTGCGTCGTCGTCCTGCTCGTGGTCGGCGTGGCCGCCGTCGCCGTCTGGCTCTGCGTCCACCTGCGGACCGCCGTGACACCGGTCCTGCTCGCGCTCCTCGGCACGGCGCTGCTCGGGCCGCTCTACCGCCGCCTGCTGGCGATGAAGGTGCAGCGCTCGCTGGCCGCCGGGCTCACCTGCGCGGCCGTCGTCGCCGTCGTCGGCGGCGTCACGTACATCGTCGTCACGGCCCTGATCGACACGGGCGACCAGATCATCGCGTCCCTGAAGACCGCGGCGACCGACCTCTCGAAGCACTTCGGGGCCGCGGGCACCTCGCTCGACGACATGGCGTCCAACGCCAAGGAGCTGCTCGGCAAGTTCGGCGGCACCGCGGCGTCCGGCGTGCTCAGCGGGCTGAGCGTCGTCGGCGAGGTGGCCGCCATGGCCGTGCTGGCGCTGCTCCTCGTCTTCTTCTTCCTGCGCGACTCCGGCCGCGCGATGGCCGCCATGCGCTCGTTCTCGCCCGGCAGCTCCGCCGACGCGGTCGAGGCCATGGCGCGGCGGGCCTTCCGGGCCATCGAGGGCTTCATGCGGGGCACGACGATCATCGCGTTCATCGACGCGCTCTGCATCACCGTGGGGCTGCTGATCCTCCAGGTGCCCGGGGCCGTCGGCCTCGGCGCGCTCGTCTTCGTGGGCGCCTACATCCCGTATCTCGGCGCCTTCCTGTCCGGCGCCATCGCCGTCCTAGTCGCCCTCGCCGACCGCGGCTTCGCCATCGCCCTGTGGGCACTCGGCGTGGTCCTCGCCGTGCAGGTCCTCGAAGGGCACATCCTCCAGCCGGTCATCCAGAGCCGTACGGTGCAGATGCACCCGGCGGTGGTAATGCTGGCGATCACCGCGGGGGCGTCCGTGGCGGGCATCATCGGGATGCTGCTCGCGGTGCCCCTGACCGCGGCGGCCTTCGGCATCCTGGCCGAGCTGCGCTCCCGCTACTCCGACGGGGCCGCGGGGCCACCCGGCACCTCAGGAATGTCCGGGATGTCCGCGACGTCGACGCCGCCCGCGCCACCCGCGCCGCCCGCTTCGTCAGCGGGGGAGCCCGCGTCCTCGTAGAGCTCGAACCAGATGCTCTTGCCGTCGCCGCGCGGGTCCACGCCCCACGCCCCCGCGAGCAGCTCCATCAGGACCAGGCCACGCCCGGAGGAGGCCAGCTCGCCGGGGCGCCGCTTGTGCGGCAGGTCGTCGCTGCCGTCGGCCACCTCGGCCCGCAGCCTGCGCCTGCCGGGCTCGCCGCTGACCTGCGCGACGAGCAGGGCGTCGCCGTCGGTGTGCACCAGGACGTTGGTGAGCATCTCCGAGACCATCAGGACCGCCGAGTCGATCTGGTCGTCGTCCGCCCAGTCGTGCAGCAGCTCCCGCAGATGACGGCGGGCGCCCCCGATGCGCTCCGGCTCGGCCTGCGCGATGGTCAGGACGGTGCGGCGGGCGTCCGCGTGCTGCTCGGGACGGCCCGTACGGCTCAGGAGCAGTACCGCTATGTCGTCCTCGCGGCGGTCCGCGAGCGGCCCGGTGGTGTGGTGCGAGGAGGGCCCGTGGACGGCCTGCACGAGCCGGTCGGCGAGCAGTTCGAGGCCGTCCTGCTCGTCGTCCTCGCCCAGGTACCCCTCAAGGGTGGACCTGATCCGCGACCAGCCGCTGTCCAGGTCGTGGCCGCCGGTCTCGATGAGGCCGTCGGTGCAGATCAGCATGGTCTCGCCGGGTTCGAGGACCAGGCGGGTGGTGGGATAGTCCGCGTCCGGGTCGATGCCCAGGGGAAGCCCGCCCGCGACGGGCCTCTGCACGACCGTCCCGTCGCTCATCCGTATCGCGGGTTCCGGATGGCCGGCGCGGGCGATCTCCAGGATGCCGGTCGCCGGGTCGGCCTCGACGTACAGACAGGTCGCGAAGCGCGGGTCGTACTCGGTGGCCTCGTCGGTGCCCGAGCCGCTCGACCCGTAGGTGGCGGACTCCGTGATCCCCGAGAGGAAGCGGGTCGCGCGCGAGAGCACCGCGTCGGGGCGGTGCCCCTCCGAGGCGTACGCGCGCAGGGCGATGCGGAGCTGTCCCATCAGGCCCGCCGCGCGTACGTCGTGTCCCTGGACGTCGCCGATGGCGAAGGCGATGCGGCCGCTGGGCAGCGGAATCATGTCGTACCAGTCGCCGCCGACCTGGAGGCCGCCGCCGGTCGGCACATAGCGGGCGGCCACGCTCATCCCGTCGATCTTCGGGCCGAGCATCGGCAGCATCGAGCGCTGGAGGCCGTCCGTCAGCTCCCGCTCGGAGTCCGTGACCCCGGCCCGCGACAGCGCCTGCGCCAGCATCCGCGCGACCGTCGTCAGGACCGAGCGCTCGTCGGGCGTGAACGACACGGGGTAGGTGAAGGCCGCCATCCACGCGCCCATCGTGCGGCCCGCGACCGTCAGCGGCAGGAACGCCCACGACTGCCGCTCGAAGCGCCGCACCAGCGGCCAGGCCGCCGGATAGCGGCGGCGGTACTCCTCCGGCGACGAGAGGTAGACGGCCCGGCCGGTGCGCACCACCTCGGCCGCCGGGTAGTCGGTGTCCAGCGGCATCGCCGAGAAGGGACCGTCGTCGCCCGGCTCGTGGCCGTGGTGCCCGATGACCGTCAGCCGGTCGCCCGCCACGCCGAACACCGCGAGCCCGTCCGGCGAGAAGCCCGGCATGGAGAGCCCAGCGGCGACCCGCAGGACCTCCTCCGTGGAGCGCGCCTCGGCGAGCGCGCGGCCCGCGTCGAGCAGGAACGCCTCGCGGGAGCGGCGCCAGTCGCCCGTCACGGGGGTGCGGGCGGCGGTGCCCGGCGCGGGCTCCGTGACCTCTTGCAGGGTGCCGATCAGCTCGTACGCCTCGGTCACGCCGTGCATCACCGGCTTGGAGCGGCTGCGCACGATGCGCAGCACCCGTCGCCCCGTGTCGTCCATGATCCGCAGCCGGGCCTCGGCGAGGGTGCCCTCCGCCACGGCGAGCTGGACGGTCCCGTAGATCTCGTTCCAGTCGACCGGGTGGAAGCGGGAGCGCACGGCCGCCTCGTTGAGCGTCTGGGCGCGCTCGGGCAGCCCGAGGAGTCTGGAGGCCTCGGCGTCGAGGGTGACGGTCCCCGAGGCGTTGTCCCAGCGCCACAGTCCGGTGGCGATCGCGGTGAGGACGTCCCGTACGGGAGGCAGGGCTTCGTCCCCCACCCGCGCGAGGGGATCGTCGGTGCGCATTGACCCACTTTAGGAAGATGTACGGGCCCACCGCCACCGAGCCCCCGCCCCGCGGGCCCCGCGAGAGTGGTCCTGGGGCGGATATCCGGAAAGCGATCTTCGCCCGGACGGTAGCCTGGGGAGCGTCCGCTCCCTCCCCCAATCGCGAAGACTGGATGAACGACGATGCATCGGTACAGGTCCCACACCTGCGGCGAGCTCCGCGCCTCTGACGTCGGCACCGACGTCCGGCTGAGCGGCTGGCTGCACAATCGCCGAGACCTGGGCGGCATTCTCTTCATCGATCTCCGCGATCACTACGGCATCACGCAGCTCGTGGCCCGCCCCGGCACCAAGGCCGCCGAGGTCCTGGACAAGCTGTCCAAGGAGACGGTCGTCCGCGTCGACGGCAAGGTCGTCTCGCGCGGCACGGACAACGTGAACCCGGAGCTGCCCACGGGTGAGGTCGAGATCGAGGCGAGCGAGGTCGAGGTGCTGGGCGCCGCCGCCCCCCTCCCCTTCACGATCAACGCCGAGGACGGCGTGAACGAGGAGCGCCGCCTGGAGTACCGCTTCCTGGACCTGCGCCGCGAGCGCATGCACCGGAACATCATGCTGCGGTCGGCCGTGATCGCCTCCATCCGCTCCAAGATGGTCGCCCTCGGCTTCAACGAGATGGCGACGCCGATCCTCACGGCGACCTCCCCCGAGGGCGCCCGCGACTTCGTCGTCCCCTCCCGCCTGAACCCCGGCAAGTTCTACGCGCTGCCGCAGGCCCCGCAGCAGTTCAAGCAGCTCCTGATGATCTCGGGCTTCGACCGCTACTTCCAGATCGCGCCCTGCTTCCGCGACGAGGACGCGCGCGCGGACCGCTCGCCGGGCGAGTTCTACCAGCTCGACGTCGAGATGAGCTTCGTGGAGCAGGAAGACGTCTTCCGCCCCATCGAGAAGCTGATGACGGAGATCTTCACGGAGTTCGGCAACGGCCGCGAGGTCACGTCGCCGTTCCCGCGCATCCCGTTCCGCGAGTCGATGCTGAAGTACGGCAACGACAAGCCGGACCTGCGCGCGAAGCTCGAACTGCACGACATCACGGACATCTTCGCGGACTCGGAGTTCAAGGCGTTCGCGGGCAAGCACGTCCGGGCCCTCCCGGTGCCGGACACGGCCTCGCAGTCCCGCAAGTTCTTCGACGGCCTCGGTGACTACGCCGTCGAGCAGGGCGCCAAGGGCCTCGCCTGGGTGCGCGTCGCCGAGGACGGCTCGCTGACGGGCCCGATCGCGAAGTTCCTGACGGAGGGAGACGTCGAGGAGCTGACGAAGCGCCTCGGCCTGGCCCCCGGGTACGCGGTCTTCTTCGGCGCGGGTGAGTTCGACGAGGTCTCGAAGATCATGTCGGCTGTCCGCGTCGAGGCCGCCAAGCGCGCAGGCCACTTCGAGGAGGGCGTCTTCCGCTTCTGCTGGATCGTCGACTTCCCGATGTACGAGAAGGACGAGGAGACCGGCAAGGTCGACTTCTCCCACAACCCCTTCTCGATGCCGCAGGGCGGCATGCAGGACCTGGAGGAGAAGGACCCGCTCGACATCCTCGCGTGGCAGTACGACATCGTCTGCAACGGCGTCGAGCTCTCCTCCGGCGCCATCCGGAACCACGAGCCCGAGGTCATGCTCAAGGCCTTCGAGATCGCGGGTTACGACGCGGAGACCGTCGAGCACGAGTTCGCGGGCATGCTGCGCGCGTTCCGCCTCGGCGCCCCGCCGCACGGTGGCATCGCCCCGGGCGTCGACCGCATGGTCATGCTCCTCGCGGACGAGCCGAACCTCCGCGAGACGATCGCGTTCCCGCTGAACGGCAACGCGCAGGACCTGATGATGGGCGCGCCGACGGTGCTCGACGAAGCGCGGCTCCGCGAACTGAACATCTCGCTCCGCAAGCCCGCTGGGCAGTAGCGGTCTTGGCGAAGGCCCCCGGAACCTCTGGTTCCGGGGGCCTTCGCTGTTTTCGTCGTTCTCGTCGTGTTCGTCGAGTTCTTCGGGCGGTGTGGCGGTCAGGCGGCGTGGGTCGGCGAGGAGTCGCCTGCGGCCTTGCCGGCGGCCTCGGCCTTTGCTTCGGCCTCTGCCCACTCGGTCACGAGCTGCTCGTACACGAGGCGCTCGTCGGGGCGAAGCCGGCCGCCCGCGCTCAGCCACAGCGCACGGATCTCCTGGTTGACCTCGTCGGCGGTGCGTCGCCGGTCGGGGGAGGGAGTCGTGGCCATGCGGTGAAGCTTACGTAGGGGAGTGTGAAGACGGCGTCAGATCAAGCCGTCTTCGAACATGAGTTAGCTCACCGTGACCCACGCCACACTCTCCCCCAACGGGCCCCGCGCCGGGGCGAGGTGGCTCAGCCGGTGGCCCGGCCGAGCCGGACGGCGAGACCGTCGAGCACGCGCTGGAGCCCGTAGTCGAAGGTGTCCTCGCGGGCCTTCGCCGGATCGGCGGCGCCGGGCCCGCCGCCTCCGGTGGCCCGCAGCTTCTCGGCGAACTCCCGTTCCGTGCTGCCGCTGCGGGCGATCAGCGACAGATAGGCGGCCTCGCTGGTGGCCATCCCGATGACGTACGAGATGACGGTGGACAAGGCAGGCTCGATCTCGTCGGTCGGGAAGCCCGCGGCCTCGTACGCGGCGGCCATGCGCTCCGACATCTTCGTGACGTTCGGCCCCAGGTGGATGAGGCCGACCTGGCCGAGTACGGAGGCGACCCAGGGGTGGCGCAGGATCATCGCGCGCAGGCTGTAGGCGCCGCGGCCCGCCGCGTCGCGCCAGTCGCCGGCGCCGGTGGCCGCGGGGAGGGTCAGCTCTCCGTAGACCTCGTCGACGACCAGCTCGATCAGCTCGTCCTTGTTGGCGACGTGCCGGTAGAGCGAGGTGGCCCCGGCGCCGAGCCGCGTCCCGAGCTTGCGCATGCTGAGCGCTTCGATCCCGTCGGCGTCGAGCAGCAGCACGGCCTCGGCGACGATCTGCTCCCGGCTGAGCTGCTCCCGCTGCCGCCGCGGCCGCGCCCACACGGAGGCGATCTCGGGCGTCGGCTTCTGCTCGGCGGCCACAGGCCCTCCTCATACGTCCGGCCGGAACCGGCCCAAGGTTTCACGACAACGCACACAGCACACACAGCGCACGCCGTACGCACGAAGCGTACGGCGTACGGCGTGCGCTGTGTGCGCGGTTCCGCCCCGGAGGCTCAGCTCACCGGTCACCGGTGATCCCCCTGAACCTCTCCAGCCCTCAGGGGCGCATCAGTTGTACCGCCCTGCTGAAGCTGTCCTCTGCGTGGCCCGCGGCTGTGACGCGGCGGAAGATGTCGTGCACCGCCTCGGGGAACGCCGTGTCCACGCCCGCGTCCGCCGTCGTGTGGACGACGTGTTCCATGCTGGCCAGGCCCATCGACGTACGGTCCACGTCGCCCGCGTGGTTGCCCGCGTCGATGCGGGATGAGTAGAAGTCGATGAAGTGGCCCATCCCCGCGAAGTTCTCCGAGGCGTACGGGGCGATTTCCGTGGCTTTGATGCCATGGGCGGCGGCCAGGGCCACGGTGTGCCAGTAGGCGATCATCGACGGCCAGAAGATGGCCATGTTGAGCTGGTACATGAGCGCGGCCAGGCCCGGATCGTCCCCCCGGTAGTCGCTCTTGCCGGTGATGACTTCGAGGGCCGCCCGGTGCTTCTCGTACGCCTCGCGCGGGCCGCTGTAGAACGTCGACACGTCCGGCGTCCCGATCAGCGGCGGCGGGCACAGGACACCCCCGGTGAGGTGCGTACCCCCGAGCTCGGACACCCAGCGGGCGCCGGCCCGCGCCTTCTCCGGGGTGTCGGAGCTGAGGTTCACCAGCGTACGGCCCGCGATGGCGGCCTTGGCGGGCTCCAGGATCGCGTACAGCGCGGCGAAGTCGGTGAGGCTGAGGATCGTCAGCTCGTTCGCGAGCAGCGCCTCCTCGGGCGTCGCCGCCAGGGTCGCGCCGCGCTCGACCAGGGCGTCGGCGCGGGACGGGGTGCGGTTCCAGAGGGTGACGCGGTAGCCGCGGTCGAGATAGGCGGCGGCCATGGCCTGACCCATGGGGCCGAGACCGATGACGGTGACGGACTGCGACGCGAAAGGCATGCGGAACTCCAACCGGTTACGTTCAGTTACTTGTTCAGTTACTTGATCAGTTACTCGCCCCTAAAACGATCGCTCTATTTAGGGCGTGGGATGAACGTAGCACGCCTCTAGAACGAACGCTCTACTTAGTAGCGGGTTAGGGTGAGTCCATGACCCAGAACAGCGCCGGCCGTACCGCGCCCCTCGGCACCCGCGACCGGATCGTCGCCGTCTCCGCCCGCCTCATCCAGCGGCAGGGCTACGTGGGCACGGGCATCAAGCAGATCGCCAAGGAGGCGGAGGCCACGCTCGGCTCCGTGTACCACTTCTTCCCGGGCGGCAAGGAGGCGGTCGCGGTAGCCGCCATCGCTCACAGCGCGGAGGAGTTCGCGGAGATGCTGCGAGCGGGGCTGGCCGGGGAGGACGATCCGGCGTCCGCCGTCGAGCGCTGCGCGGCGGAACTCGCCGTGGGCCTGCGGGAGTCGGGCTGGACCGACGGCTGCCCGGTCACCGCCGCCGCCCTGGAGACCCTCGGCACGGACTCGGAGATCCAACGCGTGTGCGCGGAGACGCTGAGCGGCTGGGAGCGGATCGTCGAGGAGTGGTTGCTGGGGGCGGGCTTCGGGGCCGAGGACGCGCGTGAGGTCGCGACCACGGTCATCAGCACCCTGGAGGGCGCCGAGGTGACGGCCCAGGTCACGAGAAGCGAGGAGCCGCTGCGGGCTGCCGGGCGGCAACTGGCGCGACTGGTGCGGTCTTACGGGGCGTGAGGCGGCCCGCGGGGCCCGGTTTTGGCCGTGCCGGGTCGCGGGCCCGCGTCAGGGGTGGCTGGGTGGCTGCGGGCTTACGGGGCCGTCTCGGCGTTGGCGATCATTTTGCGCAGGACCTTCAGCGCGGCGACGTACTCCTCGTCGCCGACCCCCTCGTGGATCACCGCGCGCAGCTCGGTCGCGAGGGCGCGCAGCCGCAGTCTGGCGGCCTCGCCTTCAGCGGTCAGGTGCAGGTACGGGTCCTCCGTGGCCGTGCGGAGCCAGCCCCGGTGGACCAGTTGGTCGATGACGCGGGGTATCTCGTGCGGGCCGTCCGCCAGGGGCGTCAGCTGGGCGACCACCTCTTCGCGGCTCGGCGCGGCGGGCCCCGCGTGCACGCGGTTCAGTACCCAGTACTGGGGTTGAGTGACGTCGATCCTCGCCATGGCGTCCCGCAGGGGCCGCGTGACGGCGGCGTGGGCGAGGCCGGCCCAGTAGCCGACGGGCTGGTTCGCGAGGGCCTCATCGGCAGCGACGGGGTCGGCGGGCGCCTGGTCGGTACGGGTCATCGGACGTCCGCCTTGACGGCGCGCAGCAGCTCGGCCAACGCCTTTGGGTCGGCGGCCAGTTCTATACAGGTATCGCCGTCACCACCACCGGAGAGGGTGGACTTCTGCCAGGCGGTGGCGTTCATCGCTGACCTGCCTTGATGGTGCCGAGAAGGTGGGCCAAGGCTGTCGGCGTGGTGTGCAGTTCCTCGGCGGGGGTGTCGCTTTCGCGGAGGTGGATGTTGGTGTTGGTGGCGGCCAGTTCTATGCACGCGTTGCCGTCACCGCTGCCGGAGAAGGACGACTTCTGCCATCTCACGGGCGTGTTCATGGGGACCCTCACACTTCCTTCGCCAGTCTGTGGATGAAGTCACGCGACCGTTCAGGTTCGAGCGACGCGGCTTTCATTCTACGGAAGAGTGTTCGAAAGCGGCCGAGTTGAGCCTCGGAGTCAATGAAGGCGGTGCCGCTCGGAGCGTCCCGTACGACGGTGTCCAGCTTCGGCACCGCTCCTCCGACGTACACCATGGTGCTGTCGGCGCCCGCGAAATCATCCAGGTCGAAAGGGATCACTCGCACAGTGACGTGCTCGGCTTCGGAAAGGTCCAGCACGTGTGCCAGCTGTTTCCTCATGGCGGCGCGGTCGCTGACCCTGATGCGCAGTGCGGCTTCGTGAATAACGGCTTCGTACGGGATGGCTTCCCGGCCCCGAATGATGACCTTGCGGTCCATCCGGTGACGAACGCGCAGTTCAAGTTCCGGTTCAGGCAGTGCGGGGACCCGATGGCCGAGCACTCGCTGAGCGTATACCTCTGTCTGGAGAAGGCCCGGAACGTGCAGAAAGTTCACGTCCCAGCAGTACCTGGCGTGATGCTCCAATTCCGACAGGTCGAGGAACGGCGTGGGAAGTAGGCCCCGGTACCGTTCCCACCAGCCGCGTGTGCGGTCCGCGGCCATGGCGGCCAACGCTTCGATGAGCGCGGTGTCCGAACAGGCGTAATGGGCGGCGAGTCTGCGCACCCGCTCCGCGCTGACACCTGCCGTGCCGAACTCGATCTGACTCATCTGTGCCGAGTCAGTGCCGAGGAGTGCGGCGGCTTCACGTCCTTTGAGCCCTGCGGCCTCGCGAAGTTTGCGCAGTTCGGCACCCAGGCGCTCCTGGCGGGCTGTGGGCTGCTTCCTGCGTGCCATGCATTCCCCTCTGCCCAACGACCGGGCGACGGTGCCCCGTTCGTGGGAAAGGTTACGACAACGACTTGCAGGTCCCAAATTGTGGCCCTACCGTCAGTGACGCATCGCAACGCTGCGAGACCGGGATACCGGAAGCGCACCACCCCGTCATGCCGTGACGGCGGTGACACTGCCACCGCCCAGCGCCCGCCGCGTCCCGTACCCCTCCCCACGCCCCCTGGAGCTCTCGCATGCCCGCAGACGACACCGGCGTCGCCGCCGAACCCTGGGAGTACACCCTGTACATCCCCCACGACCTCCGCGCGGTCACGATCTGCCGCCCTCCGCGCCCGCTACCGCGCCGGCGTCCTCCGTATCGGAGCATGGGACGCCGACCCCACGCCCCCGGCCCCGCCCCCACGCATCGCGGGCGCGGGCGACGAACAGGGACGGGGCCTCGACCTCGTACGCGCCTGTGCCGACGGGTGGGGCTGGTATTCCGTGGCCACGGATTCGGGCAAATACGTCTGGTGCGAACTTATGGGCGCCCAACTCGTTGATCACGCCGAATGAGGCGGAGGGACCTGATGACGACGATCAACTACTTCTTCCGGCACGAGGTCGCCGAGAAGGTGCGTGACGAGGCGCGGGCCGAGGAGCGGATCCAGGCCATCCTGCGCACCCTCGACTGGCGCGGCATCGCGTTGTCGGACGCGGAACGGGAGCGGGTGCGCACCTGTGGTGACGTGGACCGCCTCGCGGTGTGGCTCGACCGGGCCTACGAGGTGACCGACGCGGCCGGGCTGTTCGCGGACGGGGACGCGGGTGCCTGACGTCGGCGGCTGAGCGGTGATGCAGGAAAGTCCCGGCGACACGCCGTGGGATGTGGCGTGTTGCCGGGACTTTTTTGCGATCCGCTTGGCGCGCGCTGCGCTATGCCGTCGGCTTCTCTTCCAGGCGGGGGAACAGGACCGCGCCCTTCGTGACCGTTGTTCCCGGGGGGAGCTGGGACCAGGTGGCCGCCGACTGGACCCGCTGGGCGGACAGGGGGCCCAGGGCGGGCTCCGCGCCCAGTGAGTCCCAGAGCTTCTGGGACGTCTCCGGCATGACGGGGTTCAGCAGGACCGCCATCGCGCGGAGCGACTCCGCCGCCGTGTACAGGATCGTCGCCAGGCGGGCCTTGCCCTCGTCGGAGGCGTCCTTGGCCACCTTCCACGGCTCCTGCTCCGTGATGTAGCCGTTGACCTGCTTCACGAAGTCGAAGATCGCCAGGATGCCGCCCTGGAAGTCCAGCTCCTCGCCGATCTTCCGGTCGGCCTCGGCGACCGCCTTCGTCAGGCCGTCGCGGACCGCCTGCTCGGCGTCGCCGGGGGCGGTCGCCTCGGGCAGCGCGCCGCCGAAGTACTTGCCGACCATGGCGGCCACGCGCGAGGCGAGGTTGCCGTAGTCGTTCGCCAGCTCGGACGTGTAGCGGGCGGAGAAGTCCTCCCACGAGAACGAGCCGTCGCTGCCGAACGCGATCGCGCGCAGGAAGTACCAGCGGTACGCGTCCACGCCGAAGTGGGACGTGAGGTCCTGCGGCTTGATGCCCGTCAGGTTCGACTTGGACATCTTCTCGCCGCCGACCATCAGCCAGCCGTTGGCCGCGACCTTGCCGGGCACCGGCAGGCCCTGCGCCAGCAGCATCGCGGGCCAGATCACCGCGTGGAAGCGCAGGATGTCCTTGCCGACCAGGTGCACATTGGCCGGGAACGTCTCGTCGAACTTCTCCTGGTTCGCGCCGTAGCCGACGGCCGTGGCGTAGTTCAGGAGGGCGTCGATCCAGACGTAGATGACGTGCTTGTCGTCCCACGGGACCTTCACGCCCCAGTCGAACGTCGAGCGGGAGATCGAGAGGTCCTGGAGGCCCTGCTTGACGAAGTTCACGACCTCGTTGCGGGCCGACTCCGGCTGGATGAAGCCGGGGTTCGCCTCGTACAGGGCGAGGAGCTTGTCGCCGTACTCGCTGAGCTTGAAGAAGTAGTTCTCCTCCTTGAGGAGCTCCACCGGCTTCTTGTGGATCGGACAGAGCTTCTGGCCCGCGAACGGGCCGTCGGCATCGCCGTCGATCAGGTCGCCGGGGAGTTTGTACTCCTCGCAGCCCACGCAGTACGGGCCTTCGTAGCCGCCCTTGTAGATCTCTCCCTTGTCGAAGAGATCCTGGACGAACTCCTGCACGCGGTCGGTGTGACGCTTCTCCGTCGTACGGATGAAGTCGTCGTTCGCGATGTTCAGGTGCTCCCAGAGGGGCTTCCAGGCCTCGGTGACGAGCTTGTCGCACCACTCCTGGGGGCTGACGTCGTTCGCCTCGGCCGTGCGCATGATCTTCTGACCGTGCTCGTCCGTGCCGGTGAGGTACCACACCTTCTCGCCGCGCTGACGGTGCCAGCGCGTGAGCACGTCCCCTGCAACGGTCGTGTAGGCGTGGCCCAGGTGAGGAGCGTCGTTTACGTAGTAGATGGGGGTCGAGACGTAGTACGCCTTCGCGTCTTCGCTCGTCCCCTGCTTCTCGGATCCAGTGGCCGCCATGGTCGAAATCCTAACGGCCCCGTGCAGATCCACTCACCTCGATTCCAGGGGGTGGACCGGGTGCCTCCGGTACGTGTCCCCTGGAACCGCCGGGTTCGTCGGGTGTGGGTGGGGGTTCGTTACGGGCGCCAGTTCGCCAGCAGGCCCTCGTACAGCTCCTTGTCCGTGAGCTCGCGCGGGGTCGGGCCCGCGTGGAAGAAGGCGGCGTTGTCGGCGGTGAGCTTGCGGAGGTAGTCGAACGCCTTCGCGTCGTGCTCCCCGAACGCGATGAACTGGAAGAAGAGCGGGTGCTTCGTGGCGTCCGCCAGGGCCTGGGTGGCTGGGCCCTTGGTGTCGGGGGCGCCGTCCGTCTGGAAGATCACGAGGGCGGGTGTGTTCGACCGGGCGTGGTCGGACTTCTCGTAGTGGGCCACCACCTCTTCGATCGCCCGGTGGTAGCTCGTGCGGCCCATGCGGCCGGCCGCCGCGTGCAGCTCGTCCACGCGGTTCTCGTGGTCGGGGAGGGTGAGGGTGCCGGTGCCGTCGATGTCCGTCGAGAAGAAGACGACGTGGACCGTGGCCTCGGGGTCCGTGTGGGCGGCCAGGGCGAGGACCTGTTCGCCGAGGCTCTGGGCGGAGCCGTCCTTGTAGTACGGGCGCATGCTGCCGCTGCGGTCCAGTACGAGGTAGATGGGGGCCCGCACGCCTGTGAGGTTCCGCTTCTTCAGGGCTGCGGCGGCGGCTTTGTACGGGGTTGCCAGGGCGGGGGCCTTCGCCCTCACCTTGGCCGCGGAGAGGGCGGGCTTCCCTTCGGCGGACCCCTCCGGGGCCACCACCACGGCTTCCGGCTCGGCCGTGGCCTCCGGCTGCGCCGCGGCTTCCGGCTCGGCGGGGACCTCGGGTTCAGCTGTCGCTTCCGGCTCGGCGGGGGCCTCTCTCTGTGCGGCGGCTTCCGGCTCCGCCGGGGGTGCCGTGGCTTCCGGCTCGGCCGGGGCCTTGGGTTCAGCGGGGGCCTTGGGCTCAGCTGCTGCTTCCGGCTCGGCGGGGATCTCTGGCTGTGCCGCTGCTTCCGGCTCCGCCGGGGGTGCCGTGGCTTCCGGATCGGCAGGGATCTCCGGCTGTGCCGCTGCTTCCGGCTCTGCCGGGGGTGCCGTCGCTTCATCGCTCGCGGCAGCTTCGGGCTGTGCCCACCCGTCCCGCCCAGCGGGACGATTGCCCACAGCGGGAGCGGCTGCCGGCTCGGGCTCCGTCTTCGCCTCGGCCTTCGCGTCCGCCTCAGCCTCCGCCTCAGCTCCCGCCTTCGCGTCCGCCTCAGCTCCCGCCTCCGCCTCAGCTACCGCTCCCGCCTCCACTTCGGCTTCTGCCTTCGCCTCCGCAGGGGCGGCGGCCGGCTCAGCCGCGGGCTCCGACTCCGTCTGCTCCCGTTGTGGGCAGGCGTCCCGCACGGCGGGACGGGTGGGCACAACGTCCGGTGCCGGCTCCGGCTGGGGCTCCGCTTCCGCCTCCGGGGTGGGCTTCGGCTCGGGCTCCGCCTCCGGGGCAGGCTTCGGCTCCGGGGAAGGGGGCTCGGCCTGCCTCGCCGGGGGCACCGTCACGTTGTCGAAGGCCGCTGCCACGAGATCGTCCGCCGGGTACGGGGACGGCTCCGGGCTCGGGGAGGGCATGGTGGCCTCCTCGGGGTGCGAGGACGACGGCTCCGGACTTGGGGAGGGGGTGGTTGCCTCCTCGGGCTGTGAGGGCGACGGCTCCGAGCTCGGGGAGGGGATGGCGGGCCCGGAGCGCGCAGGCGGTTCCGGAGACGGTGACGGCACGCTCACAGGCTGGGAAGCCTCCGCGGTGTCCGGCGCACCATCGGACGCCGGTTCCAGCTTGCGTGTCCGTCCGAACGCGTTCCGCAGGCGGTTCAGAATGCCCATGTGCGCAACCCTTCGCGTGAGTTGATTCCCGAAAATCCCTGGCCAGGGCGGACACGTAAGGTTAGCCGCCGCCCGGGGTGATCTTGGGCAGGGTCACCCGGCGTCACCCGCCCGGGCCGCCGCCCCGGAGCCCCGCGCCAACTTCTCGCCGTGCGCCACGGATTCACCCGCCGTTCACCCTCCGGCCGCCGCCCTGCCGATCTCCACACATAACGTCACGGCGGAATCAAGCCACAGACGTACCAGAGACGTAAGTGACATCACGACGGAGGAACCGTGCCGAAACTGCTGCCGATCGTCACCTCGCATCAGGGGAGCGGCGGCCGTTCCGCCCTGACCTGCCGTTTCCGCTGCGGTGACGCCTGCTTCCAAGAGGTGCCCAACACCAGCGACAACGCCTACGTAGGCGACGTCATCGCCGGTGCCCTCAGCCGCCGTTCCATGATGCGCGCCACCGCCGTCGTCACGGTCGCCGCCGCCGCGGGCGGCGCGGTCATAGCCGACCCGGGGGCCGGCCGGGCCGCCGCGGCCGTGCCGGCCGGACGTAAGGGGAAGGGCGGGTCCAAGGCGGCGCGCGGCCTCCGCTTCGCGCCCGTCGCGCCGAACACCGCCGACACCGTCACCATCCCCGGCGGCTACGAGCAGAACGTCGTCATCCGCTGGGGCGAGCCCATCCTGCGCGGCGCCCCCGCCTTCGACCCGGACCGGCAGAGCGCCAAGGCTCAGGCCGGGCAGTTCGGCTACAACAACGACTTCCTGAGCCTGCTGCCGCTGCGCCGCGAGCACAACCGCCAGGTCCTCGTGGCCAATCACGAGTACACGGACGAGATCCTGATGTTCAAGGGGTACGACCCCGAGAACCCCACCCGCGAGCAGGTCGAGATCGCCTGGGCTGCCCACGGTCTCTCCGTCGTCGTGGTCGAGGAGGAGCGGCGGAAGGGCAGGCTGTCCGCCGTTCCCCGGCACCACCTCAACCGGCGGCTCACCGCCACCAGCCGGTTCCGGCTCTCCGGTCCCGTCGCGGGCAGCCCGCTCGTCCGCACCAAGGCCGACCCGCGCGGCACCACCGTCCTCGGCACGCTGAACAACTGCTCCGGCGGCACCACCCCGTGGGGTACCACGCTGCACGGCGAGGAGAACTTCAACCAGTACTTCGCCAACGCCGAGAAGGTCAGCGACCCGACGACCGCCGCGCGCCTCAAGCGCTACGGCGTCGTCGGTGGTGCCTCCGAGCGCAAGTGGGAGCGGTTCGACGACCGCTTCGACCTCGCCAAGGAGCCCAACGAGGCCAACCGCTTCGGCTGGGTCGTCGAGCTCGACCCGTACGACCCCGACTCGACCCCGCGCAAGCGCACCGCGCTCGGCCGCTTCAAGCACGAGGCCGCGCAGCCGCGCCTCACGCACGACGGCCGTCCGGTCGTCTACATGGGTGACGACGAGAAGTTCGACTACTTCTACAAGTTCGTCAGCAGCAAGCGCGTCGCCAAGGGCACGTCCCGCGCCGCCCACGAGCACAACCTCGGACTGCTGGACGAGGGGACGCTGTACGTCGCCAAGCTGACCGGCGACTCCCCGGCGGGCGAGATCGACGGGAAGGGCACCCTCCCCGACGACGGCGAGTTCGACGGCAGCGGTACGTGGATTCCGCTCGCCACCGCGGGGCCCGGCGGCAAGGCCGTCAGCCACGTCAAGGGCATGACCGCCGACGAGGTCTACCTCTTCACGCGCCTCGCCGGTGACAAGGTCGGGGCGACCAAGATGGACCGCCCCGAGGACATCGAGCCCTCGCCGCACACCGGCAAGGTCTACGTGGCCCTCACGAACAACTCCGACCGCGGCAAGGCGGGCAAGGCCGGTGCCGACGAGGCCAACCCGCGCAACCTGAACAAGCACGGGCAGGTCCTGGAGCTGACCGAGCGCCGCAACCGCGCGGACGCGCTGTCCTTCGGCTGGTCGCTGTTCCTGGTCGCCGGTGACCCGGAGGACCCCTCGACGTACTTCGCGGGCTTCCCCAAGGACCGGGTCTCCCCCATCTCCTGCCCGGACAACGTCGCCTTCGACCCGCACGGCAACCTGTGGCTCTCCACCGACGGCAACCAGCTCGGCTCCCACGACGGTCTCTTCGGCGTCGCGACGCGCGGCAGCCGGCGCGGTGAGCTCAAGCAGTTCATGACGATGCCGACCGGTGCGGAGACCTGCGGTCCGCTCATCCAGGACCGGCGCGTGCTGGTCGCCGTGCAGCACCCGGGCGAGGTGGACGGGGCGTCCGTCGAGAAGCCCGCGAGCGTCTGGCCCGACGGACCCGGCAGGATCGTCCGTCCTTCGGTCGTCTCGGTCTGGCGCGAGGACGGTTGCGACATCGGCGTCTGAGCCGGCCGTCGACGGGGGGCGAACGGGCCGTCAGGCGGAGGCCGGCAGGTGGGCGGTCACCGGGGTACGGGGGATCAAGGCCTCGGTGACCGCCGCCCGCGTCTCGCCGGCCCGCAGCAGCCACTCGCAGTAGGCGGGGGCCTGCCGGGCGGCCTCCCAGTACGCGGACTCCAGTTCGGCGTAGACCGCGTCCAGCTCGTCGTCGGCGCGCGCGGTCACCAGGAGGCGTACGCCCAGGGGGTCGCCGTCGAGGGGGCGTACGGCCATGTCGGCGCGGCCCCGTGAGGTGGGCTGGCAGAGGGTGACGACCTCGCCGGAGGCGACGAGGGAGGCGGCGGTGAGGTAGTCGCCGTGCAGGACAGGGGGGTTCAGACCGGCCGCGGTCAGGACGCGGCGCAGGCCGTCCCACTCGCCGTCCACCGTGGGGTCCACCATCCAGCGGTCGTCCGCGAGGTCGCGGAGGCTGACGACCGGATGCTCCGCCGCCGGGTGGTCCACGGCGAGGGAGACGAACTGCGGCTCGCGGTCGAGGAGCACACGTCTTCGGAGCGTCTGCGGCAGCCGCAGCGGGCTGCCCTCCACCTCGTGCACGAACGCGACGTCGAGCTGGCCGTCGGCCACCCCGCGCAGCAGCGCGTTGGCCGAGACGTCCATCTGGAGCGAGATCTCGGTGTCCGGCAGCCGCACGCGCAGCCTGCGCAGCCAGCCCGGTATGGCCCGGCTAGCCGTGGAACCTATGCGCAGGCGCGGCCCTTCGGTGGTGCGGGCGGCCGCGGCCATGGTCTCGGTGACCAGGGCGTCCATCTCCACGACCAGGGGGCGGGCGCGGCTGAGGAGCACACGGCCGAGCGGTGTCGGGCGGCAGCCGGTGCGCTCGCGGGCGAAGAGCTGGCCGCCGAGCGCGTGCTCGATGCGGCGCAACTGGGTCGTCAACGACGGCTGGCTCATGCCGAGCTGGCGGGCGGCCTTGTGCAGGCTGCCGCTGTCGGCGATGGCGCACAGCGCACGGAGGTGCCGGACCTCGAGCTCCATGGTCGATGAGCGTAGAGGCGCTACGGCCGCCGCACCAGATACCCAAACCCCACGAGAACGAGCCGTTCCGGGCAGGCGGGGGCGGGGCGATAGCTCCGGGCTATCGGGCATTGCCATCATCCCCGTGCGCCACATGCTCCCCGAGACTCACAGCCACCGAACCGTTCACCTTTCACCGACCCCCCACGGTCGTGGAACGAGTAGGGAGCCCCCCACACATGAACAAGCGTTACCTCTCTGTCGCCGCCGTCCTCGGACTCACCGTCGCCGGTCTCGGCGTGACCTCGGCGGCCGCCGCGCCCGCCGCCCCCACGGCCGCCGCGCCCGCCGCCTCGTCCTGGGCCGCGTACGAGGGCTCGAAGGCCGAGGCCAAGAACAACGCGGCGTTCTTCGAGGCCGTCGTGGAGGCGGTCGCCGAGAAGCGCGCGGCCAACCCCGGCGCGAAGTCCGTGACCGTCGTCTACGACGCCTCCGGAGCTCCCACCTTCGCCTCGCAGATAGCCAGCAGCACGTCCATCTGGAACAGCGCGGTCTCCAACGTGAAGCTCCAGGCGGGCACCTCCGGCGCGAGCTTCGAGTACCGCGAGGGCAACGACCCGCGCGGCTCGTACGCGAGCAGCGACGGCCACGGCAACGGCTACGTCTTCCTGGACTACGCGCAGAACGAGGAGTACGACTCGACGCGCGTCACCACCCACGAGACGGGGCACGTGCTCGGCCTGCCCGACACCTACGACGGCCCGTGCAGCCAGCTCATGTCGGGCGGCGGCCCCGGACCGTCGTGCACCAACGCGCAGCCGGACGCCACCGAGCGGGCCAAGGTCGACCAGCTCTGGGCGAACGGCCTCGCCAAGGCGTTGCACAAGGTCAACGCCGACCACTGAGTGACCAGTCGGTAGAGCCTCGGGGCTCTCGGGGGGCCGTGCGGGCCGCTTCCTTCACGTCGTCTTCGGCGACGCGATGGCCCGCGCGGCCCCCACCTCTTGCCGCAGGGGTTCGAGGACGCTCTCCTTGGGCCCCACGGTGAAACCGGTCCGCACCTCCATGAGGTGCGCCGAGGCGCGCAGACCCTGCGCGAGCTCCCGCAGCTCCGCGACGACCTCGGCGATCTCCTCGGCGGTGGGCTCGTCAGCGCCGTGCCGGATGCGGACGCGCGCGGCGGTCGTGGCGTCCAGGATGCGTTCCACCGCGACGGCCAGGGGCCACCAGGCGGCGGCGCGCGTACCGGTCGGCGGCGGCTCGGTCAGGGCGCGCTGGAACTCGGAGCGGATGGCGGACAGGTCGCGGTAGAGGCGGCGGCGCATGCGGGCCCTGGCGGCCGGGTCCTCGTGGGCGCCGAAGACGCACTCCACGTACTGGGCCGTGTCGGCGACGGCGTCCGCGAGCCGGTCGCCGATCCGCGTGCCCCAGCTCTCCGGCCAGAGCAGATAGCCCGCGACGAGCGCGATGGCGCAGCCGATCAGGCTGTCGACGAGCCGCGGCACGACCAGGCCGAGGCCCTGGTGGTTGAGGATGTCGGAGAGCAGCAGGATGACGGGGGTGATGGCCGCCGTCTGGTGGCCGTAGCCACGGGTGGTCAGGGCCGGGATGAGCGGGGCGAGCAGCAGCATCACCGGCACGTCCCACCAGCCGTGCGGCACCTCGCTGAGCACGACGGCGGCGACGACCAGGCCCGCGGCCGTGCCGATGGCGCGCAGGACGGCGCGCGAGAAGACCGAGCCGAAGTCGGGCTTGAGGACGAACGTGACGGTGAGCGCCACCCAGTACGACCTGGGTACGTCGATCAGCGAGACCAGGGACTGCGCGATGCCGATGCAGAGCGCGAGCCGCAGTCCGTAGCGCCAGGACGCCCCGGAGAGGATGACGTTACGGGTGGCGCGGCGGGCGCGGACGCGCAGCGCGGCGGGGCGGCCGAGGCGGTCGTCGGCCCCGATGACGCCGAGCGGGTCGGGGTCGCTGAGCGTCTCCGCCGCGTGCCGTACGGCGTGGTCGAGGGCCCGGGACGCGTGGTCCAGCGGCTCGGCGAGTTCCGGTGGGGCCGGGGCGCCGTGTCTCTCCGGACCCTCACCGCCGCCGCGCCACACCGCCTCCGCGAGGGCGCGCACGGCCGCCGGAACCTCGGCGGGCAGGCGTACGCAGGCGTGGCGGGCCCACTGGTGGACGGCGGGGGCGGCCTCGACGACGGGGGTGAGGGCGTTCAACTGGGCGACGAGCCGCACCAGTTCCGCGTTGCGGCCGTGGTCGAGGGCGCGGCGGGCGAGGACGAGGTCGTAACTCTGGTTGAGGGAGACGGTGACGGCGCTTCGGGCGTCGTCGTAGGCGTCGGTGCCCGCGGCCTCCAGGAGCGCGGCCACGGAGAGGTAGGAGTCGGCGACCGCGGCGCGCTCGGGGACGCCGGACCGCAGCGGCCAGGCGAGCAGGGCGAGGAGCAGGACGAGGAGGCCGCCACCGGTCATCAGGGCCGGGGCGAGCCACCACTCGCCGGGCATCGGCAGCCCGGCGCCGACCACGGAGTTGAGCAGCAGGAGCAGCCCGGAGACGGAGGCGACGGCGCCGATCGTCGACATCATCCCGGAGACGAGCGCGACGAGGGTGACCGCGCCGACCGCGACCCAGCCGTGGCCGAAGACGAGCGAGCCGAGGGTGACGCCGAGGGCGCCGAAGAGCTGCGGCACGGCGATGTTGAGGATGCGCATGCGGTAGGCGTCGGCGGTGTCGCCGATGACGCCCGAGAGCGCGCCCATCGAGGCGAGCGCCCCGTACGTGGGCTGTCCCGCGACGATGCCGACGGCGAGCGGCAGCGACATCGCCAGGGAGGCGCGGGCGACGGCCGCCCAGGGGATGGGCGCGGACTGCGGCCTGAGCGACCTCACCAGCCAGTCGGGCGGGGAGAGGGGGCGCTGGAGGCCGCGTGCTGTGCGCGATCCGCGTGATTCCGGTTCCGGTGGGGCGGCGGGGGTCTCACGTGGCATGCGTCCAGTATCACCGGTATGCGGGGCTTTACTGGGCGGGGCCTTCGGCGGCTTCGGTCTCGGGGCGGTGCAGTGTCAGGGTCACCGCCAGGGCCCGGTGGTCCGTGTCGTCGATCTCCAGGAAGCGGGCGTCACGTGCCGAGAAGTCCGGGGTCGCGAGTACGTGGTCGATCTGGGCGCCCAGCGGTGCGGGCGCGGCGGCGGGCCAGCTCGGGGCGCGCGACGTGCCGTCGAGGCGGGCGGCGTCGCGGAGCCCCGCGTCCAGGACGGAGCGGAACGCGGCGTGGTCCTGCGTGGCGTTGAAGTCGCCCGCGATGATGGTGGGCCGGCCGTCGCCCGCGGCGGCGTAGTCCCTGATCCTGCCGAGCTCCTCGCGCCACAGGCCCACTCCCTTGGTCAACGGTGGCATCGGGTGGACGAGCTGGACCCGCACCTTGTGGCCCTTCACCTCGGCCACGGCTCCCGGCATGCCGAGGGTGCCGGGGATGCCCTTCGCCGGTTTCAGCGGGACCTTGGCGAGGATGACGGAACCTTCCGCGCCGTACGCCTTCACCGACTCGCGGTAGGGGTAGTCGGTGCGGGGCAGCTCCTTGTGGAGCAGGGCGGAGCAGGCGGGGTCGCACTCCTCCACGAAGAGCAGGTCGGGGTCTTCGGCGCGGACCGCTTCGACCAGGCCGGGGGTGCCCTTGCCGAACTCCACGTTCGACGTCAGGACGCGCAGCTCCGCGACGGCGGGGCCCTTGGGGGCGTCCGTGTGGCCGTACGGCTCCATGTACCAGGCGACTCCGGCGAGCGTCGCGACCGCCCACACCATGCCGGTCCGCCATCGGGCCAGGGCCGTCAGGAGCAGGGCCGCGGCCGCGGGGGCCAGCAGCCAGGGGAGGAAGGCGAGGGTCTGGGTGACCGGGGTGAAGCCGTCGGAGTCCGCCGCGCGGAAGGCGAGGACCGTGGTGACCGCGGCGAGCAGCAGCGCGGCGAGGGCGGCCTTGCCCCGCGCCATCGGCCTCCGGCCGGGCTCGTCGGCCTCCGCCGGCTCGGCGTCGCGGGTGACGGTCTCGCTGTCCAAGGCCGGCCTCTCGGGTCGGTTGTCGCTGCGGGGTCCTCTCCCAGTAACGGTTGCTCGCCGGGGGGCGGTTCCTTCGGGGGGCGTTGTTTTTCTTGGACGGTGCCTTTCCGCGGGTCCTTGCTGGGGCTTGGGCGGTGCCTTTCCGCGGGCCCGTTGTGGCTGGTCGCGCAGTTCCCCGCGGGCCTTGCAGGGGGCTTGGCGGGTCTTTTGCTGCGGGCCCGTTGTGGCTGGTCGCGCAGTTCCCCGCGCCCCTGGGTGGGCCTGGGTTGTTGTTCGGCCGCCGCCCGGATGTGGCTGGTCGCGCAGTTCCCCGCGCCCCTTGTGGGGGCCTGTGTTGTTGTTTTGGCGCGTCGCCGTCGTGGCTGGTCGCGCCGTTCCTCGCGCCCCTGGTGGGGCCCGGCGGTGTGACGGGGGTGGTCAGGCTTTGGTGTGGTGGGGGCGGGTCAGCCACCAAGTGGTCGCGGCCACCGCCGTGCCCGTTGCCATGATGATCCATGAGGTCACCCACAGGGATTCCGTCAAGGCGTCGTAGACCGCGCCCGCCGCCTCGGGGGAGATGTCCGAGGGGAGGTCCCTCAAGGTGAGGCTTCGGGTGATGGCGATCGCCGCGGCCAGCGCCGCCGCGGCGAGGGCCGCGCCCACCGCCGTGGCGATGACCGCCCTGCGGCGGTGGAGGGACAGGAGGATGCCCGCCACCGCGAGGATCACCGCCCCCAGGGGGAGCCAGAGGCCGGCTGTCTGGAGCATGTGGAAGCCCTCCCGTATCGGGCCGAGGTCCTTGGAGTCGAGGATGGTGACCTCGGTGTGCCGTACCGGGATCTTCGACGCGAACGGCACACCGTCGTCGGCCAGTTGCTGCTTGACCCGCTCCGTGATGGGCGCGAGGTCGATGGAGACCTCGCCGTCGGAGTCGTCGTCGAGGGCCCGCTCCACGGCGTCGTGCGCCGCACGGTTCGCCGCGTTCCAGGCGGTCCCGTACGCCTCCGTCTCCGTGAACGAACCCACCGCGTCGCGTACGAAGGCCTCGACCGTGCCCTGCAAAGGGCCCACGTCGATCTCCTTCATCACCGCCTCGGTGACCGCGTTCCCCACGGCCGTGCGCACCGCGGGGTCGGCGGAGAGCGGCGCCATGGTCGCGACGTAGCTGCCCTCGTCCCCGATCTCGTACCTCGACCAGGTCGAGAGCGCGCCGAGGGGAACGAGGAGGCAGGCCACCACGAGGAGGACTGCGGACAGGGCGCTGCGGACGCTGCGGGGCACGCATACCAGGCAAGGCCCCCCTCGGGCCCGGCGCGAGCGGGACGACTGCATATGGGGCAAGCCACGGGCGCGATTCCCCGGGCGGAAGGGCTTCCGGTGGAGGGCTCGGCCGAACGGGTGTTACCTGGATGAGGGGACGAGGAGGCCGATCATGAGAATCGCACCGACTCTGGGCGCGGTGGGCGCCGCGGTCCTGCTGACCGTGGGTTCCGCCGCCACCGCCACAGCCTCAGCCACCGCCTCAGCCACCGCCGTGACCCCCGCCCATAACGACGACGGCGTCATCTGGGGAACCGTCGTCCCCGGCCCGGACCTGAAGATCAGGGACGAGCCGAGCACGGAGGGCAGGATCGTCGCGAAGCTGCCCGCGGGCAGTGAGGACCGCGTCGACTGCGCCACCCACGGGACCGTCGTCCACGGCGACTCCGTCTGGTACTGGCTGACCGGCGTCGGCGGCTGGGCGAGCGCCGCGTACGTCGACACCCACGGATGGCATGTGCCGAGCTGCTCCTCCGAGGACCCGTGCCCGCGGTGGAAGGACCGGGACTGCCACGAACCGTGCGCCTACAGCAGGCGCTGACCCCAGAAGGGAACCGTCATGGCACATGCCGCCCCCCTCCACCACGCGCCCGCCTCGCGGTCCGCCTCGGCCTCGGCCTGGGCCCTGCCGCTGCTCCTGGGCATCGCGTACGGCTTCTGGACCGCGACCAACCGCATCCACGGCGGACCGGTCACCGCGGGCAAGGTCCTTCTCGGCGTCGTGTCGGGACTCGTGCTCGCCGTCTTGGTCATGGCCCTGCACCGGGTGGGCAAGAAGCTGCCCGTCGGGCTGCGCGCCCTGTCGTGGGCGGTGCTCACCGGGGTGTCACTGGGCTTCCTGTACAACCAGAGCGGGAAGAGCGTGCTGGCCTGCACCGCGGTGTCGCTCGCGGCCGCGGCGGGAACGTTCGTGATGACCTACTACCGCTACTGCACGGCCAGTGACGTGAAGTGCCCCTGAAACACCCCTGAAAACCCTTGAAGTGCCCGCCGGGGCGCCGGCCGCGTCAGGGACGAGCGCGGCCCGCGCCCCGGCCGAGCAGGTGCGCGGCGAGCAGCGACCCGGCGAGCACGAGCCCGGCGTTGACCAGGACCGCGGTGCTCACCCCCGCGAGCACCGCCTCCGGGCCGGCGCCGGGCCCTGTCCGCGCCGCCACCACCGCGCTCATGACCGGAATGCCGAGCGTGATGCCGACCTGCTGGGTCATCGTGGCGAGCCCGGTGGCCAGGCCCTGCTCCGAGTCCGGCAGGCCCGACGTGGCGGTGACCATGAAGCCGACGATCAGCAGCATGTTGCCGGCACCGCCGACGAAGGTCGCCGCGAGGACCAGCCAGATCCAGTCCCCCGAGGTGCCGAGCAGCACCAGGGAGGCCGTGGCGAGCGCCTGGACGGCGCCGCCGCCGAGGATCGCGGCCCTGCTCCCGAAGCGGCTCACCGCCCGGCCGCCGAGCGTCCCGCCGAGCACGGTGCCGAGGCCGAGCACGCCGAACGCCAGACCGGTGGCGAGGGCGGAGTACCCGAGGACTTCCTGGAGGTACAGCGTCATCAGGAAGACCAGTGACGTCTCCGTGGCGAAGGCGACGAGACCGGCGGCGTTGCCCCACACGACGCTGCGGCGCCGCATGATGCGTACGGGGACCAGGGGCGCCGCCGAGCGCCGCTCCACGGACCGGAAGGCGATGAGCAGGGCCGCGCCCGAGGCCAGCGCCGTCAGGGCCACCGGGTCCGCCCAGCCGCTCCCGCCCGCCCGCGTCAGGCCGTACACCAGGGCGAGGAGCCCGCCCGTCACCGTCACCGCGCCCGGCACGTCGAGGCGGTGCCTGCATACGATGCGCGAGTCGGTGAGGAGCCGCGGCGCGAGGGCGACCACGGCCGCCGCGACCGGCACGTTGACGAAGAACGCCCAGCGCCAGGAGAGCAGGCCGGTGAGGAGCCCGCCGAGCAGCGCGCCGGCGGTGAACCCGGCCGACATGAGCGCCCCGTTGAGCCCGAGCGCCCGGTCCCGCTGGGGCCCCTCGCGGAACGCCGTGGTGAGCAGCGCGAGCCCCGCCGGGGTGACCGCCGCGGTCGCGAGCCCTTGGAGCACCCGTGCGGTGAGCAGCACCTCGGGGGTGGTGGCGAGGCCGCCGAGTGCGGACGAGAGGCCGAGGACCGCCATGCCGCCGATGAAGACGCGCTTGCGCCCGAACAGGTCGGCCACCCTGCCGAACAGGAGCGTGAACCCCGCCGCGGCCAGCGCGAACGCGGTGGCGATCCACTGGAGCCGGGCGAGCGGGAAGCCGAGCCCTTCGCCGACCACCGGAAGTGCGACGTTCAGGACGGAGAAGTCGACGGCGACCATGAACTGGGAGCCGAGGAGCAGGGCGAGGACCGCCTTCTGCCGCCGGGACATGGCCGCCGTGGCCGGACGGGCGGGGGCGTCGGTGTCGATGCCGATGCCGATGCCGCTCACAGCGCGTCCAGCTCGACCGCGTCGGCCATGGCGCGGTACCCGGCGTCGTTCGGGTGCAGGTGGTCGCCGCTGTCGTACGCGGGGGCGAGCCGCTCCGGGTTCCTGGGGTCGGCGAGCGCCTTGTCGAAGTCGACGTAGGCGTCGTACTCGCCCGAGGTGCGGACCCACTCGTTGAACTCGTCGCTGACCGCGGCGGCGTGCTTCCCGTAGTGGTCGGAGCCGCCGAGCGGCAGCAGTGTGGCGCCGACGACCTTGACGCCCTCGGCGCGGGCGAGCCGGATCAGCTTCCGGTGGCCGTTGATGAGTTCGCGCGCGGACACGACGGGGGCGGGCTTGTAGGTCGGCGTGTCGCTCTCGCTGAAGCCGATGTCGTTGACGCCTTCGAGGACGACGACCGTGCCGACGCCGGGCTGGTTCAGGGCGTCCCTGGCGAACCGGTTGGCGCTCTTCTCCCCGTACCAGGCCGAGTCGTTGAGCACCAGGTTGCCGCCGATGCCGGCGTTGAGCACGGGCCGCTGGTCACCCGCCTCGTCGAGCCGTTCGGCGAGGGCGTCAGGCCAGCGGCGGTCGCGGTCGGTGGTGGAGGCGAACCCGTCGGTGATGGAGTCCCCGAAGAGGGCGATGCCGTCCCGCTTCGCGGGCTCGGAGCCGCTCACGTCGACGCCGGAGAGGTAGTACCAGGACTCCGTGGAGTCGCCGAAGGCCTTGGCCCCGGTGTCGGCGGTGTGCTCGCCGTCCGCGCGGTAGCTGGTGGCGAAGGACTGGGAGTGGAAGGTGGCGGGCCCGGTCGTGCCCGCCAGGTGCAGGGTGACGGTGACGGACTCGAAGGGGTCGAGCCGCAGCCCGGCCGCGTCGCTGGAGAGCTGTCCGTGCGCCGGTATCGTCACCGACCGCTTGCCGCCGAAGGTGAGCCGCCGCACCGAGCCCTTCTCCACCGACGCCCCCTTCGCCGTACGCGCGACGGTGGCGCCCTCGATGCGGAGCGGCGAGGCCCCGTAGGCGTTGGAGAGCCGGATGCGGGCTCTGTCGCCGCCCTCGGTGACGCGTATGACCTGGCGCAGGGTCTGGCCGCTGAAGCCGTCCTCCGACCAGTTGGGCTTGAACCCGGTGCTGGGCCGCTGCGGCGACGCGGCCCAGGCGGCGGTCCAGGCGGGCCCCTTGTCCGCGCGGTCGGCGGAAGCGGCGGCGCGGCCGGTGGCGGCGCCGTCGGTGGCGGCGTGGGCGCCGGTGAGGGCGAGTCCGGCGGTCAGGGCGAGGGCCGACGCGGTGGCGAGGACGGTGGTGCGGGCACGCGAAATCATCGTGGGCTCCGGGGAGTTGAGGGAGTGTGCCGGATCCGGCGGCTGCCGTCCCGACTCCTCAAAGATCCGCCGAACGCGCGGGGGCATCAACGGCGATCCGTGCAACGATCAACGCACTTACGCTTATCGATGCAGGTCACAGGGGGTATGTGGTGGAACGCCAGGAGCTGGAGACGTTCTTGACGCTGTCCGAGGAGCTGCATTTCGGCCGCACGGCCGAGCGGCTGCTGCTCTCCCAGGCGCGGGTCAGCCAGACCGTGAAGAAGCTGGAGCGCAAGATCGGCGCCCCGCTCTTCGAGCGCACCAGCCGGGTGGTCCGCCTCTCACCGCTGGGGCGGCGGTTGTACGAGGACATCGCGCCGCTGCACAAGGAGATGGAGGCGGCGGTGGCCCGCGCGAGGGACGCCGCGCGGGGCGTCGTGGGCGAGCTGTCCGTCGGCTTCCTCGGCTCGGGCGCGGGTTCGCTGACCGGGGCGATCCTCGCGGCGTTCCGTGAGCGGTGCCCCGGGTGCGAGGTGCGGATGCGCGAGACGCAGTTCCAGGACCCGCTGGGCGCGCTGCGCGGCGGCGACATCGACCTGCTCTTCACGTGCCTGCCGGTCGAGGAGCCGGACCTGACGGTCGGCCCCGTCGTCATCAACGAGCCCCGCCTGCTGGCCATGCCGGTGGGCCACCCCCTCGCCGGGCGGACGTCGGTGTCCCTGGAGGAGCTGGCGGGCGAGACGTTCTTCGGGGTGGTGAACGGCGCTCCGGCGTACTGGTGGGACTTCCACGTGCCGCCCCGCACACCGAGCGGACGCGAGATCCACCGGGGGCAGGCGGTGGCCAGCTTCCAGGAGCTGATGACGCTGGTGGCCGCGGGCCGGGGGATCTCCCCGGTGGTGGCGTCGGTGGAGCGCTACTACGCCCGCCCGGACGTCACGTTCGTACCGCTGCGGGACGTGGCGTCCGCCGATGTGGCCCTGCTCTGGCGCACGGCGGGCACGAACGCCCGCTCGGAGGCGTTCGCCGGGGCGGTCCGCGACGTGGTGGCGGCGAACGGGGGCCCTGCGGCGTTCTGAGCCCCCTCCGCACGCGTCAGGGCCCGGCGGTCTGCCCGAAGGCGTCCGTGCAGAGCGCCCAGATGACGAAGACGCCGATGGCGATGGAGATGACCGCCCAGACCGGCGTGTACGGCAGCCACAGGAACTGCGCCACGATGCCGAGCGCGGCCAGCGCGACGCCGGTAGCCTTCGCCCAGCTCGCGCCCTTGAGGATGCCCCAGCCGGTGGCGGCGATGACGAGGCCGAGGATCAGGTGGATCCAGCCCCAGGTGGCGAGGTTGAACTTGTAGACGTAGTCGCCGATGCGTTCGTAGACGTCGTCCTTGGCGATGCCGGCGATGCCTTCGAACACGCCGAGTACGCCGTTCACCAGCATCAGGACCCCGGCGAACATGGTCCCGCCCCCGGCCCACAGACTGGCGTCGCTCGCGGGGTCGTGCCGGTGCTCGTGGCCGTGTCCGTGGCCGTGTCCGTGGTTCGGCTTGCCCTCGTGCGCCGTGGCGCTGCTCATGGCCGTCCCTCGCTCTCTGTCGGGCATCCACAGCGTGTGACGGCCCCACGGGGTGCGGCGAGCGGACTTAGCCGGAACGGGTGACGGGCACCTGGACGGCGTCCGCCGCAGCTCCGGGCCGGAACCCGCCGTTCGCCCTTAACCTCCCTCCCGGGGGGGTGCGGCGATGCGCGAACGACCTCGGGGCCACGCGGCCCTCGTCGGCGGTGCCGTGGCGCTCGCGGTGGCCACCGCGTTCCCGTGGTGGTCGGGCCGGACGGGCGGCGCGTTCGGCACCGTGCCGTGGTGGGCGCGGCTCCTGCTGCTCGGGGCCGCCGCGCTGCTGGCCGGCGGCCAGGTGGTGCCCTACGTGGGGCGTCGCTGGACCGCGGCAGCCGCGCTCGTGGCCGGTTCCGCCGCCGTCGCGGGAGTGGTGTTCACCCTCGCCTGGAGCCGGTCCCGTGAGATCGCCGACGGCCGCCGGGAGGACGAGGCCGCGGCGGCGGACAACGCCTGGTGGTGGGGTGCCGACGACCGCGAACTGCACGCCGTGCTGACCGCCTGGCCCCACGCCGCCCTCACGGCCGTATCCCTCGCGGCGGTCCCGGTCGCCGCCGCCGCGCTGGTCCTGGCCCTGCGGTGGCGCCCCTGGCTGGACCTGACGGCGCCCCCGGACGCCGTACGCGCACGGCTTCGCGGCCTCGTGGTGTACGGGACGGCCGGGGTCCTGGCCGGCGGTCTGCTCTCCGTGGGGGCCGTGGACGGCGCCGAGCGGATCACGCGGGCGCGGACCGAGGCGCTGGGCCCCTGGTGGTCGCGGTACGCGGACTCGACGCCGGTCCCGGCGGACCGCCTCCACCAGGGCTCCCGGGAGGTGAACGTCAGCAACGCCGGGCCCGGAGCGCCCGAGCGCCCCGGCAGGATCGCCTGGCGGCGCGGCTTCGCGGGACCCGCCGCGCTCAGCGTCTGCCGGCACGAGGGGCGCGAGCGCGGCACGCTGGTGGTCCTGGAGGAGGACGGCAGGTCGGCACGGGTGACCGGCCACGACCCCCGGGACGGCAGCCGCCGCTGGACGTTCACCCTCCGCGGCTCCGAACGGGTCGGCCTGCGGCAGGTCGCGGTGAGCGAGGGCTGCTCGGTCCTCGTCCTCGCCGGGTCGATGCTGATCGGCCTCGACGCGTACACGGGCCGCGAGCGGGGCGCCACGGTGCTGCCGATCCCCGGGCGGGGCGGATGGCGCTTCATCACGCCCTACCGGCAGCCCGAGGAACCGCCGAAAATGGTGACCCTGCCGGACGCCACCCAGGCCCACCTGGCCAGTTATGCCGCCGGAGTCGTGGCCGTCCGCAGGGACGGGGTCGAGACGCTGGCCCAGGGCCCGCCGCGCGGCGAGGGCTGCTCGTACCTCGTGGACTACGAGGGTCCGGACGACCCCGGCACCCTCCTGACGGAACGCTGCGGGGCGCGGAACGTCGTCGTGGAACTGCCCGTGCGCCACGAGGACACCGGTTTCCCGCCGGGCGAACCCGACTACCGGACCCCCGAACTGCCGCTCCTCTTCTCGTCGGGGGACGTGGCGCTCGCCTGGCCCCCGGGCTGTTCGGAGGGCCGGATCGACCGGATACGGGCCGACGGCACGGCGACCGTGGTGTCGGGGCAGTGGCGGTGCGGAAAGAGGCCCACCCACGCCGAGCGCCGGGTCGTGTCGAGCGACCCTGTCACCGCCAGGTCGGACTGGCGGCTCGTACCGGCCGCCGAGGCCCCGCTCCGGCCGGCCGTCACGGTCAAGTACGGCGTCGCGGAGGCCGTCGGTGACAGCGTCCGCTTCGGGTGGGGGCTGCGGAGCGGTGCGTGGACCGGCCGTGTGGTGCCCCGGCGCGGCGACCGCCTGGTGGCCCTTGACGGCCCGCTGGGCCGGGCCGGGCACCGCGACACCCTGCTCGCCCTCGGCGCATCGGGACTGCTCACCACGATGCGGGTCAGGGCCGACGACGTCGGGTCCGCCAAGGACCCGGAACCCCGCATCGGCCTGCGGACGACCGGCTCGACCTCGCTCGCCCGCACTCCCTGTCCCGGCACCCGCGACCTCCTCACCGACACGTCGTCCGCGACCGCCCTGGTCGTCTGCCGGGAGGGCGAGGAGCGGACGCGGGTGGTGGCGGTGGCCGACGGCAAGGGCTTCGAGCCACGCTCCTGAACAGCCCGTGCGGCGGTGTCACGACGCCTTCGCCACCGCACTGGTGACCGCCGCGGTGATGCGCCGTATCCCCGGCGAACGCTTCGGGCAGGGCCGGGACTTGGCCGTGGTCGGGGCCAGGCAGAAGTGCAGGGGGTCGTCGCTCCGGTGGAGGGCGGTGCGGCCCCGGCCCGGGTCGGTGCAGAACCCGGGGGTGCGCCTCTCGTACGGCGTGCACGGCAGCGTCTCGGTCCAGGTGTAGCGGGACGACGCCGGGGCGACCGCACGGCCCGCGTCGGCGGTGAGGCCGCCCGAGGCGCGGGCCCTGGCCTCGTAGATGCCGTTCACGCGGCGGACGCGGTCCGGCGTCATCGGGTCGGGCCCTTGCAGCACCCAGACGACGCGCGTACGCCCCGCCCCGGCGGCGCCCTCGATCTGCGCGGCGAGCCTCGCCGCGTCGGCGCGGTAGCGGGCGAAGTACTTCGACCGCTGTCCGTCGTACGTGATGCCGTCCATGCACGGCGTGTAGCCCCACGCGTTGCCCCAGAACTGGAGCACCACGTAGTCCGGCCGCTCCTCGCGCACCAGCGCGGCGGCCTTGTCCTTCTCGGGGACCAGGGAGTCCTCGCCGGTGCCTTCGAGGTAGTCGCAGAGGGTGGTGCCGGAGTAGGGCGCGCTGCGGTAGCGCGCCCCCAGGCGGGTCTTCAGCTGGTCGCGGAGGTCGGACTGGTTCTCCATGGCGAGGGAGTCCCCGAGGTAGAGGACGCTCGGGGGTTTCGCCCGGGACTTCTGCGCGACGCGTTGCCGCGTCGCGGGCGAGGGGGACTTGCGTGACGGGGTGGCGGTGCTCTTCGGGGCGTCGGCGGCCGGGGAGTCCGGGAGGGCCGGGGGCGGCGGGGCGTCCGGGAGGGTGGGGGCCGGCCGGGCGTCGCCTCCCGAGCCCGGGTCCCCGCACCCCCCGAGCAACAGCGCACCCACCAGCGCACCGACCAGCGCCCCCGTGCTCCACAGCTTGCGCATGCGGCAACTCCCGCCCCAGACCGCCGAAATGGCCCCCAGGCAAGCACAGCCACGCGGGCGGCGGAAGACATCCGCCTGCCGATACGGCCCTTCCGCGGCCGAATGGCCGGACTTCAGCGCCGCCGCGCCGCCCGCTCGAAGTGCCGGGCAAGGGCGTGGAAGGCCTCCTTCGGCTCGCCGTGCAGGCCGGCCGCCGGGTCGTCGGGCCGCTTCCACACCGTCCTGGTGATGCCGTAGCTCGCCATGTCCAGGTCGTGGCGCGGGTCGTGGGCGCGGTGCGGCTCGTCGGGCGTGACGAACTGGTAGACCAGCGCGGCGTGCAGGTCCAGGGCCTCGAAGGCGCCGAAGACGTCCATGAGGTACGCGGCCTGCGTGCGCTCGCTGCGGCGGAGGCCCGCGACGATCTCCGGGGGGTCCTTGGTGTAGTCCACGGCCTCGCGCCAGCCCATGCCGCCGTCCTGGGGCGCGCCCTCGTACGTGCAGGACCCGCACTCGGTGATCGCCACCGGCTTGCCGTGGCGGCGGTACGGGGCGAGATCCTTGACGTAACCGGCCCGGTCGCGGTGGTAGCCGTAGTAGTTGACGCTCACGAGGTCGAAGAGGGTCCAGTCGACGTCGTCGCCGTCGGCCGCGCCATAGGTGAGCGGGCCGCGGAAGACGGAACGGCCGGTCCGCGCCGCCCGCCCGATGAAGTCACGGAGACGACGGACCATCTTCTCGGGGTCGAAGTTGCCCTTCAGGAGGTTCTCGACCCGCTCGACGGCGTTGTCGCCCGGCACGATGCCGGGGACGAACAGCACGAACTCGCACCCCACGCTGAGGTACACGCTCGCCCCCTGCCGCCGCAGCCGCTCCGCCTGCCGTCCGGTCTCCGCGAGGTGGTCGAGGATGTCGCGGTGCGGGACGTCGGCGAGGCGCGGCTGGAGCCAGACGTGCAGGCCGCGCCCGGCGGCCTCGGAGGCGGTGGCGGCGAGGCGTTCGACTCCGGCGCCGAAGACGGAGACGGAGCTCGCGTGGAGGTCCTCGCGGATGGTCCGCATGTCCGCGCGCATACGGCGGGCGGACCAGCCGGTCGCGGGGTGCTCACCGTCGCCGACCTCGTAGCAGACGCCGCGGTGGGTGAGACCGGGGCGGCCCTTCGCCGCCGCTTCCCCTGCCGCGGCCGGAGCCGCCCCCGCCCGGCCCGGCGCGGCCAGCGCCCCCGCGGCCGCCACCGCCCCCGCCCCCGCGATGAACCGGGCCCTGCTGATCGCCTCGCCGCGCACTGCGCCTCCCGCTGGTGTGGTGTCGGAACACCAGCGTGGCGAGGAGCGGGAGGCCGGCCAACGGCCGAAGGTATACGGGGCGATGGCCGAAGGGCGCGTCACGCATGGCCGGTCGGGTCGGGGGGCTTGGCGCCCCGTTTCGGCTAGCGGGCGACGAACTGGGTCAGGATCGCCTGCACCTCGTAGATGTTGACGCCCTTGGTGAACGTCTTCTGCAGCGGCGTCGCGTTGCCGGAGATCCAGATCTTCAGCTCTGCGTCGAGGTCGAAGTGCCCGGCCGTCTCCACCGCGAAGTGCGTGATGCTGCGGTAGGGGATCGAGTGGTACTCGACCTTCTTGCCCGTGATGCCCTGCTTGTCGACCATGATCAGCCGGCGGTCGGTGAACAGCATGGTGTCGCGTATCAGCAGGTAGGCGGCGTGCACCTGCTCGCCGTGCCCGAGCAGCCGGCCGTACTCCTGCTGCGCGCCGGCCGGATCGATGGTGTGAGCGTTGCCGAACAGTGCCATGTGGGCCCCCCTGGGACGTCAGTACGTCGTACGACCCTAACCGGGGAGGCCGGCGGGGGGTCCGTACGGCAGTTGGCGCGGGCACAGCGTCGCGCCCCGGGCGAACGCCTCCGCGAAGGAGGGGGTTCCGGCCGGGGCACGCCGCAGCGCGGTACCGGCGGCTTCGGTGATCCGGTCGACGTCACCGCGCTCGGCGGGCGGGAGCGGGGCCCCCACGCCGCGGCGGGCGGCGTCGGCCGCGCCGAGCAGCAGGGCCGCGCGCTCGGCGTCCGCCGGGTCGCCGCCGAGGGCGGCCGCGCCCGCGAGTCCCTCCAGGGACAGGGCGAGGGCGCGTGGCTCGTCGAGGCGCCGGGCGATGTCCAGGCCGTGGAGATGGTGTGCCTCGGCGAGGCGGGCGTCGCCGCGGAGTTCGGCGATGAAGCCCAGCTCGGCGCGGAGCAGGTGGTCGCCCGCGGGTGAGGAGACGTCCGTGTGGCGGTCGCGGACGCGGAGCAGATACGACTCGGCGGCGTCGAGGTCCCCCGAGCGGCGGGCGCCGAGGGCCAGCCCCATCTCGGCGTGGATCTCGCCGTACCGGTACCCCTGCTCGACGGCCAGGTCGCGTGCCTCGCCGTGCAGGGCGCGGGCGCGCTGCCAGTCCCGGGTCAGCAGGGCGAGGCGGCCGAGCCCGGAGAGGCGCGCGGAGATCTCGGTGGCGAGCCCGAGGTCCCGCGCGATGCGGAGCCCGTCCTCCTGCCGCCGCGAGGCCTCGTCGTAGTCCCCCTTGATCTCGGCGAGCAGGGCCAGCGGCGCGAGGGTCTGCAACTCCCCCCACTGGTCGCCCAGTTCACGGAAGATGCGGGCCGCCCGGAGCGAGTCCCGCCCGGCGGCCCGGAGCTCCCCCCGCCCCAGGGCCAGCATGCCCCGGAGCCCGAACGCGGCACCGGCCACCCACCGCTCTCCCCCGGCCTCGGCGACCTGGAGCGCCCGGGCGTTGCTCTCCTCGGCTGCGGCGACTCGCCCGGCGCTGAACAGCCCGTAGGCGTAGAGCCACAGGAACCGCGCCGACCCGTCGAGCGCTGACCCGTCGCGCGCGGAGCCGCGGACATCCCCCTCCCCGGTCAGGAGGGCGAAGGCGCCCCGCAGCAAGCGAAGTTCTCCGGAGTCCGGCACCAGGTCGAGCACGGCGGAAAGCGCCCGGCGGCCCTCGGTCAGCCGGCCCCGCAGCAGCCACCACCAGGCCAGCGCGGTCACGAGCCGCACGGCCCCATCCGCCCCGCGGCCGGGGCTTCGTACCGCCGGGTCGAGCGCGGCACTCCGTACCGCAAGGTCGAGCGCCTCCCGGAGGTTCCCCGCCTCCGCGTCCAGGAGGCCGAGCCGGTGCCGCTGGCCGCCGTCGCGCAGAAACGGCTCGGCCCGCTCGGCCAGCCCGAGGTAATACTCCAGGTGACGCCCCCGCACGGCGTCGAGCTCCCCCGCTTCGCGCAACCGCTCAAGGGCGTACGCGGCCACGGATTCCAGGAGCCGATAGCGCAGCCCCGTGGGCCCGGGCGCCGCGACGACCAGGGAGCGATCGACGAGGCGGCCCACCAGCGAGGCCACGTCCTCCGGGGCCACGCCGCCCCCGGAACACACCCACTCCGCGGCCTCCAGCGCGCACCCGTCCCGATGCACCGCGAGCCGCCGCAGCACGACCCGCTCCGAGGGGCCGAGCAGCTCCCAGCTCCAGTCGATCATCGCCCGAAGGGTCCGCTGGCGCGCCGGAGCACCCCGCCGCGAGGCGTCGAGCAGCCGGAAGCGGTCGTCGAGGCGGGCGGCCAGCTCCGCCACGCCGAGGGAACGGACCCGGGTGGCGGCCAGTTCCAGGGCGAGCGGAATGCCGTCGAGGCGCCGGCAGATCTCCGCCACGGCGTCCTCGTGGCCGTCGAGCGCGAACCCGGGCGCCGCGGCGGCGGCACGGGCCGCGAAGAGGCTGACGGCGTCCGCCGGAAGGAGCGGCTCCACGGCGAAGACCGCTTCGCCCGCGAGGCCCAGCGGTTCCTGGCTTGTGGCGAGCACGCGGAGGCCGGGAGCGGCTCGCAGCAGGCGGTCCGTGAGTTCGGCCGCCGCCTCGACGACCTGCTCGCAGTTGTCGAGGACGAGCAGGACCGCGCGGTCCCGCAACGCGGCGGCGAGCTGCTCGGCCTCGTCGGCCGTGCCGGGTCCGGGCAGCCCGGCGGGGGCGTCGTCCCGCAGGCCGAGGACGGCGGCGACCGCCTGGGCGAGGTCGGCGACGCCGCTGTCACCGCGCCGCCCGGCGAACTCGACGAGCCAGACCCCGTCGCGGAAGTCGTACGAGCCGGACCCGGGGCCTCCGGCAGCGAGGCGCCCCGCGGCCTCCACCGCGAGCCGCGTCTTCCCGACCCCACCGGCCCCGACCAGCGTCACGACCCGCACCCCACCGAGCATCCGCCCGACCTCACCGACGGCCCGCTCACGCCCGACGAGCCCGGTGAACGAGACGGGAAGATTGCCACGGTCCGCCGAAACGTCGGCGCCCGAAGTGTGCGCGGCAGTGCTGGCCCCGGCCCCCGTCCTGGCCGTGAGGGAGGGCGGCACCGCCGAAGTCGGAGGGGGTTCCGCCGAAGTCGAAGGGGGTTCCGCCGGGGCTCCCGGGGGGCTGTCCGTGGCAGCCGGCGTGGATGCGGCCAGCGTTGGGTCCTGGCGCAGGATCGCTCCGTGCAGGGCGGTCAGTTCCGGGCCCGGTGTCAGGCCCAGCTCCGAGGCCAGGCGTTGCCGGAGACCCCCGTACACATCCAGCGCCTCGCTCTGGCGCCCCGCCAGATACAGCGCCCGCATCTGGACCGCCCGCAGCCGCTCCCGCAGGGGATGCCGGGCCGCCAGGTCCGCCAGCTCGCCGGTGAGCAACGTGTGGTCACCCGCGGCGAGGCGGGCCTCGGCCTGGTCCTCCAGTACCGCGAGGCGCTGCTCGGCGAGGCGGTGCGCGGCCGCTCGTACGAACTCCGCGTCGGCGAAGTCGGCGTACGCGGGGCCCCGCCACAACTCCAGGGCGGAGGTGAGGAGTTTTGCACGGGACCGCGGCTCGGCCTCGGACCGTGCCGTCTCCACCAGCGTACGGAAGCGTAACGCGTCCACCTCGTCCCCGGCGGCCTCGTCGATGCGCAGGCGGTAGCCGGAAGGACCGTGCGGCACGCGGTCGCGCCCCAGCGCGCGGCGCAACTGCGAGACCTTGGCCTGCAAGGCGCCCGCGGGCCTGCCCGGGGGAGCGCCGCCCCACAGGTCGTCGATGAGCCGGCCGGCGGAGACCGGCCGCCCCTCGTGCACCAGAAGGTCGGCGAGGAGCGCCCTGACCTTGGTCTCGGGCACCTTCACCGGCTCCCCGTCGCCGTCCCGCACCACCAGTGGACCGAGCACCCCGAACCGCATGCGGATCACCGTACACAGCGGTCCGAAGAACCGTCAGCGAACCGTCAGTCGCCCCGAAGCGCGGACCCGCAGAGTCGTGGGCGCCCCCGGAAAGCACGTACCGAAAGGCCCCGCCATGCGTACCGCAGAGGTCACCGCCGCCCGCGACCACAGCACCGCCCCGCCGCGGAAACTGCCGATGGCGGCGCTGCTCGCCCTGGCCACCGCCGTCTTCATCACCAGCCTGACCGAGACGCTGCCCGCGGGCCTGCTGCCCGCGATGAGCGCCGACCTCGGCGTCAGCGAGTCCGCCACGGGCCAGACCGTCACCGTCTACGCGATCGGCACCGCCCTCACCGCGATCCCGCTGACCGCGGCCACGGCGGCCTGGCGGCGCAAGCGGCTGCTGCTGACGGCGATGGCCGGGTTCGCCGCGGCCAACACCGTCACGGCCGTGTCGGGCGACTACACGCTGACCATGGCCGCCCGGTTCGTCGCCGGCGTCGCCGCGGGGCTGGCGTGGGCGCTGCTCGCCGGGTACGCCCGGCGCATGGCGCCCGTACACCTCCAGGGGAAGGCGATCGCCATAGCCATGGCGGGCATCCCCGTGGCGCTCTCGCTGGGCGTGCCCGCGGGAACGTTTCTCGGCAAGGTGCTGAACTGGCAGGTGGCGTTCCTCGCGATGACCGTCCTCACCGTGGGGCTGCTCGGCTGGATCGCCGCGTTCGTTCCCGACCACCCCGGTCAGCCGCGCGGCGCCACGCCCCCGATGCTGCGGACGCTGCGCGTGCCCGGCGTGACGCCGGTCCTCTCCGTCACGCTCGTCTTCGTCCTCGCGCACACCGTGCTCTACACGTACATCGCCACGTACCTCGACGGCCTCGGCATGGGCGGCCGTACGGACCTCGTACTGCTCGTCTTCGGCGGCGCCTCCCTGGCGAGCATCTGGATCGTCGGCTCGCTGATCCACCGCAGGCTGCGCGCGCTCACCCTCGCGGCCGTGGTCCTGGTCGGCGTCGCGGCGGCCGTCCTCGCCGTCTTCTCCGGCACTCCGGCCCTCGTGTACGCGGCCGTGGTCCTCTGGGGCCTCGGCTGGGGCGGTGCCCCGACGCTCCTTCAGACCGCCGCCGGGGACGCGGGCGGTGACGCGGCGGATGCCGCCCAGGCCATGCTCGTCACCCTGTGGAACGCCGCCATGGCGGGCGGCGGCGTCTTCGGCGGCGTCCTCCTCGGCCTGGCCGGGACGTCGTCCCTGCCGTGGACGGTCCTGCCGCTCCTGGTTCCGGTGCTGCTCGTCGTGGTGGCCGCCCGCCGGCACGGGTTCCCGACGCGACGGCAGACGGCGGCGCGATGACCGCGCGACGGGTGAAGCCCTGCCCAGGGGTCTGCAAGAATCGGGGCCCCGTACGAAGGGCCCGCGAGGGCCCTGTACCAGTGGGGTGGGATGACGATGATGGTGCTGCTGCTCGGCATCGGGGTGCTGATCGCTGCGGCGGGCCTGGGTGCCGTCATATGGGCGGCACGGGGCGGCCCACGCTGGGTCAGGGGGGTGGCCAAGGCCACCACGGTCGCGGCGGAGATCGCGGCGTCGGCCGCGAAGTCTGGTGGCCGCCGGAGCAGCGGCACGAACTCGGCCGACGGCTGAACCGACCCGCCGCCCCGCAGCACCGCCCCGCCTGCGCGCCTGCGCGCGCTCACGTTCGCCCCCGGAGCGTCCCGTCCGCCTCGTACACCGTGAACGGCGCCATGCCTAGCCCCGGTCCGGGAACGCCCTCGCGCGCCTAGCCCGCCTCAACGTTCAGAAGTCGTCGGCGCCGTCTCGCAGTTCGTACGTCCAGTAACCGGTCTTCCAGGCCGCCGCGTCCACGGCGACGCCGCCCCGGCCCGGAGCCTTGACGGCCGCCGTGCCACCGCCGCCCCGCAGCGTGACGGAGAAGCCGCTGACGGGCTCGGTGGGCTCGTCGACGCCGCCGTTCGAGAGGCGGACCAGGGCGTACGCGGGGGCGCCGGCCTTCAGGACGACGGGCGCGGCGGGCCTGCTCTTGGCGACCGGCGGGACGTTCTCGCGGTGGCCCTCCAGGAACTGGATCTCCGGGTGGCCGGTCATCCGGCAGGAGTGGCCCGAGGTGTTCCTCGCGGTGAGGACGATGTGGGTGTGGGGCGGACCGCTGTGGCGGGCGGCGCTGATCTTCACGTCCTTGGTGGTGCAGACGGGGGTGGCGGCCGCGGGGGCCTTGGCGCGGGAGACGGTGGTCGTCTCGTCGGCCGCGGCGCCGCCGGTGTTCGCCTCCCCGGCCCGCTCGGACTGCTCGGACTGCTCGGACGCGCCCGCCACGACGGTCGTCTCCGCCACCCCGGCCACCCTCACACCGGAGCCGTCCCCGCCGCAGGCGGTCAGGGACAGGGCGAGCGCGGCGGTGCCCGCGGCGGCGAGGGCGGTGGTGCGGCTGCGGGACGTACGCATGGGAGTTCCCCGGTGAGTGGAGGCCGCGAGGCCGAAGAGACGTGAGCCGAAGGGGCAGGCAGCGGAGGACGGCAGGGGACGGCAGCGGAGGACGGAGAGGACGGCGGAGGACGGCAGGGGACGGCAGCGAAGGATGGAGAGGACGGCGGAGGACGGCAGGGACGGCAGGGGACGGCAGGGGAGGACGGAGAGGACGGCAGGGGACGGCAGGGACGGCAGGGGAGGACGGAGAGGACGGCAGCGGAGGACGGAGAGGACGGCGGAGGACGGCAGGTGTGCGGCGACGCGTGACGGCCGGTCATGCGACGGCCGGTCATGCGACGGCCGGTCATGCGACGGCCCGCGCCCCCGCCCTGCCACAGCCCCCGAGTTTCCCGCCCACCGCTCACGCCCCGCTGCCACACCGCTCACGTGCGGCTGCCGCCCGCGTCATCACGCGGCGCACGCCGGGTCCGGCGGCCACGGGAGCACCGCTCAGATCCGGCTGCCGCCCGCCTGCCCGCTCAGCGCGCCAGGTCTGCCAGGCCCCGCAGCCCTTCGAGGATCTCGGCGGCGGTGGGTGCCGCGGACGGGTCGCTCAGGTGCTGGATCATCACGCCCGACATCAGGGCGAGTTGGACGCTCCCCAGTGAACGCAGGGTGGTCTCGGGGACCTCGTCCTCGGGGACGCCCGCCAGGATCGCGGCCATGCCGCGCCGGCCCTCGGCCGTGCCCTGAGCGAGCGCGTCCCGCAGCTCGGGGTTGCGGCGGGCCTGCATGAACAGCTCCATCGAGGCGAGCCACAGGTCGGGGTGGGCGGTGAACTCCGCGATGAGGCTGTCCCACATCTTCTCGAAGTGCCGCTTCGACGAGCCGTCCGCGTCGGCCGCGAGCGCCCGGCCCATCGAGTCCCCCCAGGCGTCCAGGAGTTCGAAAAGGGCCTTGTTGAGCAGCGCTTCCCTTGAGCCGTAGTGGTAGCCGATGGCGGCCATGCTCACGCCGGCCGCGGTGGCGATGTCCCGGACGCTGGTGCGGTCGTACCCGTTCTCGCGCAGGCACGTCTTGGCGGCGTCGAGCAGGGCTTCACGGTTCCCCATGCCGGGCAGCGTACCAAGCGGATGGACGTCCGTATGAGGCGGTCGATCTATACAGTTGTATTGCGCGAACGCCCAACCGTGCCCTACGGTCCTCGCCATGAGACACACGAGACACACGAGGCGGACGAGATACAGCAGGAGCGTTTCCCGGTGGCCCCTCACCGTGCTGGCCCTGGCCGCGACAGCCTTCGCCACGGCCGCGGCCCCAACAACCCCCGCCCCCCACGAGCGCCCCGCCGACATCGGCACGGTCGTCACCACGACCGGCGGCAAGGTCCGCGGCACCGCCGACAAGGGCCTGCGCAGCTTCGAGGGCATCCCGTACGCGGCTCCGCCGGTCGGGGAGCGCCGCTGGGTCTCGCCGAAGCCCGCCGCGCGCTGGTCGGGGGTCCGTGACGCGACCCGCCCGGGTGCCGCCTGCGCCCAGCCGAAGGGCCTGCCGGTCGGCGTGCCCAGCGAGAGCGAGGACTGCCTCTACCTCAACGTCACGACGCCCACCGCGCCCGCCACACCCCCCGGGCAGGCCGCCTCCGACGGTAAACGCCCCGTGATCGTGTGGATCCACGGCGGCAGCCTCATGTACGGCACCGGCGACATGTACGGGCCGAAGCGGCTGGCCGCCGAGGGCGCGGTCGTCGTGTCGATGAACTACCGGCTCGGCATCATGGGCTTCCAGGGCTCACCCGCCCTCAAGGGCGCGGCGGGCCTCGGCCTGGAGGACCAGCAGGCGGCCCTGCGCTGGGTCCGCGCGAACGCCGCCGCCTTCGGCGGGGACGCGGGCAACGTGACGCTGATGGGCCAGTCGGGCGGCGGCTACAGCGTCTGCGGCCACCTCGCCTCGCCGAAGTCCGCGGGCCTCTTCGACCGGGCCGTCCTCCAGAGCGCGCCCTGTGCCACCGGCGGCTCCCGCACCAGGGCCGAGGCACGGGCGGAGGCGGAGCGGGTCACGGAGAAGGTCGGCTGCGAGAGGCACACCGCGGCCTGCCTGCGCCGCAAGCCGGTGGCCGAACTCCTCGCGGCGTACGGCCCGTTCAACGAGCCCCGGCCGGTCGCGGGCACCGACCTGATGCCGCTCGCGCCCGCCGAGGCCCTGCGCACCGGACGCTTCAACCGGGTGCCGGTGCTCATCGGGGTCAACCGCGACGAGGAGCGCGGCATGGTCCTCGGCCAGGAGCTGGCGCCCGGGGGCGCGCCGATGAAGCCCGCGGAGTACGAGCCCGCCGTACGCGAGGAGTTCGGCGCCGACGCCGACGCCGTACTGAAGCGCTATCCCCTGAGCGCCCACGGCTCGGCGGGCGAGGCCCTCGCGGCGGCCCTGACCGACGCCAGGTGGGCGGCGCCGACGCTGGACACCGCGCGGCTCCTGGCGAAGTGGACGCCGACGCGGATGTACGAGTTCGCCGAGGGCGACACGCCCTGGTTCAACGGCTACCCGGAGCCCAGCTTCGCCCCGCGCGCCCAGCACATGGCGGAGCTGGCCTACTTCTTCGACCTGGCGCTCTTCGAGGACGTACGGCCGGAGCAGGAGCCGTTCCGCGACCGGCTGCTGCGCACCTGGACCGGCTTCGCCGAGTCGGGCCGTACGGACTGGCCGCGGTTCCGCGAGGGCGACCGGTACGTGCAGTCGCTGTCGGCGGCGCACTGGTGGCGCGCGGACTTCGCGCGCGACCACCGGTACGCGTTCTGGAAGAGCCTCGGCTGACGGGGACGGCGGCCAGGCCCCCGTGGCCGGGGCTCAGCGGGTGATCTCGAAGGCCGCGGCGCGGGGCTCGTGGACCGTGCCGCCGTCCTCGGCCACCGCACGCGCCGCGACGTACCACTGGCCCGGCGCCGACTCGGCCGCCTCCTTCTCCGTGACCTTCAGCGTGTACGTGCAGCGGGACGTTCCGTCAGTGATGGTCCGGCACTTCGCGGGCTCCGCGTGCCGCAGCTCCGACTCCTTCGGGTCCAGCTTCGAGTTCGCGGGCCACGGCAGGACCCGCAGGTCCCGGACGGCCGAGTCGTCGCTGACGTCGGCGGTGAACGTGAGCGAGCCGGCGCCGTGCCCGGAAGGAGCGGTGTAGCGGGCCGTGGCGTGGGTCAGGGACGGCTCGGCGTCGGCGTCCTTTCCGGTGGCCGCCGCGAGCCCACCGACGGCCAGCGAGCCGAGGACGCCGACGCCGACGAGAGAGGAGACAAGAACGGGCTTGGAGATGCGCTGGAACATGGGCATGGAAGATCCTCCGGGGTCGGCTGGAACATGCGAAGACCGCCTGCGTAACGGAAGGAAGAGCGAAGGCGGAAGGGGCGGGTCCGGGGCCGTGAGGCGCCGCCGGGAACTGCTTGCTCGATGCCTCGAATCTATGGCCGCGCCACCCCGCGGCGCCTCGGGCCACCGGATGAAAGCCACCTCGAACCGGAGATAGAGACAGGCCCGGTCCCTCCACCCTCGGCCCGGGGAGCGGTGCATCCGCAACCCAGTAGCGGTGAACCTGCACCCCAGGTAAGAGACGCGAATCCCCCTTGGGCCGGAGACGGGCGGCCCAGCACCGCCCATAGCCTGGTCAGGTCATGAAACGAACCGACGACCGGCTGCTCCCGGTCCTGCTGCTCTGCGTCCAGGCCCTCGTGTGGCCCGGGGCGCAACTGGTGCGTGGAACCGTGCCGTCCGGGGCGGCACTCCTCGTCTGGGCCCTCGTCGCGGGCGTGGTGACGGCCGCGCTCGCCCTGCGCAGGGCCCGGCCGGTGCTCGCCCTGGTCGTGACCGCCGCCGCCTGCGCGCTCGGCGCGGGCCCGCTGCCCACCGGGGCGATGGCGGTGCTCGGCACGGCGGGCGTCGCGTCGGCCCTCTTCGGCGTGGCGGTCGCGCGGGACACGTTCACCACCGTGCTCTGCGGGGCGGCGCTCGCCGGCTGGCAGCTCCTGCAAGACATCAGCCTGCACGGACTCGGCGACCGCGACGGCCTCGGCCTCGTCCTCACCGCCCTGCTGTACGCCGCTTCGTGCGGCGCCGGCATCCTCGTACGGCGCGACCATGCCGCGGGGCGGGCCGCCGAGCGGCGGCTGCGGCGGGCCGAGTCCGAACGCCACCGGCTGCCGGCCGCCGAACGCCGCCGCATGGAGCGGGAGCTGCACGACGTCAGCGCCCACCACCTGACGGCCGTGGTGGTCACGGCGGGCGCGGCGCTCGGGCTGCGCGAGCGCCGCCCGGAGATGGCCGACGAGGCGCTGAGGTTCGCGGCGGAGACCGGCCGCGAGGTCACCCGCGCGCTCGGCGCGGTACGGGGGCCCGCGCCCTCGCGGGAGGACCGGCCTTCCCCGGACGAACGGCTTCGCGACCTGGCCGCGGGCTTCCGCCGCCTCGGCCACCAGGTGGTCTGCGAGATCGATCCGCTGCCGGAGGGCACCATCGCGGACGCGGCGTACGGCATCGTGCGCGAGGCGCTGACCAACGTGGCGCGGCACGCACCCGGCGCCCGTACGAAGGTGGTGTGCCGGTACGAGGACACCCGTACCGAAGTCGTGGTGACCAGCGCGGCACCCCCCGCCGGTTCGGCGGCGCACGCCACGGGTCTCGGCGGCGGCCGGGGCACGGGCTTCCTGCGGTCCCGTGCGCGGGAGGCGGGCGGCACGCTGTCCAGCGGCCCCACGGAGGCGGGCGGCTGGGAGGTGCGCGCGCTCCTGCCCGGCAGGACGGCGTCCGCGGCCGAGATGTCCGAGCCGCGCGGCTACCGCGTGGCGCAGCTCGTGGCCGCCGCGGGCCTCATCCTGCAACCGCTGCTGCCCGCCCTGGTCATCCGGGCGGAGCCCACGTCGAGCGGCGCGGACGTCTCGGCGGGCGTACTGTTCGCGCTCCTCGCGGCGGCCCAGGCCGTGGCGCTGCTCTGGCTGCGCGGGGCGCCGCTCGCCGCGATGGGCGCGCTGCTCGGCCTCGCCCCGCTCTGGCCGGTGGCGATGGCCGCGGGCGACTACACGGGCCCGGCGGTCCTGCCGCCCGCGCTGAGCCTGGTGGCCACGTGCGCGGCGGCCGCCTCGGCGCACACCCGCGCACGGCTGCCGCTCGCCTTCCCCCTCGCGGCGGCGGTGGTGCACGCGGGGGCCGCGACCGCCGCCGTCCTCGACCGGGGCACGGCCGCTCCCGCCTGGGCGGTGGGCGTCTGCGCGACGGGCGGTGCGGCCATCGCGGTCGGCGCGGCCAGGTGGTGCGGGGCCCTGCGCGGCAGGCGGGAGCTGGCCGACCGGGGCGCGCGTGAGCAGCGCATCGCCGCCTGGACCGAGGAGGCCGTACGCGACGCGTGGGCCGAGCGGCGCCGGGTCGCGGCGGGCCTTGAGACCACCGTGCTGGCCCGTACCGCGGACGTGGTCGCGGAGGCGGAGGCGGGCGAACTCGAAGCCACGGCCGAACGCGCCCGCGAGGCCTTGGCCGCGATGCGTGCCCTGCTCGACACCGTCCGGGACGGCGAGCTCGACACCGTCGGTGAGGGCGAGGCGGAACCGCGCCTCAGCCCGCAGCCGACCCTCCAGGCCCTGGACCTCCTGGCCCACCAGTGCGGGGCCACGGGCCGCGACGTCGAGATCCACCTGACCGACCGCGTACCGCGGCGCCTGCCCGACGCGGTGGACCTGGCCGCGTACAGCGCGGCCGAGACGCTGCTCACCACGGAGGACGAGACCCCTGCGCGCATCGAACTGGACGCTTCCGACGCCGGCTTGCTGCTCTCGGCAACGGGGGTGACACGGGCGGCCCGCTCCCCGGCCGTACGCGCGCGCCTGTCGGCGCGGATCGAGACGCTGGGCGGCACGGTGAAGGTGGACCCGAGCGGCACGGTCCTTGTCACCCTGCCCCTGCCTCTGCCCCTGCGCGCCGACGGCCACGATGGAGAGATGGGCGACCGATGACCCTCAAAGTGCTGGTGGTCGACGACCAGGGAGTGGTCCGCGCGGGCTTCGCGGCCGTGATCGACGCCCAGGAGGACATGACGGTCGTGGGCGAGGCGGCGGACGGCGTCGCGGCGGTACGCCTCGCCGAGGAGCTGGCACCCGACGTGGTCGTCATGGACGTCCGTATGCCCGAACTGGACGGCATCGCCGCCACCCGCGTCATCACCGGCCGCCCGGACGCGCCGCGCGTCCTGGTCCTGACCACCTTCGACCTGGACGAGTACGTCTTCGAGGCCCTGCGCGCCGGAGCCTCCGGTTTCCTCCTCAAGGACGTACGGGTGCCGGAACTCCTGACCGGCATACGGGTGGTGGCGACGGGCGAGAGCGTCCTGTCCCCCTCCGCGACGAGCCGCCTGATCACCCACTACGCGTCGGCGAGACCCCGGTCCTCCGCCGCGAGCACGGCCCCCGATGACCCCCTCAACGCCCTGACGGCCCGCGAACGCCACGTCCTGGCCCTGGTGGCGCAGGGCCTGAACAACGCGGAGATCGCCGAGGAGGCGCGCATCACGGTGGGCACGGTGAAGTCCCACGTCACCGCGCTGCTGCGGAAGCTGGGCCTGCGGGACCGGGTGCAGGCGACGATCCTGGCGTACGACCTGGGCCTGACGCACCCGAACCCTCCGGGAACCCACACCTGACCGCGACGCCGCTGACATGACCGCCCCCCCACTTCCCCCCTGACCAACCCCCACCGCAAGGAGCCCCCCTGTGACCACCGACTCCGACTCCGACTCCGGCCCCGGCCCCGGCCCCGGCCCCGGCCTCGTCCGCCGCTTCTCACCCGCCGACCTCACCGCCCTCGCCTACGCGGTGATCTGCGCGGCGCTGCTGATCTGGGCCCTGGTGGTGACCGCCATGGACACCACGGACGAGTCGATGGCGGGAGTGATCCCGCTCCTGGCCACGGCCCCCACGAGCCTGCTGTTCCTGGCCCTGCCGGACGGCCCCGGCTACTTCGTCGCCGCGGTCGTCGTCGGTACCCTGATCAACGCCGCGGTCATCAGGTGGTGCGGACGGGCGCTGAGCCGGGGGTTGAAACGGACCACCGGCAACTGACGCCGCTCCTCGGGGCCGGCGCGGGCCGGCGGGCCTCACTCCAAGGCCTGGGCCACGGCCACCAGTTGCCGGGCGTCCGCGTCCAGACTGTTGTCGGCAGGCAGGGCCATCCTGACCGCGGGAGTGGCTTCGGGGGTGGTGGTGGCGCAGGCATGCAGGGCCGCGGGCAGCATGCGGGCCACGGCCTCCGGGGATGCGCCCTCCTTGATCCCGAGGGTCGCCAGGTAGGGGCTGACGGTGACGAGGCCGTCGCGGCATTCGATGACACGCCGGTAGTAACGGCGGTGCACGGAACGGACGCACAGCGCCTCGCGGCCCGGTCCGCCCGGCCCACGCCGCAGCGTGTTCTCCGGGAAGGCGAGGTGCAGCGCCGTCCACAGCGGCCGGAGTCGGCGGTACGAGTCCCTGCGGTGCCGCCACAGGCGCAGCGCGGCCAGGCGGGTGACGATGCTCGGATAGCTGAGGCCGACGGCCAGCAGCGGTAGGGCGAGGGCCAGGACGACGGTGTCCGCCTGGACGGAGGCGGCGGGGAGGCGGACGCCGGCCCAGGAGGCCGCGGCGGCGAGCGGCCGGAGCGCGACGGAGACCGTCATGAGGCTCAGCGCGAGCGCGGTCAGCCGCAGTCCCGTCCCCATCGAGCGGGTGGACATCCGGGCGAAGCGGCAGGTCCAGCGCAGTGCCGTGGTGAGGGCGTGGATGAGATAGAGGTCGGCGACGGCGAAGAGGGCGGTGACCTCGGGCACCCGTACGTCCGGGGTCCAGTAGGGGAGCCCGCGGGCCTCCCCCGGGGTGTTCAGGGTGGCCCAGGTGATGCCGACCACGACGATCCCGACGAGCTGGCCCTCGATGCGGATACGGCGGCGCGCGCCCTGCTGGTCCGTGCTGGACCGCAGGTAGAAGCACATGAGCCAGTACGCGGTGTCGAGCAGCAGGACGGTCGCGACGAGCTGGGCCATGCCTGGTCCGAGCGCGGCGTCCACCTGCGGCCGGACATGGGGCAGCCCCAGGCAGAAGGCGACCGCGGTGCACGCGACGCAGACGGTGACGGCGAGCAGCGAGCGGTCCCGGGGAGCCTTGGTGAGCTGGTACATCTTCCACAGGGCCGCGGGCAGCAGGACCACCACCGCGGCGGTGACACGCCAGTTCACAGCCACCCCCGCCGGTCGCCCAGGGCGGTCTGGACCCGGCGCAGGTCGGCCTCCGCGACGGGCGGCGGGGCGACCTGGTCGAGGACCGACGCCCACTCCAGGATGATGGTGGCGATCAGCTCGGCCTCGTGCTCGCGTGCCTCGTCGTACGAGGTGCGGCGCAGGACGTGCTGGACGGTCTCCGGACGGGGCCCGGGGGCCCCGTCGTCGCCGGGCCCCTCGTCGCCGTCGTTCGCCGACTCCCCCGCGTGACCGGCGAGGATGTGGCCGATCTCGTGCAGGATGATGTGGTCCTGGTGGGCCTTGCTGGTCTCCTGCTGGTACAGGATGTAGTCGGCGCCGCGCGTCGCGACCCAGGCGCCGTAGGGTCCGGGCACGGGCAGGGGGTAGGGCACCAGCCGCAGCGGCCGTCCGCGTCTCTCCGCGAGCAGCGCGACCAGTTCCTTGACGTCGAGCGGCGGCTGGACGCCGAGCGCCCGCAGTTCGCGTCGGCAGTTCTTCCGCAGTCGGCGTTCCTTGAGCCATCCGTCCCACGCAGCGAGCGGCCAGTGCACTCGAGCTCCCCCCGGTTGTGACGACGCCACCGACAGCTCGGTCAACTTCCGGCGGCGTCCCCGTGTTCCGCTTGCTCCAACCGGTAGACCACGTCGAGAAGTTCCATGACCTGTTTGCGCCGCGCAGGGGAGAGCTCGCCGGCCCGTTGTGCCATCAGCCGCACCTCGCCGTTGTCGACGGCCTGCGCGAGCCTGGCCTGCTCCGCGAGCAGTTCGCCGAGCTTGTTGTCGACGCTGCGGGCGACCTCGTCGTCGAAGAAGTAGGCCGGGGGGACCCCGAAGAAGTTGGCCAGGCCCTGGAGGTGCTTGAGGGTGGGGTTGGTCTTCTTCCGTTTGCGCAGTTGCCAGATGTAGCTCTGGGAGATGGGTGTGCCGGCTTCCCTGAGGGCCGAGGCCACTTGTTCGTTGCTGTACTCCTGGTCGCCTTTCGCGCGCACCGTCGCGAAGAGGTGATTGATCCGGTCGGCCAGTCTGTCGTCAGGCTCTGCGTCCACCACGGCTCCGCCTCCACCGCACTCGTGACGTCCCGTGCCCCCGCAACGTCCCCATGTCCCACAGCTTCACACTGAGGTGAAACGTCACGGTACTCACTCTCCATGTCAGTTGCACACGGATCATGGTCGCGTTACTGTCGCAGGCGGTCGCTTTAGACTCATGTGAAACGGGGGGAGTCGCGTGATGAGTACACGAGTCGAGGGCGCGCGGGGGCACGGATGACCCGCGCGGAGCAGTCCACGGACGGGGGTCCCGCAGTGTCCGACCTGCCCGGATTCCGCGTCACACCCAAGCCGTCCCTGGGGGGACGGGCCAAGGTGCTGTCCCTCTCCCTCCTCGCGGGCCTCGCGCGGCGCCCCCTGGACGCGGACGTGAAGGACGCCGTACGGATCAGGCACTCGCCCGAGATCCGCCAGATGGTCATGGTCCTGACGCTGACCGAGATCCCCCTGGCCTTCCTCGTCTCGGAGATCATCCCGCCGCCCGCACGGCCCGCCCACGCGGCCCTGGAGGTCTTCCTGATCCTCCTCGGCCTCAGCGTCCTGGTGACCATGGCCCGGCGCCCGCACACCGTCTCGCCGTCCACCGTCGCCCTGCGCACCGGTTTCCTCGGGGACCTCGTGCTGCCGCGGCAGTCGGTGCGTTCGGCGTCGCGGGGCATGCGGACCATCGAGGGCAAGGGGCTGCGCCGCGTCCCCGACGACCCCTCGGCCCTCGCCTGCTCGATCGGCGGCTCGGTCAACGTCAGGGTCCACCTCGACCCGCCGGTCCTCGTCGACCTCGCGGACGGCGATCCCGTAGAGGTGACGACCGTCCACATCTCGGCGGACGCCCCCGAGGAACTCGTACGGGCGCTGCGCGACGGGGACGGGCCCGAGGGGCGGGGCCGGGCATGACCACCACAGACATGAGCGCCGCCACGAGCATGAGCGCCGGCGCCACCGCCGCCCACCCCGGAGCCGACGTCGTCGACCGGCAGATGGACGCGTTCAACCGCCGGGCCCTCGACGAGTTCCTCGCCTGCTACGCACCGCACACGACGGTCCTCGCCGACGGCGAGGTCATCGCCTCCGGAGCGGACGCCCTGCGGGCCCTGTACGGCCACCAGTTCGCCGAGGTCGCGCTCACGGCGAGCGTCCTTTCGCGGTCGGCGCAGGCCGAGTGGATCGTCGACCACGAGCGGGTGGAGGGCGACGGCATCCCCGCGATGTCCGTCCTCGCGCTGTACCGCGTACGGGACGGGCTGATCGACCAGGTCCAGTTCGTCGGACGGCAGGCGGAGTGATGGGACACGACATGGACCCGAGCCGGGTGTCGCTGTTCTTCCCGGTGATGCCGCTGCGGCCCGACACCATCGAGGGCTTCGCGGAGATCGTGCGCGACGCCGGTCTGGCCCGGCTCTGGATGGGCCAGAGCCTCACCTACGACACGTACCACCTCTTCGCCTACCTGGCCGGGCGCGGCCTGAGCGTGCCCACGGGCACGGCGGTGACCGTCATGCCGCTGAAGCATCCCTTCGAAGCCGCGGTGCAGGCCCGTTCCGCCGCCCTGTTCACCGGCCGGTCGATGACCGCGGGCTTCGGCCCGGGAGCCGTGGAGTTCGTCGCGTCCCTGCGCGGTTCCGCCTACCGCAGCCCGCTCACGGCGAGCCGCGAGTATCTGTCGATGGTGCGCGCCCTGGTGAACGGCGAGCCGGTCGAGAGGAACGGCGAGTACCACAGCCTGCACGGCATGCTCCCGCCGCTGCCCTCGGACGCGCCCCGGATCGACGTCGGCGTCGGCGTGCTCCGCGCCGGAATGGCGCAGGTCGCGGGCGAGGTCGCGGACGCCGCCATCACCTGGCTCACCCCGCTGCCGTACATCACCGACGTCCTGGTGCCCGCGATGTGCAAGGGCGCCGACGAGCAGGACAGGAAGCCGCCGCGCGTCGTCTCGCTGGTGCACTTCGCCGTCGACCGGCCCGGACGTGACATGCGGCGGCTCGTGCTCGCCGCCAACGACAAGCACCTCGGCACCCGGCACTACACGCGGATGCTCCGCGACGCCGGTCTGAAGGCCGACCCCGCGGACCCCGCGGGCGGGGCAGAGGCGCTGATCGAGTCCGGCGTCTTCCTCAGCGGCTCGGCGGGCGACATCGCCGCCCAGGTCGCCGGGTACCTTCGCGCGGGCGTCGACGAGGTCGTCCTCTCGCCCGGCGGTGTCCTGCTCACCCACGGGGTGGAGGCGGCGCTCGCCGACATGCGCGAGGTGGTCGCGGAGCTGGGCGGTGCCGGCCATGTCTGACAACTCGGGGCCGGCCGGTCCGGGTTCCGGCACCTTCTCCGCGCAGCGGCTCCTCCTGGTGGGTACGGGGGCGATCAGCGTTGCCTTCCTGCCGTACTGGATCAAGTGGCTGAACCTGGCGCTGCCGCACGTGGAGTGCCGTGTCGTGGTGACGCGCAGCGCCGGGCGCTTCGTGACCCGCGAGGCGCTGTCGGCCGTGGGCTCCGAGGTGGCGGCGCTCGACGCCTGGCCCGACGAGCCCCGGACGACCGCGCTGCACGTCGAATGGGCCCAGTGGGCCGAGGCCGTCGCGGTCTACCCGGCCACGGTGAACTTCGTCAGCCGGTTCGCCACGGGCATGGGGGACACCCCGGCGATGCTCGCCCTCCAGTGCACCGACGCGACGATCGGCATCGCGCCTTCGCTGCCACCGGGGGCCATCGGCAACCCGGTCGTGGCACGGCACTTGAGGGAGATCCAGGAACGCCCCGGCGTCTGCGTGGCGCCACCGGAGCCGGGGCGCAGCGGGACGACCGGACGCAACGACGCGTACGTACCGCCCGACCTGCCGACGCTGCTGGCGCTGATGGAACGGACGCCGGGCCGGCCGGCCTGAGCGGGGCGCGGGCCGGCCACGGCCCGGCCATGGGGGAGAGGGGGACGGCCTGTGCAGGCCGAAGGGAAACACGTACAGGGGGCGGAGCCCGAAGCGGAAGGCCGCGTCGAGGGGGAGGAGCCGGTCGACGCGTACGGGACGCTGCTGACCCGCACCGAGGTGTTCCGGCGGCCCACGGGAGCCGGATACCGCTGGGTCAGGACCGCGGGCCCCGCCCGCGCCGACGGCCCGCGCGCCCCCTCGCCCGAGGTGCTCGCCAGGCTCCGCACGCTGCCCGGGCCGGGGCTGCGCTTCGCGCTCCCCGAGCAGCGCGGCAAGGAGCTGCACTTCCTCGCGGACGGCGCGGAATCCCTGGCCAACATCCTGATGACGCGCCCCGCGAAGACCGCCTACCCGGCGGCGCGTGGGCTGCTGAGGGAGCTGGCCCGCGGTCTCGCCCGGCTCCACGCGGTTCCGGCGGGCGGCCTGCTGCGGGACCGGCACCCCGGCATCCTGCGGCTCTCGCAGTGGCTGTCGCGCGGCACCGGGCGCAGTTGGGCGGACGGCAGCGAACAGGACGACGCCGACCGGCTCTTCCCGGTGGCGAGGCGGCGCCTGGGCAAGGCGCGCCTGGAACTCCTGGAGGAGTGGTGCCTGCTGTTCCTCGCCGACTCCGCGGACGCGGTCCTGCTGCACGGGAAACCCGGGACCGGCCTGGTGATCCCACCGGCGCGGGACGGCACCGCGGTCCTGCTGCTCGGCGAGGACATGGCCGCGGGTCCGCCCTGCCTGGACATCGGCTGGGTGCTCGGCGAACTGGCCGAGCTGCGCGGGATCATCCGCGCCAGGTACGGCGCCGATGAGGCGGCCCGCTGGTCCACGCTGGGACACGCCTTCGTGGAGGGACACGGCCGGCCGCTGCCCGTGGAGGCGGGCATGGTGGCCACCCTGGGAATCCTCTCCCACGCGAGGGATTTCTGCGCCTATGTGCGATGGGACGAGGACTGGGTCTCCGTACTTCTCGACGTGATCGCCGAGGAAACGGACCGGAAAGGCCGGGGGAATCTCAGCTGGATCGGAAATTCCTGACTTGGGTCGAGTCGGGCTGAAGTAATAAGGGCTTAAAAGCCGGGCGCATTCGAGGCGCCCGGCCATTCGGCATGTCTTTTTACCGGGATCGGGAACCCTGTATTTCGCTTGTGAAAAGAAGTACCCGGCGGGTCGATGCGGTGCTATAAATGAATGCGTAAGGGCGTTCGAGATTCCTCGGACGTGCATAACCCATACACAAAAGGAGTGTCACATGGACGCCGAGCAGCTTTTCGAGGGTTACACCGTTTACGCCGACACCGAGGAGCTCGCCGCGGCCCACGAGGGCGACGACGCGCCGGCCACGATCGCCCTCTCCGTGGCCACCACCCTCCTCACCTACAAGGAAGGGTGCTGACAGCACCGACACTGATCCGGAGCGCCGGAGCCGACTGATCCCATCAAGTATCGAGTCGGCCCCAGCGTCCCTGATCCCATGGTAGAGCGGGGGCGTGGCCGTGCGCCACGCCCCCGCTCGGCCTGCGCCTTCTCCGACGGAGGAGGCACAGGGCGCACGTACGGGGGAGAGAACGACATGACCGCGCCGCACCGGATCGTCCTGGACAACGGACTCAGAGTGCTGCTGAGCCCCCGGGCCGGAGCGCCCGCGGTGGCCGTGGCCGTCCACTACGACGTGGGGTTCAGGTCCGAGCCGGAGGGGCGCGGCGGCTTCAGCCACCTCTTCGAGCACCTCATGTTCCAGGGCAGCGCGCACCACCCGAAGATGGTGCACTGGAATTATGTCCAGGGGCTCGGCGGAATCGTGAACGGTTCCACGCACCAGGACTACACGGACTACTTCCAGCTCCTTCCGAGCCATGGGCTTGAGCAGGTGCTCGCCATGGAATCGGACCGCATGACCGCACTCCGTGTCACCCAGGAGAATCTGGACAATCAGCGGTCCGTGGTCAAGGAAGAAATACGGTCGAACGTACTGAACCGGGCCTATGGCGGGTTTCCCTGGATTCCCCTGCCCGCGCTGCTTTATCGCACGTACGCCAATGCGCACAACGGCTACGGCGAATTCGCGGACCTGGACGCCGCCGCCGTCGCCGACGCGGCCGAGTTCTACCGTACGCATTACACGCCCGCCAATGCCGTGCTCACCATCGGCGGCGACCTGGACGTGCGCCACGCGCTGGCCCTCGTGGAGAGACACTTCGGACCGCTGCCGCGGCGGCCCCGCCCCGAGCGGCCCGCACTGGACGAACCCGCGCCGACCGCCACCCTGCACGGCACCCGCACCGACGCCCATGCCCCCATGCCGGCCGTCGCGGTCGGCCACCGGCTGCCGGACCCCGCGACGCGACTCGACGCGTATCTCGCGTACATGACCCTCTGCGAGATCCTCACCAGCGGCACCGCCTCCGTCCTGCACACGGCTCTGGTGCGGGAGCACGGCCTGGCCGTGCACGTCTCGGCGGGCTGCGGTCTGTTCAACTCCCTGGACTCCCGGGCCCCCGACACCCTGGCCCTGGTCGCGACGCACCACCCGCACACGGACGCCGATGCCCTACTGGACGTCGTGGACCGGGAGCTGGCCCGGCTCGCGGAGTCGGCGACGCTGGACGACCACGTCCGTATCGCACGCAAACGGCTCGCCGCCCGCCTCGCCCGACGCAACGCCGACCTGCTGGCGAGCACGCGGGCCCTCGGCACCTACGAGCTCCTGCACGGCAGGCCCACCCTCCTGGACGAACTGCCCGAGCGCGTCACGGCGGTACGGCCCCCAGCGGTCAGGGCCGCCATCACCCACCTGCGCTCACCGGGCCACGCGGTCCTACGCCTGCTGCCGACGACGACACCGACCGCGGAGAGCGGGGGAGGCGTCGAGGGGCGGCGGGACGCCGATGGGCAACGAGGAACCGACACGCGGCGAGAGGCAGGTGCGGCCCGGTGAGGAACCCCGTGACCCGTACCCCCCGGATGGTGGACACCATTCTGCCCAACGGGCTTCGGCTCGTCGCCGTCGCCGACCGCACCGCTCCCATCGTCGAGATCCGGCTCAGCGTCCGCTGCCCCGGCGTCGGCGTGGAGCACGCGGCGCTCGCGCAGGTGCTCGGCGACGTCCTGTTGCGGCCCGCCACCGAGGTCACCGCCGAACGCCGCGAGGAGTGGGCGGTCACGGACCTCGCCTGCGGCCGTGACCTCGACCGCCTCGGCGTCTTCGGCTACACGCCGGCGGACTCGCTCGGGCCCGTCCTCCACGAGATGGCCGCATGCGTGACGCGGCCCGCGTACACGGACGCCGCCGTGGCCGAAGCCCGCAAGAAGCTGGCCGCTCAGGTCACCATCGGCAGGGCGGACGCCCGCCGTACGGCGCTCGCCGCCCTGCTGTTCCGCCGCCACGCCGCCCACGCCGTGCCGTGGGACCTGCCCTCGCCCGAGGCCCTGGCCCAGGTGCGGCCGGACGCGGTGCGCGCCCTCCAGCTCGCGCGCGTCCGGCCCGGGGGATCGACCCTGGTCCTCGTCGGCGACCTCCCGCCCGATGACGTCGCCGCCCTCGCCGAGCGGGCCTTCGCCGACTGGCGGCAGGCGGCGGGCGCCACGGCGCTCCCACCGGCACCGACCCCGGCCCCGGCCGCCTTGCCCCGGACCGCCCCCGACGAGATCGTGCTGGTGCACCGTCCTCGCTCGGCCCAGGCGGAGCTCCTGATGACCGGTACCGCACCGCACCGCGCTCATGCGGACCGCCCCGCGTACGACATCGCCAACGCCGTGCTCGGCGGAGGCGTCGGCTCCCGGCTGAGCCGGAACCTGCGGGAGGAGAAGGGCTACGCCTACCTGGCCGCCTCCGCCGTGGAGGTCATGGCGGGACGGCCGACGAGCATCGTGCGGCTCGCCGCCGGTCAGCCGTCGGCGGCCGCGGCGCTCGCCGAGACCCGTGCGGAACTCGTCGCCCTGTCCCGACGGCCCCCGGCACCGGCGGAGACCGAACACGCCAAGCGGCTCCTCGCGGGCCGTGTCGTCACCTCCACCGCGTCCGCGGCCGCACGCGCGACGCTCCTCGCGAACCTGCTCGCGGAAGGCGTGGGCCCCGCCTGGTGCGACACGTACGGCGAGGACTTGGCCGCGGTCGGCGCACACGAGGTCGCCGCCGTGGCGGGCACCCACTTCGCGCCCGCACGCTTCGACACCGCGGTCGTCGGTGACGCCGACGCGCTGGCCGCTCCCCTCGCGGAGATCACGGGCCTTCGCGTACGGCGCTACGACCGCCTGGAGGACATCACGCCACCGCATGCTCCCCGGCCCCCGGCGCCGGCCCACCCCCCGAAGTCCCTCCACTCCGCGAAGTCCCCACACCGGGAGGCCCCGTGACCGTCCTCGCCGAAAAGGCCGCCGAGCGTTACCGGGCCCGCCCCGGGGATCTGGCCGGGGCTCCCGAGGTCGAGCGGCTGTTGCGGGGCCTCGGTCTCGGCACGCTGCTGCCCGGCCGGGTCGAGTCCCACACCGGACGCAACGACAACTGGTCAGGACCCACGACAGAAGGCGCCGGGGTCTTCGTCAAACGCTTCGGGGGCCCGAAGGACGACGCCGGGCGGCGGCTGCGGAACGTACTCGCCTCCGAAGAGCTCTTCGCCATGGCCGCCGCCCGGCCGACGGCCCACCTGCGGGGTCCGCGCTGCCTGGGCTGGAGCGAGGCGGACCTCCTCGTCGCCTTCGCACTGGTGCCGTCCGCCGTCAGCGGCGCCGAACGCGCCGACGCGGGGGACTTCACCGAGCAGGACGCCTTCCGCGTCGGCGCGGCCCTCGGCACCCTGCACGGCCTCGACCCCGCGGGACAGGTCCGGCTCGACACCTCCGAGCCGCCACTGCCCCCGGTCGCCGCGCTGACCGCGCTCTCCCTGGAGAAGCACCGCACCGCCAGCGCGGCCGAACTCCGGCTCTGGAGCATCCTCCAGCGGGACGAGGAACTGGCCGCGGGGATCAGGACCCTGCGCGAACGCGAGGCCCGGGCCGCCCCGCGCCCCACACACGGTGACTTCCGCCTCGACCAGCTGCTCTTCGCCGGTGACACCGTCCACCTGCTCGACTTCGAGGAGCTGCGCCGCGGCGACCCCGCGCGGGACATCGGCGCGTACGTGGGTGAGTGGCTGCACCGCGCGACCGGGAAGCTGGCGGGCCCGGGTGACGGCGCCGAGACCGCCGACACCGCGCCCTCCGCCAAGGAGATGCTCGGCAGGGCCGCACGCGAACTCACCCGTTCCCGGCCGCTGATCACACGGTTCCGCGAGGGCTACGGCTCCGCGGGCCCGCCCCTCGGCCAAGACGTACGCGAACGCGCCGCGGCGTTCGCCGGCTGGCATCTGATCGACCGGGTCCTCGCCCAGTCGGTGCAGCGCTCGACGCTGACTCCGGTGCAGCGGGCCGCGCTCGGCATCGCCAGAACGCTGCTGGTCTCACCGGCGGCAGTCGCGACCACCCTCGGCCTTAAGGACTGACGTGACCGCACCACCCCTGGCGCCACGCCTGCGCGAGGCGATCGACACCGTGACCGTGGACGTGCCCCGACTGACCGCACACATCGAAGGCGGCCCGGACGACGTCACGTCCGACACCGTGCCCGGCCTGCGCCACGCCCTCGCGAACAAGTTGTACGAGGTGCTCCACGCCGGCCTGGACACCCCCTCGGGCCCCCGCCCCCGGACCCTGCGCGACGAGCCCTACGAGAAGCTCCTCGCGGAGGCCGTCCCGCACCGCGAGACCCTCCTCACCGTGCCCGCCGCGTCCCTGCGCGAGCCGGGCGAGGGGGAGGAGCACCCGACGGTCGCCCTGGACGGCGTACGCACGTACGTGCCGAGGCACCTCCTCTCCCCCGGTACCGCGGCGGACCGGCTGACGGTCCGCTACCCGTGCGCGCGCCCGGCGCTCTCCGCGGGCTTCTTCCTGGTGGACGGAGCGGCGGGGCGCCCCGAGGCCGAGCGGACCGTCCGCCTGTACGTACACATCCAGGACCCGCTGGCCGCACCGCGCGTCTGGCGGCTGCTGCTGACCCGCCTGGAGGCCACCGGGGTGCCCTACCGTGCCAAGGTCAGCTCGTCGCCGCTGCTCTACCCCCGACGCGACGCGGCCGTCTGCTACCTCGACGGCGGTCCCGCGGGCGAGGCCGTGGCCGCCGACGTGGCGGCAGCGCTGGCAGGCCTGCCGGGCCTCGGCGCCGCGACATCGGTGTTCGCGCGGCGGATCGCCCCCGGTCTCGCGCTGGCCGACGAACCCGACGACCCGCGTACGGGCATGACCCACATGAGCTTCGGCCAGCACAGGGCGCACGCGGTGGCCAAGGGCCTGGTCGACCAGGCCCTGGCCCCCGGCACCACCGACAAGTGGACGGCGGTGAGCCGGGCCATGGCCGCGGCGCGGATCCTCCCGGACGCACCCTGGCAGAACGCGCCCCGGCAGAACGCCCCGCGCCGGACCGGCCCGGGCGAACGCGAAACAGCGGGCACGGCGACGAGAGGGAACCACCCATGACCGGCACCCACCACACCGGCACTCACCACCCCGGCACCACTCACCACCCCGGCACCACTCACCACCCTGGCACCACTCACCCGAACGACGGAGCGGTGGACCGGGAGATCGCGCTGGTCACCGGCGCGACGTCGGGACTCGGCCTGCGGCTCGCGGAGTCGCTGGCCGAGCAGGGCGCCACCGTGCTGGTGCACGGCCGTGACGGCGCCCGGGTCCGGGCGCTGGCGGAACGCCTGACCACGGCGGGCCACAGCGCCCACCCGTACATCGCCGACCTGTCCCGCCTGAGCGAGGTACGGGCCCTGGCCCGCCGCGTGGCGGACGAGCAGCCCCGCGTCGATGTGCTGATCAACAACGCGGGTGTCGGCCCCGGCCCGCAGGACAGCGCCCGCGAACTGAGCGCCGACGGCCATGAACTCCGCTTCGCGGTGGGCTACCTGGCCCCCTACGCCCTGACGCGCGCGCTGCTGCCGGCACTGCGCCGGGCGAAGGCGGCCCGGGTGGTCAACGTGGGCTCAGGAGCCCAGGTGGAGGTCGACCTCTCGGACCTGGCCATGGCGAACTCCTACAACGGCTGGGTGGCGTACGGCCGGACCAAGCTCGCCCTGGCCTCCATGACGGTCGACCTGGCGGCGGAGCTGCGCCCCGCCGGAATCGCCGTGTCCTGCGTCCACCCCGCCGACCTGATGCCGACGGCACTGGTCCACGAGACGGGCCTGCCCCCGCAGTCCACCGTCGAACAGGGCGCGGCAGCGGTACTGAACCTCACCCGCACCGCGGCCCCCGCCTCCCCGTACTACAACGGTCTGACCCCGGCCGATCCCCACGCCGACGCCCTGGACCCCGAGAAACGCGAACAACTGCGCGAGGCGACGGAAAGACTCCTGGCGGCCACGCGCTGACGCACGACGGGTCACTCAGCCCGGTCCGAGAAGTGGTGCAGCAGGGCGAACGGGGAGGACAACGCGGTGCCGCCCAGGGTCAGGACATCGGTGTCCACGGCCTCCAGCACGACGGCGATCGCCAGATCCACGGCGTCGACAGGACCGGTGGCCGAGCCCGCCCTCATGGTCCCGGCAGCGGGGACGAATTGCCCCGGCTTCACCGCGACCCGGACGCCCGCTCTCTCCAGAACCTTCGCTTTGCCCAGGCCCTCCGCGGAGTAGACGTACTCCCGGCCCTCGTACGAGATGCGCAGTGCCCGGTCCTCCTTCCGCAGGGCCCGGGCGTTGAACCGGAGCTCCGCGGGACGGCCGGCGAGGGTGAGCTCCGCCTTGGACAGTGAAGGCTGCCCCGTTCGGCGCTTCCCACGGAAGACCGTCTCCGGGAAGGCGGGCCCGCTCAGCCGGGCGGCGCTCATTCCCTTTTCGAGCGGCAGGTAGAGCGGGCAGTGCTCCACGGTGACAGAACCGAAGCGCCCCAGATCCCCCGTGAACCCGGCCTTGGGCATTTCTTTCTTGCTACCGGTGCCGGACCCGGTGCCGGAGCCGGCGCCGTAGGGAATCAGCTCGAATTCCAGGGACCGGGACTCACTGCTCGACTCGATCGTCTCCATGGCGACGGCGGCTCCTCTCACATCTCACGTGCATCGCTGCCTCACGTGCATCACTGATCAATCAAACGGGTTGAGGGCACTGCCCAACTTCTTGGCACCACCGACGACGTCGTTCCCGAGGTCGCTCGCCTTGTCGCCGACCCAGTCGGCTGCCTCACCGGCGCCCTTCTCGATGTCGTCCCAGTGCTCGACGACCTTCAGGCCTCCGTAGACGATGCCGGTTCCCACGGCGGCACCGATGGTGAACGGATTGGGCGCGACCATCGCCGCGGTCAAGGAGGCGTTGAAGCCGACCTCCGCGTAATTGGCGAGGTAGCCGGCCTTGTTCTTCTTCCACTCCTTGCCGTGGTCCATGGTGGCGATGTTGGCCACCGAGAATGCCGTGGCGCCCGCCGACCCGACAATGCCCGCCCCGCGCCACAGCCCCGCGGTCTTCGCCGCCGCGCCGAATCCACCGGCCTTCCCGACCGTCAGGAGGCTCGCCTGCCCCGCGCGCGTGACCGCCTGCCCGGAGTGAGTCAGCCCGCCGTACGCGCGGGCCATGTCGTCCGATCCGGCGAAGAAGTTGATGGCCTGGTTGGGGGTGACGCCGACGACTTTGGAATTCATGAAACCGCGTGAGCGCAGCTTGTCCCATCCGCCGCCCCAGCGGTCGCCCAGGAAACCGGAACTCAAGGGCACGTTCGCGACCCTCTGGTACCTCGGACTCCGGGAGGCCACGTTGCCGAGCTGCCCGGGGAACCAGCTGCCGGGCGCGGCCAACGAGCGTATCGGCGGGTTGTAGTTGCCGAGCTTCGTGCCCGCCCAACGGAGGATGGGGCTGCTGCCCGGCGCGGTCCACCGTGTGGCGAGCGCGTCCTTCATGGGCCCGAGCTTGCCGGTCTTCACCGCGTTGCCCAGCAGCACCTTGGTTCCCGAGATGCCGCTCGCCGCCACGACCTGGGTGGCGGCCGCGACGTTGAACGCGTCCGAGCCGAACTTGATCATCTCGGTGAGAGACTCTTCGTGCGGCTCAAGACCCGGGATCTTCGCGAGCGCGTGCGCCTCCAGCCGTGCGACGTAGTCGCCGAGCTTCTCCCCCGGCTGCCGCGTCAGGTCCTTCGCGTTCGGATCGTCACTCGCGGCCACCGAATTGGCCAGCAGCAGCGTCTCCGGGTTGATCTTCTCGCCCTTGTACTGCTCCAGGTCCTTCACCGAGAACCCCGCCCACAGCAGCCCGGCCATCGGGTCGCCGTTCTCCAGGCGCAGGATGGTGGCGCGCTTGCGCAGATCCGGCCCCTGGGCGTGAGTCCAGGTCCGCATGGGTTTCAGCGGCGAAAGCTGCCCGGTGGCACCGAGTTGCGCGGCTCGGGTGAAGGCCTCATCGAGACGTTCCTTCAGCCCTCCGGGCCCGTCCATGAGCTTCGCCAGCTGCTCCAGATCCTCCGCATTTGCCCCCCGTACCGACATCCCCGCCCCCGTCTCCCAGAACCCGGCCCCGCCTTAGCCCACAGGCGCCACAGAATATGCCGCCGCCCCAGAACCCAAAAAGCCCCCGGGTCCATGACCTGGGGGCTCGCGTGGAGCGGCTGACGAGACTCGAACTCGAACTCGCACTCTCAATTGGGGAAGCGACGCCGCTGGGGTGAAGCCGCCCGAGGAAGGCTCGGTTGCTTTCGCACATCGCAGGAGTCTGCCGGGCGCACCACTGCAGGCTGAGCGACCCCTCTGACTGCCCTGCGACCGGTTCAGAGCTGGCCGAGGTCGATCTCCGCGGCGAAGGGAGCGGTGATCTTCAGGACGCCGGTGTACACGTCCCCTTCGCGGTACGTCCTCGTCGCGGGATCGAGCAGGTAGGTATACACCAGCGGTGTGCCCGTCGCGGCCTGCTCGATCCGCCAGTAGAAGCCGATCCCGGCCTTGGCGTACTGGTCCACCTTCACGATCCGATCGGTGGTTTCCGAGCCCGGCGACACCACCTCGGCCACCAGCAGTACGTGCTCGGGCCGAGTGGGCGTGATGTCGATCGTGTCCGCACGGTAGACGATGACGTCGGGGCGGCGATTGGTCAGCGGGACGTCCTGAAGCCGGACGTCGAAATCCGTGTCGGCGTTCCAATCGGGGCCGGCTGCCGCGTCCAGGGCGTTCGCCAGGAGCCGGGCCAGCCGATAGTGCCGCTTGGAGGCGCTAGGGCTCACGACGACCATTCCGTCCACGATCTCGATGCCGGCGCACTGCTCCTCGGACCACGACTCGTACTCCTCGGCCGTGATCTGCTGGTGCATCCACGCCGGGGCCACCATTTCGGCAGTCATGACACGCCTCCCGGACACTGTGCGGCGGGGCCCGATCCCGCTGCGCTCAGCGTACTGACTCCCACGCGCCGGGGCGGTACGGAGACCTCGGTCGCCTCGACGCTTTCCCCTGCCGAGTGGAAGAGCGGCGTGTTGTGCTCATGAACATCGGGCTCGACCGACCACGCCGCCGCTCCGCCGCCGCTCCGGGGCCGACCCGCGTAGCGACACGCCACGACTCCACGACATCGGGTCACGGCGCTCCGCCGCAGGTCCTGCCGGAGTGCACGCTCACCACGGCCGTCCATGGCAAGGAGACTCTGCCGTCCGACTCGGAGCTGACCTCCACGTGACGCTGGTCAGCGGACGATCAGCTCACCGCACAGCACATCGGTGTTCGTCCGGTTCCGCCCCCGGGTTCTCGCCCACGCCAATGAGCAGGGCTATGCGTCTGCTTGCCTTCCACCCCGCCCTCGTCCCCCTCCGCCCCGCCATATTTTCACCCTGCCTGGCCACGGCGGGGGCGGATCGGTCGAGGGGTCGGCGGACGGACCACGATGCATGCTCGGGGGTCACACTCATCGACGTGGTGGTCCGCGGCGGTCGATTCTCCGAGGGGGCCGCGGTGATCTACCAACACTCGGACGAGCGGCAACGTGATGCGGCCGCCGGGCTCGACTACCCGGCCCACGCCGAGCGTGCGGAGCACCACAAGGACGACCGTGTTCACCGGTCCGATAACCAAGAGACCCCCAGGCCTCTGACCTGGGGGTGCCACATGGAGCGGGTGACGAGAACCGAACTCGCACTCTCAGCTTGGGAAGCTCAGTTGATCCAGGCGCGATCAGTCGCCTGACCTGCGGCGGAGCGGTCGAGCGGGCAGTCTCATGGGACCCAGCGGACTACGGCTGGTTCTCCGTGATTCCCCGTGGTTCCCCGCTCAACCTGGCACGGATGTGGCACGACCAATCTGCCGGGCAGGCCCAGCTTCAACAACGCTAGTAGCGGAAGCTGGCCTGGGTGCCTCTTACGTGAATGAAAAGATCGTCGATCGGCTCTTTGCCGTCGGCTGGCACCAGAGCCAGGCCCAGAGCGTCCACGGCTCTCAGAGCTTGCTCCGCCCTAGGTGAGTCGGGCTCCTCTGCTTCTACCGAGTGAGTCCACTCCTCAAGGATGGGGCGCACGTCCTCCCATGCTGGCGTCGCGGTGAAGTGGCAGTGAAACCAGGGCTGGTCGATCTCGTCGAGCGTGAGTGTTCCGAGCAGGGTGTGCGCCTGCATAAGCTGCCAGGTTCGGTCGGTCATCAGTTCCCTGACCTTCTGATCCGTAGTTTTGGAGAGATTGGTCATTGGAGGTCATCCAGGCTGTGGGGAGGGACATGGCGGCCGGTGTCGGTCGTTGACGTTGCTGGGGGCTGTTGTACAGCAGGAGCCCGACCTGGGGTGAGGCCATGGAGCGGGAACAGCTCGAACACCTACTGAGCTGTGGCGACGAGACGTCGTCGGCCGCTCTGTCCGCCCTTCGCGCCGGCGCCTCTCACGTTGTCTGGGAAGGAACGACGTCAGCCAAGTCACTCGCGACGATCTACGGACGCCGACTCCGCCACTCGCTTCGGAGAGGTATCAAGACCTCCGGCTTGGCGCGGGCCGTGCAACGCCTCGACCGGCACGGCCGACCGGTACGGCTGGGCCAGATCAGGACTGCGGACGGATCATGGGCCTTCACGCTGTTCCTCGACCAAGACGCCGCCACGCTGGTGGCGTGCACCGGAGTCCGGCTGACCAAACCGGGGCCGCGAGGACCAGAGACCTACTGAAGGTCAGTACCGGCAACACGCTTTCCAACTGTGGTGGTGCTTCGCAGGGCCGCGCACAGGGCCGTTCACCTGCGTTCATGGGCAGACGGCCCGTACGTCGCATCCGGTGTGCGGTCTCCTCTGAACGGCAGTGAACCGGACTGAATGAGACGGAAACTGAGACGGCGGCGCGGGCAGGCTGCTTCACTCCTCCCGGGTGGGATGAGGCGATTGGTGCTCAGCGTCGTCCACATGTCCGTGGCCGTCGACGGCAATCGTGGGCTTGTCCCCTTGGACATGACCAGTCGTGCAGTAGCAGTAACCGGATCCGGTGCCTGGTAGGACCCCCACAGCTGGCTCTCCCTGAAGCCGTTGCTTATGCTGCCGACGCCTGTTGCTTAAACTGCCAATGGATCTCAGGGTGTGCCTCTGCGACTTTGAGTAGCTTGTTCCGAAACCGGTGTTCATTGCTTAGGAACTGGTTGCTGGCGCTTTGGTTGAGGGCATCCATAACGTAGTCGAGCGCCGCGCGCTTCTCGGGATCGATAGTCAGAGCGCCGATGTCGACAACGAGCAGCTCAGGCCGGTAGACCACGAATGACCAGTTTTCCCCTGAGTGGAACAAGCGATCGGGGAAGGTACGTAGCCCTCTACGTACGAGTAGATTTCGAACGGCCTGGAGGCGCGTGAGCTTGAGCCGATCCATCCCCTCCCGATCACGTACCCCGGCGTTTCGAATGACGGCAGCGCCGCCATTGCTGTTGACGGTGTCTTCGATCCAATTAAGTGTGCTCGTGCGCACGGATACCATGGGCCGTACCTCCCTGTTAACAAGCAGTTAGCAGGAGATAGGGTCGCCGACGGAGTGGCCAAGGTAGATAGGTTCTCTGATTCCTGAGACATAAGCGGAGCGGTATGCTAATAGACCGTTCGTTGAGACGCGAGTTCGCTGGTGAGGGTCCTGAGCGCGTCATTCAAGTTGTCAGATGAATGGTCCGCGCCACTGCTCAGTCCGTGTGTCATGAGGCCTCCGCCCCTGACACGGGGACGTTGACGGGCGGCTGCTGGTTCGTCCGCGCCGAGCAAGGCCGATGCGCCTTAGCCCACAGACCGCTTCGTCCCGAAGCAACTGCGGGGAGTGCCTGACCCCGGGCCGATGCGCCTCACACCTGCCACGACGGTCCACAGACGTCCGCGGTTGTCTGCCGCTGTTCGTAGGCGTTGTCACGCAGTTAGACACTCGGCCCTTCCTCGCCGCATCAGCCACTTTCCCCAGGGGAAACGAGCGGTCGGGGAGTTCCGGCATCATGTAGCACATGAGCAAACTGCTTCCAGAGGTCCTCACAGAGCGCACTGAGACCCGCCGCGTCACGCGTTCCAACGCGCTCGATGCTGCGACGCGGGCCGATCTGGGGCAGTACTTCACGCCGTCGACTGCTGCTGCACTGATCACGGGCCTCCCGAGCCTGCCGAGGACCGGTGTCCTACGTGTCCTGGACCCTGGTGCGGGCGTGGGGAGCCTCACTGCCGCCTTGGTTGCCCGCGTGGCCACGGTGACACCCGACCTGAAGCTGGACGTAACTACGTTTGAGATCGACGAGCAGGTCAACGGAGATCTCACCGTGACACTGAACGAGTGTGCCGACGCTCACTCGTTGACCTACGAGCAGCACACTGCCGACTTCATCACATGGGCCGCCGCGGCCCTCACGGAGGGCAGAGACCTGCCTCAATGGGATCTGGTCGTGATGAATCCGCCCTACAGGAAGATCAATTCCAAGAGTGCCGAGCGTGCTCTCCTGGCTTCCTGTGGGATCGAGACCAGTAACCTCTACACTGCGTTTGTGGCGTTGGCGCTGCGATTCCTGGCCCCAGAGGGGCAGCTCGTGGCGATTACGCCCCGGAGCTTCGCGAACGGTAGTTACTTCCGGAAGTTTCGTGACGACCTGCTGAAACGCACGCGTCTGCGTAACCTCCATGTCTTTGAGCGCCGTGACAGAGTGTTCTCCGACTCGGAGGTCTTGCAGGAGAACGTCATTTTCCACGCCACTGCGGACCAGGCGCCGGGCGATGTGATCGTGTCGGTGAGTCGCGGCTATGAAGACTTGCCGGTCCGTCACTCCGTGCCATACAGGCAGGTCGTCGACGAGGCCGACCCGCAGAAATTCATTCACATCGCCACGAACGCGGATGATCTCGCTACGGCGGGACGCATGGCCAAGCTACCGGCGACCTTGCGCGATCTCGGCGTCCAAGTGAGCACGGGGCGCGTCGTCGACTTCCGCACAGCGGAAAATCTGCTGAGCAGTCCTGAGGAGGGGGCGGTGCCGCTCCTCTACCCGGTGAACCTGAGTGCCGGCCGCGTGATGTGGCCAGCGCCTGGCGGCCGCAAGCCTCAGGCGCTGGTTGACAACGAGGACACCCGGCCTCTGATGCTGCCTTCAGGTACCTATTGCCTGGTGAAGCGGTTCAGCGCGAAGGAGGAACCGCGGCGTGTCTCGGCGAGCCTGCTCCTGCCGGATGACATCAACGGGGAGGACGTCGGGGTCGAGAATCACATCAACGTCTTCCATCAGGCACACCATGGGCTCGACCCCGATTTGGCCGCCGGGCTGACCGCGTACCTGAACAGCTCAGTCGTAGACCAGTACGTGCGGATCTTCAGTGGGCACACGCAGATCAACGCCGGTGACCTGCGGAGTCTGAAGTATCCAAGTCTTCAGCAACTCAAGGAGCTTGGTCTGAGAGTCGGGCTGTCAGTGACTCCCGGTATGGTCGACGCCGCACTGGCCGAAGTGGTGCCAGAGTTGGACCTGGGGAGGACGAATGCCGACGGCGTCGGAAGCGCAGCATCAGAAGGTTCGTGAGGCGCAGCAGATCCTGAAAGAGCTCGGACTGCCGAAGGCTCAGCAGTCGACACGCACTGCCTTGGTGCTGTTGGCGATGTTCGGCCTGGAGCCGGAAGAGACCTGGTCGGCCGTGCGGTCCAACACGCTCGGTATCACCGAATGCATGGACTGGATGGCGGACCACTACCCGCTCGTCAAGAAGGGCCGCGCGGACCCAACGCGCTACAAGCCGAACAGTCGGGAATCGATCAGGCGCAAGTCAGTACAGCAGTTGATTGCCGCTGGCGCCCTCATCGCGAACTCGGATATGCCTGACCGAACGGTCAATGACCAGAACAACCGTTATGAACCGACAGCGATAGCGCTGGAAGCACTGGCCACGTTTGGCACCCCCCGGTGGGAGGTCGAGCTTCAGCGATTTCACGACGAGTACGGAATCCTGCGAGAACGGTGGGACGCAGAGCGGGAGTCGCACCGGGTTCCCGTGGCGTTGCCTGGCGATGAAGAGGACATCACCCTCAGCCCGGGAAAGCACAGCGAACTGATTCGGGCAGTCGTCGAATCCTTCCGTACGGAGTTCACGCCCGGTGCGGCCGTGGTGTACCTCGGAGACACCGGGGAAAAGTGGATCGTAAAGAAGGAAGACCACCTTCGGCAGCTCGGTGTAACAGTCGATGCTCATGGCAAGATGCCCGACGTCGTTCTCCACTATGCGGACCGGGACTGGCTGGTCCTGGTTGAGGCCGTTACATCCCACGGGCCGGTGGATGGTAAGCGGGTGGATGAACTGAAGGCGCTGTTCAAGGATGCGAAGCCTGGGCTCGTACTCGTCACGGCATTCCCTGACAAGGCTACTTTTCGGAGATTCGCCCGGGATATTGCGTGGGAGACCGAAGTGTGGATCGCGGAGAACAAGACCCACATGGTGCACTTCAACGGAGAACGGTTCCTGGGGCCGTACTCCTAGCAGCGCCTGGCCTTCATGGCTTCCATCGAGGTCGGTGGAGCGGCTTTGGGCTGGAGCTGCTTTGGGGCGAGTGATCTTGGCCCCGTAAGCTGATGGCGAGTCGGGCAGTCTGTGTACCTGCCCGTTGAAGCACGACGTTGGGGCCAAGATCTTAGAGGCTCGCCCCAAAGTGGCTGGCTAAAGCCGTGGAGCCGACCGCCCCAGCCACAGAGGGTTCCCAACCCCGTGCCGGCTCTCGGACTGGCGTCCGCGCTCGGTGCGCCGCCGCCCGGCCGGGGGCAGCCGGGGCGGAGACAGAGGCAACCCCCGGCCAAGGGCTGCGGCGCCTTGAAGGCGTATGCGTGTCGCCAAGGCGTACCGCCTCCTCAAGGGCATTCTTGAGACGGCTGTCGACGACGACCTGATCAGCCGCAATCCGTGCCGGATCAAGGGGGCCGGTAAGGAGTCCGCCGCTGAGCGGCGCATCGCCACCGTCGCTCAGGTCGATGCCCTCGCCGACGCGATCGGGATCCGTTGGCGTCTCATGGTCTACCTGGGTGCCTATGGCCCCATGCGGCCCGAGGAGCTGGCGGGCCTCCGCCGCCGGGACGTCGACCTCGACAACCTCCTGATCCGTGTCCGCGTCGCCGAGCCGGAGCGGACCAACGGCAAGCGTGCTCCCGGCGAGACCAAGTCCGATGCCGGTGTCCGGGTTGTGGTCCTTCCGCCCTTCCTGCGCAAGGAGGTCAGGCGGCACCTTGACTGGTACGCGGAGAAGGGGGCCGACGGTCTGGTTTTCGTGGGCGAGAAGGGAGCAGCTTTCCGGCGTACCTCCTTCGGGCGGAAATGGCGGCGGGCCCGTGTGCTCGCCGGTCTCCCGGACGGCTTCCGCTTCTACGACCTCCGCCACACCGGACACACGCTGTCGACGCGCTCCGGCGCCACCTTGAAGGACACCATGGTGCGTGCCGGGCAGTCCTCCGAGAAGGCCGCGTTGATCTATCAGCACTCCGACCATGACCGACAGCGTGAAGTCGCCGCCGGCCTTGACGACCTGGTGCGCGCCGCACGTAAGAAGCACCACAGTGAGGACGACCGCCAGGAGCCCGCCCAGGACACCGGGACCTAATGGTGCGGTTGTGGTGCGGCGGCGGCCCACCGGTCCAGACAACAAAGAACCCCCGGGTCAATGACCTGGGGGTTTCGCGTGGAGCGGGTGACGAGAATCGAACTCGCACTCTCAGCTTGGGAAGCTGATGTTCTACCACTAAACTACACCCGCGAGAAGACGCCGCCAGAAGCGGTGTCGTAACGTCGCACACTGTACCTCATACCGGGCCCCGGGCGCTTTCGCCATGGGGTCCGAGTGCTGTCCGGGGGGTGGATGGGCCGTGCGGGGCGAGGGAGTTGGGCGTACCGTGGCCGGTGGTCGTGGCGCCTGGAGGGGCGCACCTTTCGTACCGTAATGTGGGGTTTCGGCGCCGGCCCGGGAACGGGACCGAGGCGCGTGAGTGCCGCGTGAGCAGCAGCGGTACGGGTCCGATTACGGCTTTGGGGAAGGGACTCGAGGACTTGATGGAGCGCACCGTCGTCCGATGTGCCGAAGGGCACGTATTCAGCACCGCGTCGTTCCCGATGCAGAAGGCGGACCGGCTCGGTCCCGGCCGGCTCATCCGGTGTCCGCGCTGCGCCCGCCTCCGGCACTCCGTGCCGGTCACCTCAGAGAAGCGGTAGCGGGAGCCCCAGCGGCAGGGCGGCGCACCGCGGAGCAGCGCGGGTCGGCGGGAGTGATTGTGGTCGGCCCGCGCGCTCTGCGTATCCTCGGTGCGTGCTTCTCTCAGACAAGGACATCCGGGCCGAGATCGACTCCGGACGGGTGCGGATCGACCCGTACGACGAATCCATGGTGCAGCCCTCGAGCATCGACGTGCGGCTGGACCGCTACTTCCGGGTGTTCGAGAATCACCGCTACCCCCACATCGACCCCTCCGTCGAGCAGGCCGACCTGACGCGGCTCGTGGAGCCCGAGGGCGACGAGCCGTTCATCCTGCACCCGGGCGAGTTCGTGCTCGCCTCGACGTACGAGGTCATCGGGCTTCCGGACGACCTCGCCAGCCGTCTTGAGGGCAAGTCCAGCCTCGGGCGGCTCGGCCTCGTCACGCACTCCACCGCCGGGTTCATCGACCCCGGCTTCTCGGGGCACGTGACCCTGGAGCTGTCGAACCTGGCGACCTTGCCGATCAAGCTCTGGCCGGGGATGAAGATCGGGCAGCTCTGTCTTTTCCGGCTGACCTCGTCCGCCGAGGAGCCCTACGGCTCGGCGCGGTACGAGTCGCGTTATCAGGGACAGCGCGGGCCGACCGCCTCGCGGTCCTTCCTCAATTTCCATCGGACACAGGTGTGAGCAGCGGTATGAGTGACGTGCGCGAGAACCTTACGTACGAGAAGTTCGGCGGCGCTGTGCGTGAGCTCGCGCAGGCCATCGCCGACGACGGGTACCAGCCCGACGTCGTCCTCTCCATCGCCCGCGGCGGTGTCTTCGTCGCAGGCGGCCTCGCGTACGCGCTCGACTGCAAGAACATCCACCTGGTGAACGTGGAGTTCTACACGGGCGTCGGGACGACGCTGGAAATGCCCGTGATGCTCGCGCCCGTTCCCAACGCCATCGACTTCACCGACAAGAAGGTGCTCATCGCCGATGACGTCGCCGACACCGGGAAGACGCTGAAGCTCGTCCACGACTTCTGCCTCGACCACGTCGCCGAGGTGCGGTCCGCCGTCGTCTATGAGAAGTCGCACTCACTCGTGAAGTGCGAGTACGTGTGGAAGCGGACCGACGACTCGGTATGGATTAATTTCCCTTGGTCGGTTGACCCGCCCATCGTCCAGAAGCACACGACCGTTCTGGACGCGTAACCGCAGCTCAGAGGCACAGCCAAAGGGGGCCGGGGCAACCTCGGTCCCCTTCAGTGTGTCGTAGGTCTCTCAGGGCTTCCTAGCCGTCGAACGGAGATTTACCCGACGACGCGAATATTGGCGCGCTCGCATGGACGCTGCTCACAGCTCCTCGTACGGTCGGGTCAGATGACCCAACAGGGGCCAGTCGGAGGGGAGTTCAGATGGCAAGCGAGGGGTTACAGCGACTGACCGGCAACGGCAACGGCACGTGTGGCAAGGACGACTGCGCGAACGTCTACCGCACCGCGTCCGGCTCATTCGTCGTCCAGGGCGACGTGTCCAAGGCATTCCAGCCCCCGGAGGGGGAAGGACTCGTGGAGATCCCTGAGAGCGTGCTGAGGGAGGCAATCCGTGCTCTTGGCTGGTGAGCAGTGGGCAGCACGATTCGAGGACTTCACGCGGGAAGCCTGGCGACTGGAGACCCTGCCGCAGTACCTCATGCCGCAGGAAAAGGAAGAGTTCGAAGCCTTCAAGGCCGGGGCTCGTATCGACCCTCAGATGGTCCAGAACGAGTACACCAACCGGCTACGCCGTCAGGCCTCAGAGGGACGCCCACAGGGGCGCGTACACATCCTGACGCGGCCCCTCTCTGACTACCTGCGCTTTGAGTTCTCCCAGTACTACCGGCCGCACTCCCTGGCCGGTGAACAGATCCGAATCCTTGACGTGACCAACCGGGAAAACCCGCTCGCCGGAGTACAGGACTTCTGGATGTTCGATCACGTCGAAGTGGTGCTGATGAACTACCACTCGGACGGACGGCAGATCAGCCGCGAGGTATTCGAGGGCGACGTGACTCCGTTCATCGAATACCAGCGAAAAGCGGTAGCAGAATCGGTCCCCTTCGAGGAGTACGTGAAGGGCCTTGACCTTTGAGCCGGAAAGGCTAGGTCAGTCCAGGTCAGACCTAGCGGAAGCAATGCGAACACTGCGGAAGCGAGCCGGGAAAACACAGACCTGGCTCGCTCGCCGCTGCACCATGTCACAAACCAAGATCAGCAACATCGAGAGCGGAAAGCTCACTCCTGCTCTAGTCGACATTGAACTGATACTGGACGCGCTGGGGGCCGAGGGGACGGAGGCGGACGAACTTCTGTCCCTCGTCCGCACCGCAAATACCGAGTGGCAAGACCACTGGTCCTCACGCCGAAGAGGCCTGGAAAAGAAGCAGAATGAGCTAGCCAGGCTCGAAGCTTCCTCAACAGAGTTCCGGTTCTTTCTGCTCTCCATGATTACCGGTCTACTCGCTACTCCCGAATACGTGCGGGCGAGTATTGCTGACGTTCCGGGAGACCAGTCCAAGACCATTGCGAAGAAGCTAGAGCGGCAGAGCGTCTTGTATGACGACTCCAAGACGTTCACGTTCCTGCTCACAGAGCAGGCTGTCAGATGGCCACTGTTGCCACCACTACAAATGGCGATGCAGCTTGACCGACTCGCCTCAGTGTCCCGAATCCCCAACGTTCGCCTAGGTGTAATCCCTCTGACTGGTTGCATGCCGGAAACTCCACTCAACACTTTCACCCTGTATGACCGTCGACTAGCCACCGTTGAAACCGGCACCGGGGCTCTGATCTTGCGGGACCATCGCGACGTGAACGCGTATCGCGAGGACTTCGACAGGTATGGGGCCTACGCACTGTTCGGGGACGACTGCCGCAATGTCCTTGCGGAGTGGTCCTTGATATTTACCCGACAACGCCAATAAGGGCGGCGCCCTGTATCCCGTAGGACGACACTAGGTGGGTCTTCAGGACAGACAGCAGGGAGGCCACATGGTGACGCAGAAGCAACAAACCTACAGCGAACTGACGGAGCTTCCACCGGAGCCCCGTGCAGTGCCCGGTTGTAAACACTGCTTGGGTCTCTGCAACAAACGAGAGAACGTCAGATCGACTGCTAACTACAGCGCCGTATCTGACATCAACGTGGAACTCCGGCAGCATCACGAGGAGGGCCACGGGTGAACCATGGGTATTGATATGCAGAGATGGCGAGAGAGCTATGACGCGGCTGCTGATGCCAGCAACGCACTGCTTGAAGCGTTCACTCTGCTGGGTATTCCCGAAGACGTACGAATGAACATTCGCCCCATGGTGGGGAATCCTCAGGGGCACGCGTACGTTGAGTTGCCGGCGATCAAAGCCGAGCACATCAAGCGGATAGCGGAGGCTGTGCGTACCTCACCGTTAGCCCGTTCGTGAAACCTGTCCGGTGTGTGAAATGCCGTGGTATCCACGTGGTCCTTTCACGCCCCATTAACACTGCGACAGGCAAACAGCGATGGCGCTATAGGTGTCTCGATGACGGCATCGCTTGGTGGGTCGACGAGCACGGTGGCCAGCCTGGCGAATACCGTGCGAGCCGATAAGACCCCTGGTGCGCGAGGGACGGCCAGTCTCCAACCATGCCCAAGCGGACCAGGTTGGGGGGACACCCGGACCCTGTTGCCCCCTTCAGCACAGGCGCCCCCTACCGACCGTAGGGGGCACCTCGTGTGTCTAGGAAAACCACTTGACCGGTGTTCTGTTGTCCATGTCGATACTCAGACCGATCACACTGACAGAATCAGTCGGGTCGAGCCCTCCCCGACCCAGGCTACCGGGACTCTCCGCACCAAGCCTTTCCATGGGTTTCCCGTAATCGTCGGGCACACCTCTCTGCCTGTTTCGGTAAATCCTGACTATTTCTTCATGCTCCATCAGACGACCCCACCGGAATAAGCGCCCAGATTCGCACCACTATCAAGCTGGCTCTGAAGCTGAGCAACGTACGCAGCATTCTGTGCGGCCTCCCGCTTCTCGTCTGAGGTACGGGGGTCGTCTCGCAGAATCTTTGCCTGGGCGGCACGCTCGGCGTAATCCTTCTTCTCATCCTGATCGAGTTGGTCAATCGACCACTTACCGATGCCGTCGCCGGGCACAGTCAAGGACTCCAGGAATTCGAGTGCCTTGGTGGTAGTCAGCGGCTCCTGAGCCTGAGAGTACGGATCCATTCCGCCATATCCCAGGGAATTGCCCCGCCGGACTTCCACAAGATCAACACCATCAAGGTCAGCGAAGGGGTGCGGAAGGTTGCCGAGAATACCCTCACGTGCGCTCAGAGCGGTACGGAGGAGAGACAGGGCCTTAGCCGCATCCCTAGTTCTCCGCTCAATCTCCTTGTCAGACCAACGCCGGTATTCCTCGGAAGCAAATAGACACTGATACTCGGCCTCAAGACGAGTGGAATCAGAATTAGCCTTCTGGGCCCCTGCCCGAATAACCCTCTCCAGCTTGTCTAGTTCCTTGTGGATCGGGGTCAAGTCTTCCGGCTCGAAGTCTGGGGCATCCTCACCGTTCTCGATAGCATCGTTCAATGCCTGACGATACTCGTCTTCATCTGCATGACGCTGCGACACGGCAGCCTGGAACTCAGACAACTTGTCAGAGTAGAAGTCGATACTCTTCAGGGTGTGAGTAATTGTCCTGTTCAGTGACTCACCAAAATCCTTAACACCCTTACTGTCAGTCTCATGCTCGGTGTAGCCATCTGGTAGGGAAGGGATCCGGAATGGGGCCCGCAGAGCAGGATTCTTCATTTGCTCGATCTCTGCCTGAAGCTTGCGGATCTTCTCGGCCTCATTATTGACGGCCGACATCGGGGCCAGGTTCTCGCGGTAATCCATGGGGTTCGACATTAACTGTTCTCCTTCATTATCTCGGCCGCAATCTCAGCCGCATTTTCTTGCTTCTTGATTTCATCGCGCTCGGCACGGGCCTTACGCCGCGCCTCACGCTCTAGCCGGTATCTCTGGACCCAACCATGGGGGCCCCGCTCTACGATTCCGAGACAGTCACCCGTAAGAGCCTGCACGGCGATGACAGAGCCATTCGGGGTCTGGACGTAGGCAAACCCCACCCCCGCCCCGTTAGGCCCAGAGGGGAGCTCCTGGACGACATATCGGAGCACTGGAGTCGTATAGGTGAGCTTCGAAGGTATTCGATCGGTACTGCTCTCCAGTTCCGGGGGCCGGTAGAACACGGCTCGGGAAGTTGATTCGACCAGTGCGAAGCCTGGGTTACGACTGGTCATCACTCACACCCCCCGTGGGATCCGGTCCACTCGTCCAGCAATCCAGCCATTCGGGCAACCGTGTACGTGAGTACGCCACGGCATAGCACGGTAGTAGAGTTGATCCTCTGGGGTGAAAGCGTGAACACTCTGACAGTTTCGGTTGCAGACCTGAGTCGGCTTTTTGGTCATGAGATCTCCTTATCGCTTGGTTCGGGTGCGCTCATATTTGCGCTCCCAGTCACGGATATAGGTCTTGTGGCATGCCTTGCAGTGGTATTGGAGGCCATCCAGGCTGACCCCTCTCCTGTAGAACTGATCACAGGGCTTCTCGCGTCGGCAACGCGAACATGTCTTCTTCATCTGATCACCTCCAATCTGATTCGGTCTGAATGTCTGAAGCGCAAAAGAAAGAGCCGCCCCATCCACAGACCCGAGAGGAAACCTGAGGATGAGACGGCTGCACTGTGTGCCCCAGAGTCGCAACAGCGGAGGGATGAACTGTTACGGCCTCACACAGTGTCTAGGGGGCAGAAGGCGGCCACGGGCAGGAAGGCTGATTCATATCGTGGCCAGTGGACGGAAGGAGGCTTGACCCTCAGACGTCCTGAGCAATGAGGAGTGAGTAACCCCTCTCACTAGATAAAAGGGTTCCGCACGCAAGATTAAGGGCAGGAGCGCACGCGCCCTCTCACTAGGTAAAAGGGTTTGGCTCTGCCATTTAAGGAAGTGGCCCCAGGTCAGCCCGCCACGAGGTCGGGCCGCTGCCGACCTGCGAGAACATCGGACTGGGCTGGGCGAAGACATCGGGTGAAGCTGCGAGACGTTCATTGGAACTGCACTGAGATGTCCTCGGTGCAGCTTCCTGGTTGCATGCAGACGCGTAGTCGTGACATGTGCTGATCCCGAGGGAGTCAGCCGGAAGACACCGGGGCATTCCTACTGCCAAGCAAACTCTCTGGCACCCGAGGCCGGCGAATACGTCCTCCCTGACCAGAGATGGTGCTCTAGGGACTCTGGGAGACAGCAGATTGCCAGAGGGAACACCGTCCATCTGAACGGCTACAGGCTGTGGGACTGCTACCGAGCGCGTAACACATCAGGAAGCCCTGAGGTCCCGCCTGCGGGGCCGCGAAGACATCAGGCGACAACCCCGGTGCCGGAGGCTCTGGAAGACTGGGAGGACAGCACACAGAGCATTCTGAGGCTAAGGATAGTCATCCGGCTCGGTGAGAGGCCCACTGAGCATCTGACTCACGTACCAAGAAGAGACTCCGTGTATCTGGAGTTCAGAGTCATCTGTGAAACAGGAGGACAGACAGGAGCTAGCGACTGTCTAGTACTGACTGGGTATCTACTCACCTGCTGCCGCCAAAAGCGGCATAGTCCTTCTGAGAGGAGAGACTGAGCATCTGGCTCTGAAGGCCAGATGCGTAGCCGTACTCGTCTGGACTCTGAGAATTAACAAGACCCCAGCCGCGATAGCTGGGTCCTGTCTTCTGAATCTTCAGCAACTATGACTAGCCGAATTCTGCGGCACTGTCTGTTCAGTACTAAGCCCCTGGGTCGTCTGCTCCCAGGGGCCAGTCTCAGTACTCACTCATAGTCGGCGCCGGGTGGAGGCGCCTCTACTACTGGTCTCAGTCGTGATCTCCCTTGGTTCCGCTCACTCTCTACTCTCAGTAGACCGGCGGGGGGCCGGTCTCTACTAGGGCCATAAGTTCTCCAGACCACCGACTCACTACTAGGGCCATAAGTCAGATGGCCTCTTCGTAGTCGGCCTCTGACTCCAGGTGAGACCAGTCGATCAGGTCCCCCACCTGTAGGTAGAAGGTGGTCGTGGCTCCCCGCTTCTGTCCGATGGTCTGGACTGACAGCCATCCGGACTCCACCAGAACCTCAACCCCTCGTTCGGTGTACGAGCGGAGGTTCCCCGCCCGATTGCGCTTGCCTACGGAATCCGCCAGTGAGCGCCACGGGATGGTTACCTGAGAGCCGTCTCCTGCCAGCCTGGCTATCTGCCGGGCAACGTCCCTCCCGCTTTGAGGGACGTATTGCATGACTTCCGCATACCAGAGAGCAGCCTGCCCCATTGGTGGGGTGTGCTCGGCTGCGAACGGGAATCCCCTCTTACGCAGCTTCGAACTGTGCTCTCTGATCTCAAATGCATGGGTAGAGAAGAATCCATTCTGGACCCCCACCACAGTGGGGAGTTCCATTGGTACGGCAGTCTCCAGGGCATCATCAGGGCACCCCCGGTAGTGGCCGCTCGGATGAGTGCAGACATCGCAACCAACGAAAGGAGTAGCGGGAGGGCGCTCCCAGCAGAGTTCTTGGTTGGGCTTGCGGTAACCCCCGTGATTACCATGCACGGGGTTGGAAGTCCCGCAGTAGTCGCACGTCCAGTCGAGCTTTACGGGGGCCGCGTTGGTGAAGGGGTCGAGAATCGTCAGCATATAAGTATCTCCATTCGGGGAACAAAAAAGCCCCTGGCAAAAGCCAGGGGCTAAGGTGACTATCAGTATGTGGTTAAACTAGCGAGTTGCATCATTGCTGATCACGTGGGCTATGGATACCGGAACCCCCAATTGTTGCAGGGTTTCGAATATCTCGCACTGATCCTTTCCCTCCTTATGCAGGATTTCAGATAACTCAGCGGCTAGTGCGTCTCGGGATTCTCTCGGGTTCATTTGCGGGAACGGCATGTTAATTTCTCCGGCGGGTGACGGTTCACAAATTCGAGAGTCATTCAATTCGAGCAGTTTTAGGGCAGCCTAAAGCGTTGGCAGGTTCTCAGCCCTGACGGATTGAGAGTAAATGGAAGATCGGACCATCGCTAGGTAAATCGTTCTGATGTATCTGGTGTTACAAGATTGATGATGTGATCTGGGTCACAGTAATTAGATGATCCGTGACTTAAGCCTCAGCGTCTCTGAAATCGACGGGGGGGGGGGTGCCCCCTAGATGTTCGGATGATTCACACGCCTCTTCGGCCCTTAAACGGACCCATGGGAGTCAGCAGCCCGCCGCCCTCCTCTTGCTCTCCTGATAGCCCACCCACGCCCCTTGGTCCATGCGGACGGGCAGCCTTCTTTGTGTCTTGGTGGCAGCCTCCCGGCCTTCCAGGGCCCTCCGGCACTGGCTACCGACCGAGTGCCCTAGGCTCGCCTCTCGTGGCCTGTGCTGCCTCAGCAGACGTTCCGAGAGGTCCAACCCCCTGTTGCTCACCGAGGCCACATCTGCGTGGTGATGAAGATCATTCAGCTCAACCTGGCCATGTCGATGACGGCATCGACTCTGCCAGTCGGTGAAGTGAATGCTGTTGTGCAAGCCTGTCCTTTCAACTGCTGAAGTGTCCTCAGTGGCGCTCTCTGTTCGCTGAGGTGTTGCAGCAAAAGGACTGAAAGAGACTGTGGATTGCTCTGCGGATTTCTGTGCGCGTGGCCTCGTAAGCCCCGCAAGGGGAGGGGGAGGGGCCCTCATACGCACATAATCCTGATCGGGACGTGATAGCAAGCGAGATCCTGTACGGGTCTCCGTGGCCATTAGTGCGCCCAAGCTGACTGCCTAAGGCGCTGCGACCAGCGTCACTCACCCTTGTGGCGGTTGGGATGCAAGCGCTTCTGCCGACAAAGTGTCGATATTCGCTGTTCCTTATTTTGCGGCAGGGCAACAGAAAGGGAGGCCCCGGTGGAGACCTCCCTAGATGCCTGTCCGTGGCTCTAGATGCCGTCGTACTCCGCGTGCCTCTCGTTCTTCAGTTCCTGTATGTCCTGGTGTTTAGCTTCCATGTTCTGGATCGTCTTCCGGTACGTCTTATGCACCAATTCGTCGTACTCCTTGGAGTCGTACTCTGTGCCGTCCGTGCTCACGATTTCTGTGGGAGATACCAGGACGAACAGAGGCCCGTCCATCTCCTCGTGGCCCACTGAGATCAGCCGGAAGCCAGAGCGGTGAAGGAACGGGCCCCTGTCGTCCCATGACGGCATGGCATCCCACTTCTGTCGGTAGGTCTCTCCGGTGCCACGTTCGGCCCAGGAGCCGGGCCTGAAGGGTTCAGCTTCCAGCTTGGCCAGTAGTTCGGCGGTGTCCTCCATGGACTCAGTGAGCGAGCTGAGCACCATGGGGTTGGTTGCACTCTTGATTGCGGCTACCAGGTTCTCGTAAGCCTGCTTGAGTTCCTTGATCTGCTTCCGGTTGTCAGTGCCAGGGATCCAGTCCCGAACCATCACCTCTTTGTCACCCAACCGGTGCAGGAACCCTGATTCTAGTTCTGTAAGCAACTCGTCTCTCCGCCACGAAGTGCGGAAGTCGCAAGCTTTCCCCCTGAGGATTCGAGCACCACACCGGAAGTAGTGGTTTACCTTCTTGCTGCCATCCTTGCGGACCGAGGAAACTGTTTTGTCCGGGTACTGCTTACAGCCACAGGGGCACAGGAACAGGCCCGAAGTCGGGTCACTGTTTCCTCGGATACCGGACCTACTGCTGCCCAGCTTCTCCATAACCTGCTGAAGCTGATCCCATTCCTGGTCGGTCAGAATGGGTTCAGCCCACCTGACGGGCTTACCGCCCCGGATCAGAGGTTCGCCGTTATGTATGGCGATTCCCTTAAGGGTTGGCTTCCGGAGAATGGCGCCCAGTGAACTTGTCTGCCATTTGGATCCTCGGACCGCAGTCTGTGTGCCGACTTTCTTTTCAGTGGCATTCACATTCCGCTGATGATCCTTTGCTGTCAGGATTCCCCGCTGGTTCCAGTCTCGGACAACCTTGCCCATGGACCATCCTTCAAAGGCCAGTCTTTCGTAGGCCTCCCGAACAAGGGGAGCGGTCACCGGGTCAAGGAACAGCTTGTACCTGAGTTTGCCGTCTTCCTGCGGTACCGGTGTAGGACGGTACCCAAATGGCCACGTACCCCCGCCCCATAGGTCTGCCTGCCGGTAGTGCTGAGTCTGGTTCTTCCGTTTGGCGGATATCGCCTCCCGGAACTTCTGTGCCTGTGCTGCTTTCAGGTAGGCGATCGTCCTACCGTCGGTGGTGTGAATATCTAGTGCCGGATCATCAAGGCAGATGATTTCCTTGCCTGCCTGGTGGCACTTCTCGGCGAATTGCTCCCAATGCCACTTGTCCCGAGTGATGCGGTCAAGTGAGGTCACCATGACTGCGTCCCACTCATTCCAGAGTGGATCTCTCATCCACTTACCCAGAGACTTCCGGTCCGGGAGATTGATCGACCCTGACACCGTGGCGTCAACCACGTCCCCAGCTACCGGGCAACTGGTGCCAGCAAGTACGGCGTCCTGGTCCTGGTTCTGCCGGTCGAGTGCAGAGCTAGCCTCGGTGTCTCTGCTGATCCGACGGACTTTGAGCACCCTCATGCCGGACTCTAGATACGGGTATCCGTGCATCCTGCTGCCCCCCTCGGGCCCGTACCGCTCCCCCCTCGGGCGCGGCTCAGGGAGGCAAGTGTAAGTCCTTCAGACCGACGAGTGGATCAACTTCCCCTGGAGCGTCGAGCCGCCCGTCGTCAAGCGCGCCGGTCAGGTCCTCGACGCCTGATGTGAGTGAGTAGGGCCCGGGGACTGGTCGTCCCCGGGCCCTCTTCGCTTACGTACGGCACGTACGGCACGTACTGCACGTACGTACTAGAACGTGCCCAGCTTGATGATCGACAGGATCGCCAGGAGCTGGATCGAGGCCGCACCCAGTGCCTTGGGCCACGGGAGGTCGTGGGACTTGCTCACCATCAGGGTGAGCAGCGCGCCCGCCGCCAGCCAGGTCGCCCAGCCGAGGAGCTGGACGAAGGGCTGGCCGCCGCCCAGGAACAGGGCCACGATCACGCGGGGCGCGTCCGTGAGGGACATGATCAGCATGGAGAGGCCGACCGTCGGCTGCCATGCGCCGTCGCCGCCGAGCTGGCGCGCCAGGGTGTGGGTGACCACGCCGAGGACGAACGCGCTGATGGTGATCGCGACGCCCGTGGTGAGGACGTACGGGACCACTGACGAGAGCGTGGCGTTGATCGCGTCCGAGCGGGCGTCGTCGAAGCCGAAGATCGCCAACAGGCCGTAGAGGAACGTGACGACGGCGGCCGGGGCCCACATCGCGTAGTCCCGCATCTGGAGGAAGGTCGGCGCCGGGCGCAGCACGATGCCGCGCAGCAGGTCCTTCCAGTGCAGGCGGGGGCCGATGGGCACCGCCGTGGCCTGGCCCGCGTGGTAGGTGTCTCCCTGGGTGTAGGAGTCCTCGCCGATGGAGAAGGCCTGGGTGTGACCCGGGTTGTTGGCCGCGTACGGGTCGTAGCCGCCCTGGGGGCCTTGGCCCTGGGCGCCGCCGAAGTACTCGGGCTCGCCGTGGCCGCCGCCGGCCTGGGGCCACTGCTGGCCGCCACCGCCGTACTGCGGGCCACCGCCACCGCCCCCGTACTGGGGGCCACCGCCGCCCTGGGGGCCGCCCCCGTACTGCGGGCCACCGCCCTGCTGCGGGTTCGGCGGCGCGGGTGGGTAGCCGTACGGCTGCTGCTGCCCCTGGGGGGCCTGCTGTCCGTACGGCTGCTGCCGCGGTTGTTGTTGCGGTCGCGATTGCGGGGCGCGGTTGTCCCGGCCGCGTCCGATCCTGAATCCAGCCACGAATCGAACGTACCTGGTCTTCGGGGTTGGGGTCGTCCCTCCTTGGGAGGAGACAGGCTTTGCTGCCGACCTGTGACAACCCTTAGGGGAACCCTGAAGGGTTGCCGAGGGCCCCGCACCACCACGCGCGCCTCCGCACCACCACTCGCGCCTCCGGACCGCCCTAGCCGCCGATCACCGCTCCGTACGCGTACGGGTGTGCCGACGCGGGCAGGCCGATCGACTTGGGCGTGACGGCCTTGCTGCCGGTGGTGGCGCCGCCGGGCAGGTTCCACACGCCGCCCGCGGAGGCGTTCTCGCCGGGGGCCGCGACGGAGACGTCGGGGCGGCCGTCGCCGTCGTAGTCGGTGGCGGCGAGGGTCGTGCCGAAGGCGTCGCCCTTCTCGGCCGTGCCCGGGACGCCGCGGGAGTTCTGCTGGTACGCGACCGCGTCCGCCCTGCCCGAGGCGTCGAGGATGCCCTTCTTGCCGCCCTTGAGCACGGTGACGGCGCCCGCGCGGGCAGCGCTGCCGATCGCCTCGCCGGGGGCGCCCGCGATCAGGTCGTCCTTGCCGTCGCCGTCGAGGTCGGCGGCGGCGAGGGCGTTGCCGAAGTCGTCGCCCGTCTCGGCGGCGCCGGGGACGCCGGGGGTGTCCTGGTTGAGGGTCTGGCCCTCCCAGATGAGACCGTCGGGGCCGCCGTAGTGGATGTGGATGCCGCCGCCCTCGGCGAGCTCCTCGGGGCCGCACGGGTCGTCGATGTTCTCGTCGGCGACCTCGCGGCAGTTGCCGAGGGCGAGGTCGTCGCGGCCGTCGCCGTTGAAGTCACCGGCGGCGAGGGCGTTCGCGGCGCTGTTGTCGCTGCTCCAGGTCAGGCCGAAGGTGCCCTCGGCCTTGTCGTACGTGCGGACCTGCACGTGGGACTGCGTGTAGGGCTGGTTCTGCGTGTAGAAGGCGACGGCCAGGTCGGCGCGGCCGTCGGAGTCGAAGTCGCCGGTGGTCATGACGGGGGCCCGGCCGCCCATGCGGTCGGCCATGAGGGGCTCGGTGCGGGCGGCGAGGGGGTTGAGGTTGGCGACGACCCGGTCCTTGCCGCCGATCGCCAGGTCCACGTCGCCGTCACCGGTGAAGTCCGCGGCGGCCAGGGCGTTCCCGTACGCGTCGCCGGTCTTCGCGCCGCGGGCGGCGGTGTTGGCCAGGGCGAAGCCGTCGCCGGTGCCGTACAGGACGGTGACGGAGCCGGCGTCGGTCTTGGCGCCCAGGTCCTCACCGGGGGCGCCGACGACGAGGTCGGCGTACTGGTCGTCGTCCACGTACGCCGTGGTCAGCGCCCCGCCGAAGCGGTCACCGGCCTCCGGGGTGCCGGGGACCTCGACGGTGGCCTGCGTGATGCGGCGCACGTTGCTCGAACCGGGGCCGCCGGGGCCGCCGAAGACGACGCTCACGTAGCCGGCCTTGGCCTTGCCGTCGACGGTGCCGCTGGGCACGCCGACGGCGAGGTCGGCGTAGCCGTCCCCGTCGAAGTCGCTCCGCACGGGCTTGTCGGGGGCGGCGCTCGCCGTGGCCGCGAGGGGCAGGGTGAGACCGGTGGCGGCCAGCGCGGTGGCCGCGGCGAGGGCGAGTGGGCGTATGCGCACGGGGGCTCCAGCTCTTCGGGGTACGAGTGACTCTCAGGACGGGGGACCGAGGGGCCGACGGACCGCCAGGCCAGTGGCCCCGTGGACCGGTGGGCCGGTGGCCCGGCGGCGCTGCGTTGCCGCAACCCCGCCGCGGCCACCGGCAGTTGCCACAAGGCGGGGCTGCGTCAGTACGACGCCAGGCTGCGTCAGTACGACGCGAGACTGCGTCAGTCGGCGAAGTTGGAGCCCAGACGCGGCGTGCCCGAGTCGGACATGCCGAGCGTGGACGTGTAGACGCCGGACGTGCCGGTGAGCGCGCCGCTCCGCTTGGAGCCCAGGAGGTACAGCGCGCCGTTGGAGCCGTTCTCGCCGAGCGCGCCGACGGAGACGTCCGAGCGGCCGTCGCCGTTCAGGTCGTCCACGTGGACGTCCGAGCCGAAGAAGTCGTTCTTCTCGTTGGTGTTGGGGACGCCCGAGGTGTTCTGGCTGAGCAGGACCGAGCCGGCTGTGGAGAGGCCGGAGCCGTCGGCCGCGCCGAGCACGACGGTGACCGAGCCCGTGTCGGCGACGCCGTCCAGGTTCTCGCCGGGGCTGCCCACGACCAGGTCGAGGTGGCCGTCGCCGTTGATGTCGCCGAGGTCGAGCTCGGTGCCGAACGCGTCGCCCTTCTCGCCGCTCCCGGGCACGCCCGGGCTGTCCTGCGTGATGACGTCGCTGCCGCCGTAGGGGCCGTTGGCGTTGCCCTTCACCACGTGCACGCTGCCGCCCTTGTGGGCGCCCGGGATGCCGTCGTCCCAGGTCAGGCCGATGATGATGTCGCCGTAGCCATCGCCGTCCGTGTCGCCGACGTCGGTGATGTGGCCGCCGGGCAGCCGCTGCACGCCGGTCGTGGTGACGCCGCGCGAGCTGCCGGGCAGCCAGAGGTTGGCGTTGTAGTCGTCGGCGGTGGAGAACCCGTCGACGATCAGGTCGTCCTTGCCGTCGCCGTTCACGTCACCGGAGTGCAGGTTGAGGGGGCCCGCGTCCTCGCCGCTGTGGATGGGCGGCAGGACGGTGTAGCGGCCGCCGGTGCCGCCGCCGCGGGTGAAGCCGCCCTTGTAGACGTCGATGGTGGCGGCGCCCGAACTGGCGCCGATGGCGAGGTCGTCCTTGCCGTCGCCGTTGAAGTCGCCCGCCTGCATGGGCCCGCCGAAGAAGTCGTGCTTGGTGGGGCGCGGGTCCTTCAGCGTGGTGCCGCCGGAGAGGCCGTTCTTCGAGCCCCACAGGATCTGTACGGTGCCGCCGTCGGTGTCGGAGCCGACGTCCTCGCCGATCGCGGCGACCGCGAGGTCGTCGAATCCGTCGCGGTCGAAGTCGCCGTACGCGGTGTCCGAGCCGAAGAAGTCGCCCTTCTCGGCGCTGCCGGGCACACCGGAGCTGTTCTGGCTGTACGTGACGTGGCGTCGCTGGGTACCGCCGTACGTGACGACGACCTGGCCCGCGCTGTCCTTGCCGCCGACGAAGGCGCGGCTGGCGGAGGTGGCGAGGTCGGCGTAGCCGTCACCGTTGAAGTCGGCGTCGTCGGGCTGGAGGGCGGCGGGCGGCTCGGCGGCCGACGCGGTGGCGGCCGTGACGGTGAGCAGCCCTCCGGTCAGTGCGACGGCTACGGCCGTCGCCGCGGCGAGGCGGATGCGTCTGCGGGTGGCGGTGGTGCGCTGGTGCTGGGCCATACGGTTCTCCTGCGGCGTGCGGGGATGCCTGGCGGGCATCCGCGGCGGATGTCAACGGGGTGCGTAACCGGGTACCGGAGTACCGGAGTACCGGAGTACCGGAGTACCGGAGTACCGGAGTACCGGAGTACCGGAGTACGGGATTACGGGCGTTCCGGGCGCGTTCAGCCGGTGTTGTCCGGGAGTTGGCGCCGCGGTAGGCGCAAAGGAGACCGCTGGTGTGAGCCAAGGGTTGTATGGGGTTGTGGAGAACTTCTGGGCCGCGCGTGCGGGTCGGGCATGTCCCAACACGCGCGGCCCGTCCCCTAGTTACCGGTACGCGCCAGCACCGCCCCGTACCCCTTGGCGCCCGTGAGCCCCAGCTTCGCCGGCGTCACCGACGTGACCGGCGGGTTCGGGCCGTCCTTCGGGGTCGCGGCGTACCAGACGCCGCCCTTGCCGTCCTCGCCGGGCGCGCCCACCGCGATGTCCGGGTAGGTGTCGCCGTTGTAGTCGCCGGTGGCGACGGCCGCGCCGAAGCGGTCGCCCGCCTCCGCCGTGCCCGCGACGCCCGTGGAGTTCTGGCTGTAGGCCGGGCCCATGAGGCTCCCGCCGGTGCCGCGCGCGGCGAGGACCCAGTACGTGCCCGCGTTCTTGGCGGTGCCGACCGCCTCGGTGTCCGCGCCGACGATCAGTTCGTCCTTGCCGTCCTTGTCGACGTCGGCGACGGCGAGGTGCGCGCCGAAGTTGTCCCCGCTCTCCTCGGTGCCGCCGACCCGCAGACTGCCCTGGGTGGTGCAGGAGTAGCCGCCGTCGCCGAAGTCATGGCCCTTCTTGCCGTAGTTGGTGAAGACCGCGCCGCCCAGCCGCCACTCGCACCTCGGCTCCGGGCCGTCGTAGCGGGGCGTGACCTCACCGATCGCGAGGTCGTCGGTGCCGTCACCGTCGAAGTCGCCCGCGGCCAGGGCGGACTTGGTGAAGACCTCCGTGTACCAGAGCTGCTTCCAGTCGCCGGATGCGGTGCCGCGGATCGTCGTACCGGACCTCCTGACGCCGTCGTACGACATCGCCAGGTCGTCGCGGCCGTCCGCGTCGAAGTCGCCGCTGGTCAGCGCGGTGGGCGCACTGGACTCCCAGCCCTGGACCGTGGTGAGGGCCGACGGCGAACCGGCGGTGAACGGGCCCTGCCGCACGGCGACCCGGCCGGTCCCCGCGGAGTTGGTGTTGAGGGCGATGTCCTGGTCGCCGTCCTTGTCGAAGTCGCCGGTGGCGAGGACCGTGCCGTAGTCCCTGTCGGTCGCGGTCCCGTTGGCGGCGGTGAAGCCGCCCTTGAAGCCACGCGCGGCGCCCCACACGACGGTGACGGTCCCCGCGGACGGGCCCGCCGCGGAGTCCTCGCCGGGCGTGCCGACGATCAGGTCGCTGTAGCCGTCGCCGTTCATGTCGTCGGAGGTGAGGGCCTTGCCGAACCCGTCGCCCGCCTCGGCGGTGCCGGGCACGCCGGACGTGGCCTGGCTGACGGTGGCCGAGCCGTACGTGCCGAGGCCGCGTGAGCCGCCCCAGACGACGTTGACGTATCCGGCCTTGGCCTTGCCGCCGACCGTCGCGCCCGGCACGCCGACGGCGAGGTCCGCGTAACCGTCGCCGTTGTAGTCGGCCCGCAGCTTCGAGGGCTGGGCGGCGGACGCGGCGCCCGCGGTCAGGCCCGTGACGCCGAGCGCGGTGGCGACGCAGAGCGCGCCCGCCGCGATGAGCTTGTTGCGCGCGGACTTCTGCGCGGAGTTCCGCACGTATGCGACCACTGAGTGTCTCCAACTCGCCTGCGGTAAAGGGGGTTGCTGTGAAGGGCGGGGCGACGGCGGCCTAGCGCACCGTGTGGCCGAAGGCCGCGTCCGCGCCGCCGGCACCGAAGTCGGAGCCGTTGAAGGAGGCCGCGTAGGACGAGGTCAGGCCCGTCGCCGTGCCCCGCAGCACCCACACGGCGCCGACGTCCTTCGTCGTGCCGATGTCCTCGCCGGTCGCGCCGGTGGACAGGTCCGCCTTGCCGTTCTTGTTGATGTCCTTGAGCCGTACGGACGTGCCGAAGCGGTCGCCCGCCTCGGCGACGCCGGGCACGCCGGCCTTCTCCTGGTGCCAGGCCTTGCCGGACGCGAACGTGCCGTCGGCCGAGGTGAGGAGGGTGACGCTGCCGGTGCCTCCGACGGTGCCGACCGTCTCGCCGGGCGCGCCCACCGCGAGGTCGGCGAGGCCGTCACCGGTGACGTCGCCCGCGGAGACGGCGGAGCCGAAGGCGTCGCCCGCCTCGTCGGCGCCGGGTACGCCCGCGCTGGCCTGGCTGTACGTCACGGGGGCGCCGAACTTCCGGTCGCCGCCGAGCCGCACGGTGACCGAGCCGCCGCGCTCGTCGCGGGGGTTGCCGGTGATCAGGTCGGCGTAGCCGTCGCCGTTGACGTCACCGGCCGTGGCCGCCTCGCGGGTGGCCGTGGGGTCGTCGCCCTCGCCGAGGATCTCGGCCTGGTAGCCGTAGTCACCGGCGCCGCCGTTCATGTGGGCGGTCCAGGCGCCGCCGTCCGCGCGCTCGCCGTACAGGACGAGGCCGATGCCGTCCTTGCGCTTGAAGTTGCCCGCGACCAGGCCGTCCAGGTGGATGCCCTCGGGGATGAAGTCGACCTCCAGGCCCCAGGCGCGCCCGTCCTCGCCCGCGTTGGAGAAGTACCACCAGTTGTCGCCGCTGACCACGGCGAGCTGGGCCGCGCCGTCGTCGTCGAAGTCGGTCCAGACGGTGGCCTCGCCGAAGCGGCCCGCCGTGTCGTTCGGCGCGTTCACGACGTGGCCGCCGGAGGTGAAGCCGTTCTTGCCGCCCTTGATGACGGTGACGGAGCCGGACGGCTTGCCGGTGACCTGCTCGCCGGGGGCGCCGACGATCAGATCGGCGTAGCCGTCCCTGTTCACGTCGCCGCTGGTGACGTTCTCGCCGAACTCGTCCTCGGCCTCCTTCACCCCGGGCACGCCCGCGGTGTCCTGCGTGACGGTGACCGCGCGGCTTTCGGAGACGCCGGACGCCGACCCGTACGTGACCGTCACGGAGTTGGCGGCGGGCGAGCCGACCACGAGGTCGCGGTAGCCGTCACCGTTGAAGTCGTCCTTGAGGGCGGAGGCCGCGCTCGCGGTACCGGCGAGCGGCAGCGTGAGCCCCGTGGCCGCGAGGGCGGCGACGGAGGCGGTGACGGCCAGGTTTCTTACGCGCACGTGGGACTCCCGGAAGTGGGGGACGGATCAGTGCTTCCGGGGGTGTGACGGGTGAGGTGTACGAAGGGTTGTGCGACGGGGGTGGCCACCCGGCCGCCCCGCCTCGCCTTGCCGCCCCGCCCCGCCCCGCCTTGCCCGGCCGCCCCGCTTGGTCGCCCCTCACTCTCCGCTCAGCGCGAGGAACTCCGCGGTCGAGAAGGTCACGGACGGCTTGCGCGCGACCAGGTCGCCCCGTGCGCCGCCCGGGTAGACGCCCACGGTGTCCTCGCTGTCCCCGCGGTAGGTCCGCAGGACCAGGTCGGCGTGCTTGTCGCCGTCGAAGTCGGCGACCTGGAGGACCTGGGTGGTCCCCTCGGCCGAGGGGGCGACCGTGGCGGTGGCGTTGGCCGCGAGCCCCGCCGTACGGCCGCGGAAGACACGCACGTCCCCCGCGCTGCCCCCGGAGCCGCTGCCGGCCCCGCTCATCACGAGTTCGCTCAGGCCGTCCCCGTCGAGGTCCCCCGCGTCCACGGCCACGTCCTTGGCCTCCAGGGAACCCCGCGGGGTGCCGGGCACCTCGTAGCGCAGGGCGACGCCCTTCGGCGTGGCGATGGCCGCGTCCATGCCCTTGCCCTTGCCGAAGCGGCCGAACGCGACGTCCTTGCCCGCGGGGAAGAGCACCCCGGTCTCGTCGGGCCCCTGCGGACCGCCCAGGACGAGGGCACTGGCGGCGGCGCCCGACGCGCCCGCGGCCTTGCGTACGAGCACGTCGTCGTAGCCGTCGCCGTCGACGTCCGTGGCGCGGCCGCTCACGAGGTTGTTGCCGGGCGCGGTGACCGGCTCGGCGACGGCGCGCGGGGCGCCGGTCCGCTTGAACGGGCCGCGCAGGAACGACAGCCGGGCCCCGCTGGCGTGCAGCACGAGGTCGTCGGCGCCGTCCCCGTCGAAGTCGCCGCACACCGGCTGGTCGGGCCAGTCATTGCCGAAACGTGCCTGCTCGGGCACCTTCAGCTTCACGGCCTTGCCGGTCAGCCCCTTGGGCGAGCCGAAGAGGATCTGTAGCGGCACGGGCGGGCGGCCGAGTCCGTCGTACGGCGGGTCGGTGGACACCAGCAGATCGCTGAAGCCGTCCTTGTCCAGGTCGCAGGAGGCCTCGGATTCGAAGGCCGCGGGCAGCTCGCCCTTCGTACGGGCGCCGTTGGCGTGCGCGCTGAGCAACTGCCGGGCGCCGGGGGTGAGCCCGCGTCGGCCCCCGTAGACGACGCCGATGCCCGCGTCGTCGCCGTGGTCGCGGTGCACGAGGTCGTCGAGTACGAGGTCACGGGCGCCGTCACCGTTGAAGTCGTCGTCGATTTCGCTCCCCTTGCCGCGCGGGACGGGCTGCTGCGGGGCGCCCTTGCCGGCCATGCTGACAGGCTTGTGCGAGGCGCCGCCACCGCCCTCACTGCTGCCACCGCTGCCGCAGCCCACGAGGAGCAGCGCGCAGCTCATGGCAAGGGCGCCCCCGGTGACCCCGCCACGCCGTACGCCCCATCTCCCACCCCGTCTCACGCCCCGTACCCCGGCACTCCGCATGCCTCTCACCCGCCCCGAACGCCACAGCCGACAACAACCAGCCCATGATGCTCCCCTCCCGCGTGCGGCACGAGGGCGCCGGGGGCGGTGGCGGAAAAGTTCCGGATAGGCGCCCGAAATCGTACGGTTTGGGCGGCACTTATCCGCAGTGAGCTGCGCGGATCGAACTCAGGAGGGCGGCCAGAGGTTGCTGGGCGAGGGCGAGTATTCGCTCGGGCTCGTCGCTCTCGCGGAGCAGTACGTTGCCACTGTGCCGGGCGAATGCCGTGCGGCACACCGAGGGACCCGCCTCGCTCCGGCTGCACTGTGCGGGGGCGGTCCTCCGCATCGGGGTGTGGGACACCGATCCCTGGTGCGCTCCCGGTAAGGCCCACGGCCCGCGGGGCAAGTTGGTGTGGTGCGAGCTGCCGGCAGGGATGGGGATGGGCAGATGAAGTGCAGGCCGGTCCCGCCCCGGAGGGCGGAACCGGCCTGGACGGCGGGAGGGGGGCCGGTTACTTCACCGGCTCCGGCGTCGGCGCGTCCGCCGCTTCCTCGTCGCCCGCCGGGTCGACCGGCGTCTTCACGGATTCGAGCAGGAGCTGCGCCACGTCCACGACCTGGACGGACTCCTTCGCCTTGCCGTCGTTCTTCTTGCCGTTGACCGAGTCGGTCAGCATGACCAGGCAGAACGGGCAGGCCGTGGAGACGATGTCCGGGTTGAGGGAGAGCGCCTCGTCGACGCGCTCGTTGTTGACGCGCTTGCCGATCCGCTCTTCCATCCACATCCGGGCGCCACCGGCACCACAGCAGAAGCCGCGCTCCTTGTGGCGGTGCATCTCTTCGTTGCGCAGGCCCGGCACCGACGCGATGATCTCGCGCGGCGGCGTGTAGATCTTGTTGTGACGGCCCAGGTAGCACGGGTCGTGGTACGTGATGAGGCCCTCGACCGGCGTGACGGGGACGAGCTTGCCGTCGTCCACCAGGTGCTGGAGAAGCTGCGTGTGGTGGATGACTTCGTAGTCGCCGCCGAGCTGCGGGTACTCGTTGCCGATCGTGTTCAGGCAGTGCGGGCAGGTGGCGACGATCTTCTTCGCCGTCCTGGGCTTCGCCGATTCCGGCGTCACCTTGCCGTCGTCGTCGAGCTCTTCGCCGAACGCCATGTTCAGCGCCATGACGTTCTCCTGGCCGAGCTGCTGGAACAGCGGCTCGTTGCCGAGGCGGCGGGCGGAGTCACCGGTGCACTTCTCGTCGCCGCCCATGATCGCGAACTTGACGCCCGCGATGTGGAGCAGCTCGGCGAAGGCCTTCGTCGTCTTCTTGGCGCGGTCTTCGAGGGCGCCGGCGCAGCCGACCCAGTACAGGTACTCGACCTCGGTGAGGTCCTCGATGTCCTTGCCGACGACCGGCACCTCGAAGTCGAGCTCCTTGAGCCACTCAAGACGCTGCTTCTTGGCGAGGCCCCAGGGGTTGCCCTTCTTCTCCAGGTTCTTGAGCATCGTGCCCGCCTCGGACGGGAACGCGCTCTCGATCATCACCTGGTAGCGGCGCATGTCGACGATGTGGTCGATGTGCTCGATGTCGACCGGGCACTGCTCGACGCAGGCGCCGCAGGTGGTGCAGGACCACAGGACGTCCGGGTCGATGACGCCGTTCTCCTCGGCCGTGCCGATGAGGGGGCGCTCGGCCTCGGCGAGGGCGGCCGCGGGCACGTCGGCCAGCTGCTCGGCGGTGGCCTTCTCGTCGCCCTCCATGGTCTTGCCGCCGCCCGCGAGGAGGTACGGGGCCTTGGCGTGCGCGTGGTCGCGCAGCGACATGATCAGGAGCTTGGGCGAGAGGGGCTTGCCCGTGTTCCACGCGGGGCACTGCGACTGGCAGCGGCCGCACTCGGTGCAGGTGGAGAAGTCGAGCAGGCCCTTCCAGGAGAACTGCTCGACCTGGGAGACGCCGAAGACCGCGTCCTCGGCCGGGTCCTCCCAGTCGATCGGCTTGCCGCCGGACGTCATCGGCTGGAGCTCGCCGAGGGCGGTCCCGCCGGTCGCCTCGCGCTTGAACCAGATGTTCGGGAAGGCCAGGAAGCGGTGCCAGGCCACGCCCATGTTGGTGTTGAGGCTCACCGTGATCATCCAGATCATGGTGGTGCCCAGCTTGATCATGGCGGTGAGGTAGACCAGCGTCTGGAGCGTCGAGAGGCTGAGGCCCTTGAAGGCCAGGATCAGCGGGTACGAGGCGAAGTACGCGGGTTCGTAGTGGTCCACGTGGTGCAGCGCGCCTTCGAGGCCGCGCAGGACGTAGATCGCCAGGCCGATGGTGAGGATGACGTACTCGACGAAGTACGCCTGGCCCATCTTGGAGCCCGTGAAGCGGGACTTGCGCCCGGGGCGAGAGGGCAGGTTCAGCAGCCGGATGACCATCAGCGTGACGATGCCGACCGTCGTCATGGCGGCGATGAACTCGATGTAGAGCTCGTACGGCAAGAAGCCGCCGATGACCGGCAGCATCCAGTCGGCCTGGAAGAGCTGGCCGTACGCGGTGATGATCGTCGGCGGCAGCGTCAGGAAGCCGATGGCGACGAACCAGTGGGCGAATCCGACGATGCCCCAGCGGTTCATCCGCGTATGCCCGAGGAACTCCCGGACGAGCGTCACGCTGCGCTGGTATGGGTTGTCGGTCCTGCGTCCCGCGGGTACGGGCTGTCCGAGTTTGAAGTACCGGACGAACTGGCCGATGGCGCGTGCGAGCAGCGCTACGCCGACCACGGTCAGAACCAGCGACACGATGATCGCGGCGAGTTGCATTCGGGGGCTCCTCGGGCCTGCGAGGCGAACTATTACTAAGCGGTAACTTATGCAGTCCGTCTGAGACTACCCATTTACCCGGTCGCACTGTAGCCAGCGAGGCGGTGATCTGCGTCGCTCAGGCCACCCTTGCCCCACAGGGGCCCCGTCAGGGGCGCGGGGAACTGTGCGACCAGCCATGACGGACCCGCAGGCGAAGACGGCCCCCCGGGAGGGACCGACATTGCGCGTAAGCCCGGGATAAGAGTTGAGCCCCCTCGACTCACATCTGTTGACGCAAGCGCAGCGACCATGCATCCTTGAGCCAGATCCACTCAAGAAGTACATCTGGAGGAACCGAAATGGCACGTGCGGTCGGCATCGACCTGGGCACGACTAATTCCGTCGTCAGCGTTCTCGAAGGCGGCGAGCCCACCGTCATCACCAACGCCGAAGGCGCCAGGACCACGCCGTCCGTCGTCGCCTTCGCGAAGAACGGCGAGGTGCTCGTCGGCGAGGTCGCCAAGCGCCAGGCGGTCACCAACGTCGACAGGACCATCCGGTCGGTCAAGCGCCACATGGGCACCGACTGGAAGGTGGACATCGACGACAAGGGGTTCAACCCCCAGCAGATCTCGGCGTTCATCCTGCAGAAGCTGAAGCGCGACGCGGAGTCGTACCTGGGCGAGAAGGTCGCGGACGCGGTCATCACCGTCCCGGCGTACTTCAACGACTCCGAGCGCCAGGCCACCAAGGAGGCCGGTGAGATCGCGGGCCTGAACGTCCTGCGCATCGTCAACGAGCCGACCGCCGCCGCTCTCGCCTACGGCCTCGACAAGGACGACCAGACCATCCTGGTCTTCGACCTCGGTGGCGGCACCTTCGACGTCTCGCTCCTGGAGATCGGCGACGGCGTCGTCGAGGTGAAGGCCACGAACGGCGACAACCACCTCGGTGGTGACGACTGGGACCAGCGCGTCGTCGACTACCTGGTCAAGCAGTTCAACAACGGCCACGGCGTGGACCTGGGCAAGGACAAGATGGCGCTCCAGCGCCTGCGCGAGGCGGCCGAGAAGGCCAAGATCGAGCTGTCCTCCTCCACGGAGACCACGATCAACCTGCCCTACATCACGGCCTCCGCCGAGGGCCCGCTGCACCTGGACGAGAAGCTCACGCGCGCCCAGTTCCAGCAGCTCACGTCCGACCTCCTGGAGCGCTGCAAGACGCCGTTCCACAACGTCATCAAGGACGCGGGCATCCAGCTCTCCGAGATCGACCACGTCGTTCTCGTCGGTGGCTCGACCCGTATGCCCGCTGTCGCGGAGCTCGTCAAGGAGCTGACCGGCGGCCAGGACGCCAACAAGGGTGTGAACCCGGACGAGGTCGTCGCCATCGGCGCCGCCCTCCAGGCCGGTGTCCTCAAGGGCGAGGTCAAGGACGTCCTGCTCCTCGACGTGACCCCGCTGTCCCTCGGCATCGAGACCAAGGGAGGGATCATGACGAAGCTCATCGAGCGGAACACCACGATCCCGACCAAGCGCTCCGAGATCTTCACGACGGCCGAGGACAACCAGCCGTCCGTCCAGATCCAGGTCTACCAGGGCGAGCGCGAGATCGCGGCGTACAACAAGAAGCTCGGCATGTTCGAGCTGACGGGCCTGCCGCCGGCCCCGCGCGGTGTCCCGCAGATCGAGGTCGCCTTCGACATCGACGCCAACGGCATCATGCACGTGACCGCGAAGGACCTGGGCACGGGCAAGGAGCAGAAGATGACCGTCACCGGTGGCTCCTCGCTGCCGAAGGACGAGGTCAACCGGATGCGCGAAGAGGCCGAGAAGTACGCGGACGAGGACCACGCCCGCCGCGAGGCCGCCGAGTCCCGCAACCAGGGCGAGCAGCTCGTCTACCAGACGGAGAAGTTCCTCGCGGACAACGCGGAGAAGGTCCCCGGTGACGTCAAGACCGAGGTCGAGGAAGCCGTCGGTGAGCTGAAGGAGAAGCTCAAGGGCGAGGACTCGGCCGAGATCCGCACCGCCACCGAGAAGGTCGCCGCCGTCTCGCAGAAGCTGGGCCAGGCCATGTACGCCGACGCCCAGGGCGCGCAGGCCGCGGGCGGCGCCGAGGGCGCGGCCCCCGGCGGCGAGCAGGCCAAGGACGACGACGGCGTCGTCGACGCGGAGATCGTCGACGACGAGAAGGACCAGAAGGGTGGCGCCGCCTGATGACCGAGGAGACCCCGGGCTTCGGCGAGAACGCCGACAAGTCTGACGTCCCCTCCGGCGCCACCTCTGACGACGCGGCGCCGAAGGCCGCCGAGCCCTCCATCGAGGAGGGCCCGGCGGCCCCGGCCGGGGACACGGAGAGCAAGACGTCCGCCCAGGACGTGGGCCTGACCGCCCAGCTGGACCAGGTGCGCACCGCGCTCAACGAGCGCACCGCGGACCTCCAGCGGCTGCAGGCCGAGTATCAGAACTACCGCCGTCGGGTGGAGCGGGACAAGGTGTCGGTCAAGGAGATCGCCTCGGCGAACCTCCTGTCCGAGCTCCTGCCGACCCTCGACGACATCGGCCGCGCGCGGGAGCACGGCGAGCTGGTCGGCGGCTTCAAGTCGGTCGCCGAGTCGCTGGAGACGGTCGTCGCGAAGCTGGGCCTCCAGCAGTTCGGCAAGGAGGGCGAGCCCTTCGACCCGACGATCCACGAGGCCCTGATGCACAGCTACGCCCCGGACGTCACCGAGACGACGTGCGTCGCGATCCTGCAGCCCGGGTATCGCTTCGGCGAGCGCACCATCCGCCCCGCGCGGGTGGCCGTCGCCGAGCCGCAGCCCGGCGCGCAGACCGTGAAGGGCGACGAGGCCGAGGGCTCCGCGGCCGCGGAGAAGGCGGACGAGAAGGAGACCGGTGGCCCGGACGAGGGCTGACGGTCACGAGATGAGTGAGGAGGGACGTCGGGGATGAGCACCAAGGACTTCATCGAGAAGGACTACTACAAGGTCCTCGGCGTCCCCAAGGACGCCACCGAGGCCGAGATCAAGAAGGCGTACCGGAAGCTCGCACGCGAGAACCACCCGGACGCCAACAAGGGAAACGTCAAGGCGGAGGAGCGCTTCAAGGAGATCTCCGAGGCGAACGACGTCCTCGGTGACCCCAAGAAGCGCAAGGAGTACGACGAAGCGCGTGCTCTCTTCGGCAACGGCGGGTTCCGGCAGGGCCCCGGGGCCGGCGGCGGATCGTTCAACTTCGACCTGGGCGACCTCTTCGGAGGCGGCGCCCCGGGTCAGGGCGGTGGCGGTGCGGCCGGCGGCTTCGGGGGCGGCCTCGGTGACGTCTTCGGGGGCCTGTTCAACCGCGGCGGCGCGGGTGCCGGAGCCGGCACGCGTACGCAGCCGAGGCGCGGCCAGGACATCGAGTCCGAGGTCACGCTGAGCTTCACGGAGGCGGTGGACGGCGCGACGGTGCCGCTGCGCATGTCCTCCCAGGCGGCCTGCAAGGCCTGCTCCGGCACCGGCGACAAGAACGGCACGCCCCGCGTGTGCCCGACCTGCGTCGGCACGGGCCAGGTCTCGCGGGGCGGCGGCGGCGGTTTCTCGCTGACCGACCCGTGCGTGGACTGCAAGGGCCGGGGCCTGATCGCCCAGGACCCCTGCGACGTCTGCGGCGGCTCGGGCCGCGCGAAGTCGTCCCGCACCATGCAGGTGCGCATCCCCGCGGGTGTCTCCGACAGCCAGCGGATCAGGCTGCGCGGCAAGGGCGCTCCCGGCGAGCGCGGCGGCCCCGCCGGTGACCTGTATGTCGTGGTGCACGTCGACAGCCATCCGGTCTTCGGCCGCAAGGGCGACAACCTGACGGTGACGGTGCCGGTGACGTATCCGGAGGCGGCACTGGGCGGCGAGGTGAAGGTCCCGACACTCGGCGGCCCGCCCGTCACGCTGAAACTCCCGCCGGGCACGCCCAACGGACGTACGATGCGCGCCCGTGGCAAGGGCGCGGTCCGCAAGGACGGCACCCGGGGCGATCTGCTCGTGACGGTGGCGGTGTCGGTCCCGACCGACCTGTCCGACTCCGCGAAGGAAGCCCTGGAGTCCTACCGCGAGGCGACCGCGGGCGACGACCCGCGGGCAGACCTGTTCAAGGCCGCGAAGGGAGCATGAGATGGACGGCCGTCGTCGACAGTCCGGTTTCAGTAGGGCGTATCAACTCACCGACGAGACGCCGGTGTACGTCATCTCGGTGGCCGCCCAGCTCAGCGGCCTCCACCCGCAGACCCTGCGCCAGTACGACCGCCTGGGCCTGGTCTCCCCGGACCGCACGGCGGGCCGGGGCCGGCGCTACTCCGCCCGCGACATCGAACTGCTCCGCACGGTGCAGCAGTTGTCGCAGGAGGAGGGCATCAACCTCGCCGGCATCAAGCGGATCATCGAGCTGGAGAACCAGGTCGCCGCGCTCCAGTCGCGCATCGCGGAGCTCTCCGCGGCCGTGGACGGAGCCGCCGCCGCCATGCAGCAGCGCGAGGCGGCGGTGCACGCCTCGTACCGCCGTGACCTCGTCCCGTACCAGGACGTGCAGCAGGCGAGCGCGCTGGTGGTCTGGCGTCCGAAGCGGCCGACGGACTGAGACGGCCCGCCTTTTCGCGCACGCGGGGCGGGGGGGGGGGGGGGGGGGGGCCCCCCCCCCCCCCCCCCCCCCTTTTCCCCCCCCACATGTGCAGTTTTTTTTTGCGTGGGGGTGGGGGGTTTCTCGATCAACCGTAGGGGTTCTT